>DATJBI010000001.1:0-26888 GCA_035515435.1 Anaerolineales bacterium
GTGGAACGTTCCATGGACCGCACGGAGGTCGCCATTGCGGACGAATTCTTCATGACCGGCACCGCCGCCCAGATCATGGCTGTTACCAAAGTGGATCATCGCCCGATCGGCCGCGGCGAGATGGGGCCGATCACGGCGAAAGTGCGCATCCTGTACGACGACTTGCTGCGCGGGAAGAATGCAAAGTATAAACATTGGAACGTGGAGGTTTAAAAACGAAAGGCGGCCCGCGGACCGCCTTTCGTTTTTGTGTTCATGGTCGTTTTTTGAAACGGACCAGCACCAGGTTCTTGGAACAATCGGTATAGGTATTGATGTAGATATTGTCGGACAGGGGAAGTCCGGCTTGATCCAGCACATGCAGGTATAAAGTGCCGGTAGACGCAAGCGGGACCGTGGAAAGGTGAAGAATGGTCCCCAGATTGAATTCAAAGCCCGACCTGCCGTAGGCCGGATAGGCACCGCTGGCAGTGGCCGCCCCAAGTGGCACTTGCTGGCCGTTCAGCGTGCCGGCCAGCCCGATGATCATGGGGATCAAATCGGCACCGTTTGAATCCACGATGGTCCCTCCTATGCCGAGCCAGTGACAATCCAGATCAGGATAAATGATTGTGCTGCTGATATAGGTGACCGTGGCCGTGAAAGGCGCCTTGGGAGTGGCTGTCGGCAAGGGCGTATGCGTTGGCGGGACAAGCGAGAAGGGGGTCACCGTGGGAATCAACGTGAAGGTCGGAGGCGGGGTGTCGGTCGCGGTCATGAACGGCGGATTGGTCGGAGTCCAGGTCGCCGGCAGCTGAATGGGTGTAATGGTCGCGGTGGGAAGGCTGAAGGGCGTGGGAGGCGGTGGAAATGGATTCAAGGGAATGTTGGGATTGATGAATACCAAGGCAAAATAGCCCCCGATGCAGACCGTGACCAACAACACCACGATGGACATCAGATCCAATGGGTTGAATCCGCGGCCGCCCTTTGGCGGGGTGGGATGCTCGTTGTAATCAAAATTGCTCATCGGAGTTTCTCCATCCAACAAAATATTTCAAACGACCGCGTCCTTCATTGAGGCGCGAGAACAATTGCGGCCTGTGCCCTGTGCTGCGCCACCCAGTTCTGCAAAGCCTGCTCCTGCATGGCAAGATACGCATCGGGTGACAACGGATGCTGCGGATCACGTTCCAAGACTTTGATGATGTCATAGCCAACGTCGGTCTGGATCACATTGCTGATCTGCCCAACCTGCAGGCTGAACGCAGCCTGTTCAACCTGCGGATCAAGCAAATAGCCCCTGGGAAACCATCCCAGATCACCGCGCGCATTGGGATCATATTGCGCGGCCAGGCTGTTGAAGTCCGCGCCGCCCTGCAGTTGCTGCAAAACGTTTTGGGCGCTGTTCGCATTATAGAGCAGAATTTGCTGGACATGCACCTGATCGGCAGTGGTCGGAACCGCCTGCGTGATCTTATCCCGCATCCAGGCCGCGTCGATCGAACGTTTCAAATCTGTACGAAACGAGGCCGCGCTATATCCGTGAGTGGATTCCCATTGCAACAGTTTATCTGTACCGCCCAGTTGAGAGGCCAGCGCCTCCAGCCGCGACTGCAAAGCGGAATCCGATATTTCATAGCCCGCGGCCTTTGCCCCCTGTTCCAGCAGAACCTGGGCGATCAAATCTTCCAGCACCGTTTTGCCTGCATCCGCCTCGGAGACATTTTTGTGCAGGGCCTGCTGGGCGGATTTGTAACGCGCCAGTTCGGCGGTATATTCCGCAACGGTTATGCCTTGCCCGTTGACGGTCACCGCCATGGCCGGCGCGGTGGCCGTTGGAAGCACGGGCACCGCGGTCGAGGCGAGGGGCGTGGGGGTGGGTTTGGTGCCAAACAATGAACTGCAAGAAGATAAACCCAGGGCCAGGGTGAGAGTCAATCCGATCCAGATCCGAGGCGGGCGGGAATCCATCGTACAGATTATACCAATTAAAAAATTGTAGGGGCGACTGATCAGTCGCCCCTACAGGATTGTTGAGTGGGCCTAGTAATCCATGCCGCCGCCCGGAGGCATCGGCATCGGCTTTTCCTTTTCGGGGATGTCGGTGACGAGCACGTCGGTGGTCAGGATCATGGCCGCGATCGAAGAGGCATTCTCCAGGGCGCCGCGCACAACCTTGACCGGGTCGATAATGCCCGCCTCGATCATGTTGACATATTCGCTGGTCAAGACATTGTAACCGATGTTCTTGTCCTTCTTGTCGCCGGCCGTGCGGCGGACCGTATCAATGATGACCGAGCCATCCTGGCCGGCGTTGGAGGCGAGTTTGCGGATCGGCGCCTCGAGAGCTTTTTTCACGATGTTGATTCCGACCCGAATCTCCTCATCGTCTTGGCTGCCCTTGAGCATCCGATCCAGCTTGGCGACCGCGTTGATCAGGGAGATCTCGCCGCCGGGAACGATGCCTTCCTCCACTGCGGCGCGCGCCGCGGAAAGGGCATCTTCCACGCGATGCTTCTTCTCCTTCATTTCGGTCTCGGTCGCGGCCCCCACCCGGATGATGGCAACGCCGCCGCTCAACTTCGCGAGGCGTTCCTGAAGCTTTTCCTTATCATAATCGCTGGTGCTCTTCTCGATCTCCGCGCGGATTTCCTTGATGCGGCCTTCGATGGCGGTCTTGGTGCCTTTGCCGCCGATGATGGTCGTATTCTCCTTGTCGGCGACAACCTTCTCGGCGCGTCCCAGATCTTGAATGGTCGCGGTCTCGAGCTTGCGGCCGGTCTCTTCGGAAATCACGGTGCCGCCCGTCAGGGTGGCGATGTCCTGTAACATGGCTTTGCGGCGATCCCCAAAACCGGGGGCCTTGACCGCGATGACGTTCAACATGCCCCGCAATTTGTTCAAGACCAGCGTGGCGAGCGCCTCCCCATCTATGTCTTCCGCGATAATCAGGAGTTCACGTTTGCCGAGTTGAACAAGTTTTTCCAACAGCGGGACAACATCCTGGGCAGCGGATATCTTCTTTTCATTGATCAGGATGTAGGGGTCCGCAATAACGGCCTCCATCTGATCCGCGTTCGTGATGAAATAGGATGAAATGTAGCCGCGGTCAAACTGCATGCCTTCGACGAATTCCGTCTCATCGGCCATGGATTTGGACTCTTCGACCGTGATCACGCCGTCCTTACCGACCTTGTCCATCACATCTGCGATCAGGCCGCCGATCTTTTCATCGGCCGCAGAGTTGGTCGCGACCGACGCAATCTCTTCCTTCGTGTCGATCTTGACCGACATCTTGCGCAGTTCTTCAACCACCGAGTCGGTGGCCACTTCGATGCCATGCTTGATGAGCATGGGGTTGTAGCCTGCTTCGAGGGCCTTGAGGCCTTCATTGACGATCGCATGCGCAAGCACGGTGGAGGTCGTTGTCCCATCACCGGCGATATCGTTGGTTTTGGTCGCGGCTTCCTTGAGGAGCTGCGCGCCCATGTTCTCGAACGGGTCTTCGAGTTCGATCTCTTTGGCAACCGAAACTCCATCGTGCGTGATGGTCGGCGAACCGAACTTGCGGTCGATCGCCACGTTGCGGCCCTTCGGGCCGAGGGTCGCGCCGACCGAATTTGCGACAACGTTCATGCCGTTCTTCAGTTTGCGGCGCGCCTCTTCAGAAAAAACAAGTTGCTTTGCAGTCATTTCATTACCTCCAGGGTTAACTTTCGATTACCGCGAGAACATCGCTTTCACGCAGGATGAGCAGTTTCTTGCCATCCATTTTGATCTCGGTGCCGGAATATTTGGCGAACAATATCTTGTCACCGGCCTTCAAATCCATCGGGACCCGTTCGCCCTTTTCATCGCGATCGCCAGGACCCACCGCCAGAACTTTGCCCTCCTGCGGTTTCTCTTTGGCGGTCTCTGGCAGGATGATCCCGCCGGCAGTGATCTCTTCCTGTTCGATCGGTTCGATGATCACACGTCCGCCCAGAGGCTTGAGCTTGAGTTTACTTGCCATATTCGACCTCCTGAAAATTAATATTTTGCATAAGCATGAAATTAGCACTCTCTCTTCCCGAGTGCTAATCGTATGATACCGAATTCACAAGCCGACGTCAAGAGGATCGGTGCAGTTCTAACGAAACTCTGATATGAATTATTCAGGGAAGAACAGGCGTCGCGGGATTGGCCGTGGGGTAGGGCGTAGACGTGGCCAGCGCCTGGGGAGCAACCGGGGTGGGGACGCTGTTTTGAGTCGCGGTACCCAGCGATTGGCAGATCGCCTCGCCGGATTGCACGATCCCGGCGACGGTCGGGTCGCTGCCGTATTTTGCATTGACCTCTTGCAACACGTTCGTTGCATCCGGGCAATTGTTGGCGTCCGGCCGGCTCAAAGCGGCCACGATGGAACCATAGGTATAGTAATAAACCAAGGTGCTGTCCGATAAGGGCAATCCCTTCACCTGAGTTGGCACATCGGCCGTGCCGCAACCGCCGCGTCCATCGCAGGATTCCTGGGCGGTACAGCCCTTGATGGCACATTTTAAAGCCGGGATGGCGCCTTCATAGTTGCGCGATTTTTGGTAAATGATCCCGAGCTGTCCATACAGGTCGGCGTTGTCTGGCTGGAATTCTATGGCGACCTGAACGTTGCGCGCCGCGATGAAATACTCGCCTTCCTGGGAGTAGGTCTTCGCGATCGAAAGATAGGGCACCGGGTCTTTAATGCCCAACTGCTTATCGATGGCCACCGCTTTTGCAAAATACTCCAGCGAACTCTCAAACAGCTGTTTTTGAACAGCATCATTCGGACTGGCAAACCCCAATCGGCGGTAGTTCGCTCCGGCGCGCAAATACAGGAAGGTCAAATTCGGCGCGATCGCAATGGCTTTATCGTATTCCTGGATGGCTTGATTGTATTCTCCCAGCGACTCAAGCACATAGGCATAGACCCGGTGCACGTCCATCAGGGACGGATCGCGATCCACGGCCTGTTTGATCTCCTGTTCGGCCTGGGTCCATTTTTGTTCATCCACCAAGATCTCGGCGTAGAATGCCAGAGCCAGCGTATTGGTGTTGTCCAGCTGCAAAGCGTGCACCGCGTCCTGGTCAGCCTGCAAAAGATCATCCTGGGCCTGCTTATCCCCGATCAACGATGGGTTCGCATTCCAATCCAGGACAAACGCCCGAATGGCATGGACTGTACTATCGTCCGGAGCCAGGGAAACGGCTTGATTGGCCGAGGCAAGCGCCTCCTGCAGGCGCGTGTTCTGGGCCGCGTCGGTCAGCAGCAGCTGCGACGAGTAGGTCTGGATGCGGGCCAACTTCGCCCATAATTGCGCGTTGGAAGGATCAACTTCTGTGCCCTGTTTGTAGGCGGTGATCGCCGCCTCAAGCTGACCGGCTGTAAATTGCGCATCGCCTTCCAAGGCATAAGACTGGGATGTGCGGGTGGGGGTGGGAGTTGGCTGGAAGGGAGATTTTATATCCCCGCTCCTCATCTGGATGAGCAGCCAGACTCCGCCCAGGACCAGCAACGCCCAGAAGAACAGGCGATATACGTTGGATTCTGAACGCCGATTATAGAACGGGCGGCGCGGGGAAATATTCATGGCGTGGAAGTTGGGACGGCCGGAAAGGCCGTGGAGGTTGCGGGGGCCGGCGTGGAGGTTTCCGTCACGGAGATGGTCGCAGTCGGGGCCGGAGGCGATGCGAGATTCTTCTGGCAAATCTGAATGGCGGCCGCGGCATTGGTCATCGCCGTATCGTCCGAGGGCACGCGGGATTGGATCAGCTGCGCAATCTGCAACGCTTCGCCGCAACGATTCAGTCGGGCCAGAACCAGGGCATAGGTAAAATAGTATTCGGTGATGTGGGTATCCGGAGTAAGCTGGATCGGCGTGATCTTTTGACCCGCATCGGTCGTTCCGCCATTGACCACCAGAGACAATTCCTTGACCGCGTCGGGCCAATCCACATTGTGATAATACATGACCCCCAGATTGCCGATCAGATTGGCATCCGACGGGCCCGCCTTGACCGCGCTCTCGGCATACTGGACCGCCTTGGCATATTCCCCGACCGTGGCATAGGTGCGCGAGATCAGTTCGTCGGCGGTGGGATCCGACGGGTTCAGGGCATTGGCCTTGGTAAATTCTTCCACGGCTTGATCGTACGAACCCAGGGCGCGGTAGTTGCGCCCCAGGGAAAGGTGCAGGTCTTCAATATTATCGTTGATCGCATCCGCGGCCTGATATTCGCGGATCGCCTCCTCGTAGTTGCCGGTCACCTCGAGGATATAGCCGCGGGCGCGGTGGGCCACCAGAGAATTGGGGGCCAATGCCAGTGCAGTCTTCGACTCGTCAATGGCGGTGTTGATTCCGTCCGTGGTTGTTCCGCCGCCGGTTATGTAATCGTCCGCCAGGATCTCCGCGTAATAGGCGTGTGCGTCGGCGTTGTTTGGATCCAGCTCCAGGGCGCGTTTGACCGCCGCTTCCGCGTTGAGGTAATCTCCCTGCCAGTCGAGGGCCCAGGCCCGCACGGCATTCGCCTCCGAAAGGTTGGCGTTTAAGAGAAGCGCATCCTCCGCATTGGTCTGCGCGTCTTTATAATCCCCGGCGAACACCTGGACCTGCGCCAACGCCACATAGATGGACGGATCGCTCGGCTTGAGCGCCAGCGCCTGCTGATACGCCTCGATCGCCTGCGAGAGCTTGCCCTGATTAAAGAATTCCTGCGCCTGGGTGATGTATTGCTCGGGCGGGGGGGTGTTGGTAGGCGTTGCCACAAACGGCGATTGATACGTTGGGATGATGAAACGATCCATGTATGTGAAACCGGCGATCAACAGAACCAGAAGACTGATCAGGAACCAATTCGGGCGTTTCTGCCGCCGGCGGTTCATGCTCCATTTACTGCCTCGTAAATACATGCAATCATCTTACCATTCGCGGGGAATCAGAGTCAAGCCGCGGCTTTAATTCATTTTAAGAACAGGATCATCAGCGGAACACTTAATATGGTCGCTATCAGACCTGCCAGGGTTAATGCATTTTCAAAAGCATAGTCAGGCAGGGCGTGTTTAATATTGTAGGCGCTTGCATCCAATAGATTTTGAAGCGGGCGTGTCCGGAGCCGCGACTGCACAGAGATTAAGTTTGCAGGGTTATCGTCCGGACTGGGACGGCTGAGAAACGCCCCCGTGCCTCCGGCCAATATCCCTGTGAACAATAGAATTACCCCGAAATCAATATTTAAGATCAAAGCTAGAAGGCCGGCAGCGAGAAAGAGCCCCAAATCAATGGCCAGCACGGTTTTGATAAACTGATTTACGGGATTTTGCATGGTCCACCTGATTTCATTTTCAGCCATCGACCAGGATCTGTTCCAAGGTTCAGAAGGGCGGGCTCAGGATGTTCCGATCAACTCCTGCAAGATCGCAGTCGTTTCCTGTTTGCCGCCATATCCGTTCTCCCCGCCCGGTCCAACGCAGGAGGGACAGCCGCCTTTGCATTCGCATTCGCTGACCAGTTCCAGCGTGCGCCCGATCAATTCGTCATGCAGCTCATACAGCTTCTGGCTGAAGCCAATGCCTGCAGGGACTTGGTCATACAAGAATACGGAAGGAGCGCCGCGAATTGTGCCCACCGCGTCGGTGTGAACGCCGAGATCGCCCGGATCGCACATCAGGAACAACGGCGCCAACTGACTCAAGGCATAGGATAGCCCGGCCAGGCCCGAACGAATGCGGACATTCTGTTCCGCCTGACGATGACAGGCCGGACAAAGCGTAATGAGGTTCTCCAGTCGATTCGCTTCCAGCGCGGATGCAAATGCCTTGAACGGAATCTTATGGTGCACATCATGTTCGCGGCCGCTTTCAGGCGCGCCGCAGACCCGGCACCGGAAGCCGTCGCGCCCCCGCACCGCGCGGCGGATGCGTGCCCAATCGGGACCGTAATCATTCGGGTCGTTGGTCCAGGCGCCGCGCCCGCGCAGCCGCCCCAGCGCGGCCTCGGAAAGCGAAAGCCAGTAGCCGGTGGTCTGTAATTCGGCAGGCGGCAGATCGAGCGGTTCTTCGCCGAGATTCTCACGCGTCAGCCAGCGCAGCTTCTTAAAGCCCACCACCTGCGTGCTCACCTGAATTTCACCCCAGCCTTTTTCACCGCAACTCTCCCGGATGGCCTTTGAGGCGGATGGAGGCGAGGCGGGGAGGGGCGCGAGTGCCGAAGTGGAAAGAATGCGGATCTCGGTTTCATTTTGCGGCTCGGTATAGTAGTCCAGCGCCACCGCGGTGAGCGTGGCGATGTTCCTTTCAAGATCCAGTTCATCCACAAAGTACTGCTGTCCCTCGTGAAGATAGATCGCACGCGGGTGTACCATCCAATACGCGCTGGCCAGGTCCACCTCCCCGATGACTTGCGGCGGGCCCTCGGCGGTCGCGCTGGTTTGCAAAATGACATTCTCGGGCGATGCCGTGCGAAGCGAGACGCCCGCCGCGGGATACGAATCGGACATCCAGAAATATCTTTCCTGTGATAGATGGGCTTCGCGGTTCGATGCCAGGATATCCAGGAATTCCTTAACCTGCTCTGCCGCAAGCGAACCAAACGATTCCCCCTTCTGAAAGGGCAGTTCAAACATCGCGCAGCGCAGATGATTTAATAGAATGACCAAATGATCGGGATCGATCAGGCCCCTCTCCGGCGATCGGCCAGAGAAATAATCGGGATGATGCGCGAGGAATTGATCCAGCGGATTCGCGGATGCAACCAGGACCGACAGGGCCGGCGTTTCGCCGCGCCCCGCCCGGCCCGATTGCTGGTAGACGCTGGCGATGCTGCCGGGATACCCCACGAGCACGGCCGCGCCCAGCCCGCCGATATCGATCCCCAATTCCAACGCATTCGTTGCGACGACGGCACGCACCGTTCCATCACGCAGACCTTTTTCGATCTCGCGGCGCTGGCGCGGCAAATAACCGGAGCGATAACCGCGCACCGGCCCCTCCCCCGGCCGGCCCAAATTCTGCGAAGGGGCGGAGGGGGCAGGCCGGGCGGGGCCGCCCAGCTCCTGCAGATAGGTCAACAACATCTCCACACTTCGACGCGAGCGTGCAAACACAACCGTTTGAATGTCGTTCGCAAGCAAATCTTGTGTCAGACGAACGCTTTCCATCATTGAACTTTTTCGCAGGCCCAGAGATTCATCAGTGACGGGCGGGTTGTAAAGAAGAAAATGCCGTTCGCCGCGCGAGGAGCCATCCTGATCGATCAGCTCGATGGGCGATTCGATCAACCGCTCGGCGAGTTCTTTCGGGTTGCCGATCGTCGCAGAGGTGAGGATGAACTGGGGCGCCCCGCCGTAGAATTTTGCAACGCGTTTCAGCCGCCGCACGACATTGGCAACGTGCGAGCCCAGGACACCCCGGTACGTGTGCATTTCATCGATCACCACAAATCGCAGATTACGAAAGAAATCCGCCCAGTTGGTATGATGAGGCAGAATGCCGGTGTGCAGCATATCGGGATTGCTGAGGAGGATGCGCGCATTCTTGCGAATGGAGGCACGCTGCGACTGCGGTGTATCCCCGTCATAAATTGCCGATTGCAGGCCCTGGACGGAAGCCTGAAGTTGACGAAGTCCGGAGAGTTGATCCTGCGCCAATGCTTTGGTCGGGAAAAGATATAAGGCGCGCCCCTCCGGGTTGCTCAGCAGAGCCGCACTGATCGGTAAATTGTACGCCAGGGTCTTTCCGCTGGCAGTGCCGGTGGCAAGCACAATGTTTTTTCCGGCGCGGAGGTGAGACCAGGCCTCGAGTTGGTGACTGTAGAGCGAATCGATTCCGCCCTGCGACAGCGCCTCCCGCAGCCGGGCCGGGAGATCGTCCGGGAAAGGGCCGGTGTGCGCGGCACGCGCCGGGGTGGAGCGCCAGATGGAAAAATTGGGTGCGGTCTCCAGGTCAGTGCGCCAGAGTCGGATGAGGGAGTCGAGGGACATAGCGGCTTGCCGTGGAATCGGCGTGATACAATCTTTAAATATGAAATGGACTTCACACAAGAAATGGGCCATGTTGATGACGGTCCACATGCTTTGGGGCCTGGCCCTGTACCTTAGTATATCAAAGTATGGATTGGGGATTTCCACCGACTCGACGCACCTTTTGTTTGCGGCTCTCAATTTATCTCGGGGCCAAGGATTGTATTCATTCGACGGCAGCTTTGTCGCCCTGTGGCCGCCGCTCTATCCGGCCCTGTTGGCATTCATTCAGCTTGTCCTGCGGGTCGACCCGTTTGTTGCCGCCACCATTTTGCAGTTCCTTGCTTTTGGGGGCATTTCGATTTGTCTTTCCCTGCTGTTTTTGAAAATCTTCCCGGAAAGTTTCTGGCTGGCGCTCGCAGCCAGCGTTCTTTCGGACATCGGTGCGGTATCCCTGGATGTCTTTACCTTCGTCGACTCGGACTACGTGCATCTTTTCTTCGTCGTGCTTTTTATCCTGCTGGCCGGATATTACCTCAAGGGCAAATCCGCGCGCACGCTTTTCGCGATGTCCGCGGTGGGAATGCTGGCCATGCTTCAACGGTACCTGGGCGTGGCCGTGATCGCAACGGGTGTGGTGCTGGTCTTCTTCTTCACGGATGGAAGGCTGGGCCGGCGGATTCTCCGCAGTGGACTGATGGGGCTGGCGGCGCTTCCGACCGGAATCTGGCTTTGGGTCACAGCGCCGCTGGTGGCTCGACGCGCCCCGGTCAGCTTCGCCGAAAACTTTTACTGGTTTTCGAGATCCATCATGGAATGGTTCGTCCAGATCCAGGCCACCCGGCCCCATCTCAATCCTTATATCGTCGGGCTGTGGCTGTTCATCGGAATCTTGGTCGGTTTGCTGTTCTTGCTTTCGGCGCGCCCCAACGCTTTTTCCGCCTTCGAGGTTTCCCTGTTCAGCTACGGGATATTTTATGTGCTCGCATTGTTCGCCTCGGCATCCATCGCCTATTACAACAAACTGAGCGGACGCTTCCTGCTTCCCATTTATATTCCGCTGATGACCCTGGCCGTGGCGGTCGTTGGACTCCTGATGGAGCGCGCCCAGCGGTCCGCGTCGCGATTATTGCGGCGGCTGATCTCGGCCGGCCTGACGGCCGCCGTGCTGGCCGCGGCAGTTGGATTGCTGCGAGTTACGCTGCCTCTGTTTTTGGAGACCCGCACCGCGGGCGCGCCAGGCAGTTTTACGACCGAGGCCTGGCATGAGAACCGCGTGATGAATTACTGGCTGGCGCACGAGCCGCCGGGGAATTATCTCCTGTTCAGCAATTACCCGGATGGGGTCGCATTTTATACGTGGCATGATTGTTATAATTCTCCCGCGGAATACTCGGGCCCTTATGGAAAAACAAAGTTTCCGGTGACCGACTATTCCGCCCAGTTGTTTTCATCCGGGCTGGATGTTTATCTGATCTGGATCGAACCCAATATTTACCCGTACTATTACACGGCCCAGGACCTGGGCCCCATTGCGCAGATCGAGCCGCTCTTTGTGAACCAGGATGGCGGCGTTTATCGTCTGGTACCCAAGGGAGCCCCCTGAAAGCGCCTCAAAGCGGTTCCCCCGTTCGTTCCTCGGCTTTAACTTTAACCTTGTTGGAATTGATCATGCGAAATGCCCAGACCCCCACCAGCAGTGGCAGCCAAAAGGTCACGCCGCGATAGGCCAGCGTGATAAGGATCGCGGAACCCCATCCCACCCTCGGGGAATGCAGGGCCAAAGCCATCACCCCCTCCACCACCCCGACCCCGGAAGGGGTCGGCGAAACGATGAGGAACAAAAAGGCGATGGAAAATCCGCCGATGATCGTCCCGACGCGGAACGGAATGTTGAAGGAAAGGAAGGCGCAGGTCAGCACGCCCATCAATAATATTTTTCCGAGCAGTGAAAGCAGCAAAGGCGCGATCAAACTGGCCGGCTTTTTCGGGAGCGCCGAAAGTCCCTCGGCGATCTCCGAGGCAAAGGTATGAGCGCGCCTCTCGCTCAGGTAGTCGCGGTGCAGGAAAGGCCGCACCATGAAATTGATGGTCCGCGCCAGTCCAGCCAATACGTTCCCCAATGTACGGGCGGAACGATAACCGAGATAAAGGAATAACGCAATCGCACAGGCAATTGCCAGAAGCGTCAGCGACGCCGCGATATCTCCATAGCTCAGGCGATTGCGCCGCGCCAGAATGATGGTGCCAACAGCCAGGACGCACAGGAACGCCGATTCATCAATGAGCAGATAGAGCGCACCCGCCACCGTCACCCTGCCGGAGGACTGGCCGCGGCGCTGGCCGTCGTTAATGAATAATGCCATCCCGCCGACTCCGGCGCTGGTGGTGACAACGTTCACGAAGTTCGCGGCAACCGCCAGCAGCATCATGTGGCGGCGGCTCTCCTTCAATCCAAGCAGGGAGTAGATGGATTGATAGACCAGGCCGACCACCACAAACCACATGGCTTGGATGATCAGGGCGATGGCAAGATACCAGGGATTGGCACGTTGGAGGGTGGCGATGATCTGCTGCAGTTCTGAGAAATAGAGAAAAACGAACGTGACGCCCAGAAGCAGGACCACGGCCAGAATGAATTTTTGCATCTGGGGAAGGATTATAACAAAACATCCGCAGCCCATGGGCTGCGGATGTGGGGATCGGAATTCCGGTCCGGAGGGAGGTCGATCAGCGCCGCCGTCCGCCCAGCCCGCTGACCAGGCTCACAAAGTAGAGCAGTTGCAAGAGAGCCGTCGCGAGCCCCGCGACGTAGGTCAGTGCCGCAGCATTGAGCACGCTGTTGACGCCGCGGATTTCATCTGCACCGGCGATGATGCCGGTCTCCGCCAAAAGCCGTTTGGCGCGGGCCGAAGCGTTTAATTCCACCGGCAGCGTTGCCAGCGCAAAGACCGCACCGCCCGAAAAGACCAATACGCCGATCCAGGCCAGCTGGGCATATTGAAGCAGCAGGCCGATGATGATCAGAATCCAGCCCAGCCACGAGCCGATGTTGACCGCCGGCACGAGCGCGGCCCGGAAACGCATCGGAATGTAATCTTCCGAATCCTGCATGGCGTGGCCGAGTTCATGGGCCGCCACCGCCACCGCCGCGACCGAGGGAACATTGGCAACGGTCTGGGAAAGATTCAGGATCTTGGTGCGGGGATCATAGTTGTCGGTCAGCTCGCCCCGAATGCCTTGAATCTGAACGCCGTATAACCCGCCGCTTGAGATCAGACGCTGCGCGGCCTGCGCGCCGGTCAAGCCGCTGCGCACGCGGACGCGGCCCCACTTCTTATAAGCGGATTTGACATACCAGGAGGTCAGCATCATCAAGAGGAACGCTGGCGCCATAAAACATAGATAGGTTGGATCAAAGAAGAACATTTTTCACCTCAAGGCCCTTGCGCAGAGCTCGAAGCCCCGCAAGGGATCACTCCCAATTTATGGAACCGAAGTTGGCGTGGCTGTGGGCATCGAAGTCGGGATCGGTGTCCCGTTGATCATGTCGAGCAGGGTTTGCGAAGCCGCATCCAGTTGCGGATCCAGCCCGGCATTGACATCCGCCGCCGTCATCGGGACATACACATCCGGTGTCAGGCCTTTCTTGTCAATGAGCGTGCCGTTGGGTGTGAGCCAATGCGCGATGGTGATTGCCACGGCGCCCTCATTGTTCGATAATGGCACCCGGATCTGTACCGAGCCTTTGCCATACGAAACCACGCCCACCAGTTTGGCGCGGCCATCATCCTGCAACGCACCCGCCGTAATTTCCGAGGCAGAGGCACTGTTGCTGTTGATCAGCACCACCATGGGAATCTTCGTTGCCAGGCCGCCGGACATGGCATCGTATTCCTTTTTCTTTCCATCGCCGGTCTGCTCATACACCACCGGGCCGTGGTCCACGAATTGCGAGACCACCTGCACCGCGGTGTTGAGATAGCCGCCGGGGTTGTCGCGCAAGTCAAGGATGAGTCCCCTGGGATTCTGTGCCAGGAGTGTGGTGAGCGTTTTCTGCAGCTCGCTGCCGGTCGTCTCACCGAAGTCCGTGACCTGAACGTACGCAATACCGTTGTCCAGCATCTTGCCGCTCACGCTGGGGATATTGATCTGGGCCCGCACCACCGCGAATTGAAGCGGCGCGGTCTGGCCCGGACGATGGACCGTCAGGTGAACCGTCGTTCCCGCGGGGCCAATGACCTTGGAGCGGACCTGTTCCGGGCTGACGCCGGTCATATCCACGCCGTCCACCGCGATGATCTGGTCGCCTGCCATCAGTCCAGCTTTCTCGGCGGGCGAACCGGGGATGGGCTTGGTGATGGTGAGCACGGTGCCCGTGGTATCCACATATGCGCCGATCCCTTCATACGAACCGGAGAGCTCATTGGTTGCATCCTTGTAGACCTGCGGGTCCATATATTCGCTGTGCGGATCGCCGAGCGATTGCACCATTCCCGTAATGGCGCCCTCCATCAGCTTGGTGTCATCCACCGGCTGATCCACGTAATTGGTGTGAATGATCTGCCATGCATCCCAGAACGGCTTGAATAACGTCTGCAGGTCCTGCGGCGTGGACGATTGCGATTCTGGGGAGACGGTGGGAACGCCGGACAGCACGGAGGGGAAGGCCTGTTGAAATCCGTTAAAAGGGAACATATGTCCCACCACGAATCCTCCTGTGAATCCACCCAGCAGAAGCGCAAGACCGATCAAGACAAACAGAATAACCTTTAAGATCTTAGCCACAAACTCCTCCATTTCCTTTCAGCTCATCTCGGATAAGATATATCACAGCGGGATTAAAAGATGATGAAACCCGAATTGTGAATTCGTATGAGGATTGTAAATCGTTTATAAAAGTCAATCCTTTTTCCTGGGAATTTCCTGCACGCGCCGGTGAAGTTCATCCATGGCCGCCTGGTCGCGGCCGCCCAGCCCTTTGAACTTGTCCTTCCGGCCCCGCAGAAATGCCAGCGCGATCATCGTGTTGCCAGCCAGAATGACCAGAACGAGCATCAGGACGATCACCAGCGCGGCAGTGGAGTTCACAGCCCCCTCCCATTCAGCAGTGCGGACAATTGACTCCAATCGCGGAAGGCCGCGTCGGCATCCGTGCCCGGGGCCGGCGCGCCGTACAGGATGGCATACAGGCCGAAATCCTTGGCAGCCCGGGTCGTGTGCGGCAGATCGTCCATCATCACGCACTTCGACGCATCGCTTTCGCCCCCGATCTGCATGGCAATGGCAAATGCTTCGCGGCTGGGTTTGCAGTATGGATCCATGCGATTGACGTCCACAATGTCCGCAAAATACTCTTCGATTTGCAGCTGCCGGAGCACGCGTCGGGCGTGAGGCGCATCCGCGTTGGTGAAGATCAGGTTGCGGGTCGGAAGGGCAGCAAGCGCCTTTTGCTGAATCGGGTCGGGGTGCAGATAATCCTGCAAGGGCAGATCGTGCACATACGCCAGGTAATCGGGAACGTTCAGGTCATAGTTGGCCTGCAAGCCGCGCAGAGTTGTGCCGAACTCGCGGAAATATTTTTCGCGCAAGCGCGGGATCTCCGCCTGCGGAATGCCCATGCGCTCGTCCATGTAGGAATTCATGCGCTCCTTGATGGCCGGCCAGAGACCGCACGACGCTGGATAGAGCGTATCATCGAGGTCGAAGAAGATGGTTGTAAAACGCATTCGGCAATTATAATTGCAGTATGCCCATCCGTCTGTTGTCTTCCGAAGTTGCTTCGCAGATCGCCGCCGGCGAGGTGATCGAACGCCCGGCCTCGGTGGTCAAGGAGTTGATCGAGAACGCGCTTGACGCAGGAGCGAAAGCCATTTCCATTTCGATTGCCGCCGCGGGGCGCGAACTGGTCGAAGTGGCGGACGACGGCAGCGGCATCGCCTCCGCGGAACTCGCGCTGGCGGTTTCGCGGCACGCCACTTCGAAGCTGGCCCGCGCCGACGATCTGTTCCATATCTCGACCCTGGGATTCCGCGGCGAGGCGCTGGCCTCGATCGGCTCGGTCTCGCGCCTGACGATCACCTCGAAAGTTGCGCGTTCGGCGGCGGGTGCGCGCATCCGAGTCGAGGGCGGACGCGAAGGCCAGGTCGAATCGATCGGCGCGCCGACTGGAACCGTGGTCCGGGTCGAAGACTTATTCTATAATGTCCCGGCCCGTTTAAAATTTTTGAAGACCGACGTCACGGAACGCCGCGCCGTTGATGCCCTGGTCACGCGTTACGCGTTGGCCTATCCCGATGTTCGTTTCAAATTAGCCGAGGACAGCAATATCACGTTGCAAACATCCGGAGACGGGGATCGACGCACGGTCCTGGCCGCGTTGTACGGGGTGGAGGTCGCAAGGCAATTGCTGGAAATCAACGCCGCAGAAGGGGACCCGGCGACCGGCTCAGGGCATGAGATCAAGTTGTCGGGCTATACCAGCCCCACCGCGCTGACGCGTTCGAATCGCAAGGACATCATATTCTTTGTCAATGGGCGCTGGGTGCAGGAGACGCCATTGACGGCCGCCTTGCTCCAGGCCTATCACACGTTGTTGATGGTGGGGCGTTATCCGCTGGCCGCCATCTTCGTTGAGATCGCACCGGAGGAAGTGGATGTAAATGTTCATCCGGCCAAAGCCGAGGTGCGATTCAGGAACCAGGATAAGGTGTTTGGTTTTGTGCAGCGCGCAGTGCGGCGCGGCCTGCTGGCCTATTCGCCCGTGCCCGCGGTCGCGCCGGGCGGCTGGGGGACGGGCCGGGACGGGTCAAGGGCGGTGGGGCTGGATTGGACGATGGCGCAGGATGAGGCAGTCAGGAGCGGGCAGCCCGCGCCGCGCGGGGCGGGGGAATCCCTGCCTGCGACGCCGGGCGCTCCACTTCCAACGGCGGCTCAAATCCCTGTGCTGCGACTCATCGGTCAGGTCGGCGCGACCTACCTCGTCGCGGAAGGGCCGGATGGGCTGTATTTGATCGACCAGCACGCCGCGCACGAACGCGTCTTGTTTGAGAAATTGATCGCCCAACACGATCAGAAGAAAATTCCAGCGCAATCCTTGTTAACGCCCGCGGTGGTTACGCTTCCGCCGCAATCTGCGGAGGCATTGGCATCCCAATTGGCTTTGCTCGGTCAATTTGGTTTTGAGGTTGAAGAGTTCGGTGCCAACACGTTCCAAGTCCGCGCCATGCCGAGTTTGTTCGCCGGGTCTGACCCGTCCGCCGCGCTGCGGGCCATCGTCGAGGATTTCGAAGAGGACGAAGCGCCGCTGCAAAATGAGATCGAAAAGAAACTCGCGGCGCGCGTTTGCAAGCGGATGGCGGTCAAGGGCGGGCAGACGCTTTCACCCGAAGAACAGCGCGCGTTGCTGTTGGATCTGGAGCGCTGCGACTCGCCGCGCACCTGTCCGCACGGCAGGCCGACCATGATTCATCTGTCGGTTGAAATGCTCGAACGCCAATTTGGCCGCAAAGGGGCGCGCTGACCATGCCGGTCGATTATCAGCAGATCCACCAAAAGATTCGGAGTATCGGAAACGAAGTCCGCGATCGACAGAACTTTATCGAAAAGCAGCGCGGGCTCGGGTGGAATCTCCTGCAGGAAAATGCAGCAAACCTGGATCGTCTGCGCGACAAAGTGGAACGCGTCGTTGGGGGGTTCGATCCGAATCTGCGCTGCGCCCTTCCCGGAAAAAGCGGACTGAACAATGGGTTCGTCTCTGCTGCGAAGATCGACCGGGCCACCCTGATCGCCGTGGATGGTTCTCAGATCGTGCCCGACCGCCATGAAGCGGTCATCTATGGATTGGTCAACGTCGGCGCGGTGATCATGAGGGTGAATTCGGGCGAAGCGCCCGAAGTCTCGGCGGAGAGCGAGCTGCTTTTTTCGGACGAGGAGATTCGCAACCGGGATGGTTCGGTCAAGGATGAAGGTGCCATTGCATTGATTCGCGACGGCAGAGAGAGAACGAAACTGCTTGAACTCGCATCGAAGTTTCCTGCTCCGGTATTGACTTTGACCGACGGGCCGGTCGAGTTGTGGGGCGCCAAAGATCCAGCCAACGCGGAAAGCTATCAGAAATTCCTGCAAAAGTATCTGCAGGACCTCAGAAAGCTGAACGCGATCGGTGTTACTTTGGCCGGTTATGTTGATAAACCCGCTGCGGATCTGGTGATCCGGCTGCTGGAAATATGGGTGGCGTCCGACGAAGATTTGAAGAAGGTCCGGGAATATCACCCGCTCCTGGGCGCCACGGACCGCTGGATGTTTGGAAAACTGCTCGGGCCGGAAGAGCGTTCGTCCGTGTTTGGCCTGCAGTCGAGCTCGCGTGCATCCTACCGGGATTCGCTTGCCGTTCATTTTTTCTATTTGAATGTGGGCAGTGCCGGGCATCCGTCCGTGGCGAGGGTGGAAATCCCGCAATGGGTCGCAGAAGATGATGAAAAGCTGAATTTGCTTCATACGATTTTGATCCAGCAAAGCAAGTTGTTGGGCGCGCGGCCTTATCCGTATATCCTGCACCGCGCGCACGAAACTGCGAGAGTCTCGCGCGATGAAAAAGAGCAGATCAACATGATGCTGGCGATCGAGTTGCGCGAACAGGGCGGAGAAATGGATGAACCCTCCAATAAGAGCGTGGCCAAGGGCCATTCGACCCAGAAAACGAGGTACGGAAAATGACAGCCGTGGAGATTGGACGATTACTGCGCGCGGGCACAACCGGTTTTATCGCCGGATGCCGCGTGAATCAATTGGAGGCGCCCGCCTTCGGGGCGCTGGTCCGCGCCCCGTTGCACGAAGGTTATCAGGTGTATGGCTTGATCTATGATATTCACATCGATGATGACGGCCTGGTGCGCCAGCTCGTCACGGCGGATAACGTCAGCGAGGAAGTGCTGCGGGATAACCGCGAACGGCGTATTGTGCCGGTCGAGATGTCCGTGCTGACGGCGGGATATGAGCAGGATGGGAAGATCGTTCATCTGCTTCCGCCGCGTCCGCCGCTGAGCCTGGACTTGATCTATGTATGCGACGAGAAGGACCTGGTGAAATTCACAGGCGCCGGACGGTTCGGATATTTTCGCCAGATCCTGCGTTCGCAGGATGCGCCGATCGGCGAATTGCTGGCGGCACACATCAAACAGGCAGCCCACGCACATCAGGACCAGAAGTGGCAGGAGGCAGCCACGCAGGAACTGATCACGCTGTTGCGGGACGATTACCCGACACTGATGAGCGTTCTTGGTGCACTGGGCGAGATCGTCTGACCGCCCAGGAGGCGGGCCCTCCCGCAGGGAGTTCAAAAGCCGGATGCGAAAATGGCAGTTGCGAAGGGCTCCGATCCTATCCGGCCTGAAGCCGAAGCGATCGGAGGGAAAATTTTGGAGGCGCCGATGCGGTTCCGGGAGCAATTGGCTCCGGACTCCCTGCATCGCGTACGAAGCCTGCACGGCCCAGGATGGCACCGGGCGCACGGTGCTTTAATTTTCCTGCGTGCCCTTTGCGGTGAAGAGGAGTCTTTATGACGGAAAATCCAGATCAGATCGGTTACATCATCGGCGGCGGACTCAAGGAATCGTTCCGGGCCCGGCTCACCGTCCCGGCGCAGGAGGTGCAGGAGGGCACCTTCGTCGTCATTGAAAGTTCCAACTGGCGGTATTATGGCTTGGTCACCGACATGCAACTGGGCGCGACCGATCCGCGTTTTGCCGATGAACAGACCGAGGCGCGTCTGCCTGCCTCGCTTTCGAAGGCCTTGCACGGACAAACGCTTTATACGAATCTCGAAATCCTCCCGGCGTTGATGCAGGATATCGGCCCGGATCCAATGTCCGCTGAGTATAAAAAGTGGCGGCAGGAAAATCCCGAGGACCCGAAGCCGCTGCCGGTCAAGACCGTGCCGCCGCATCATTCGCCGGTGGAAGTGGCGCGGCCCGAACACATCGCAGGCATCTTCGGTGAACCGGGCGACAAAAACTTTATCATTGGATATACGCGCGAACAGAACCATCCCGTTTGTATCGACCTGGAGAAATTCGTGCAGCGTTCCTCGGGGATCTTCGGCGCAACGGGGACCGGCAAATCGTTTTTGACGCGCGCCGTGCTGGCCGGGCTGATCCATTACAACAAAGCGTCGGTGCTGGTGTTTGACATGCACAACGAATACGGATTCGATGACACGGCTTCGGACACGGGCCTGCGGGTGGTTGGCTTGAAAAGCAAATTTGCCTCGAAGGTGCGCGTGGTCGGACTGGGAGGCGGAGCACAGATCCGCGGCGCGCCGCCAGATTTCAATCTGGAAATCTCCGAGAAGGATATTGCCACCTCGGACATCGAATTGTTGTGGCGCGAACTCGATCTCAAGGAAACCACGGCAACGACCCTGGAGGCGTTATGGAATTCATTCAAGCGCGATTGGTTCGGTGAATTCAAAGCAATGACCCAGGAAGTCATCACGAATGAGGAGGGCAAAAAAGTTCCGGCAGATGGAAGCGTGGCGGCGTGGGCGGACGCCAACGGCGTCAATGTGATGGCGGCGGAGGCGTTGCAAAATAAGCTGCGGCGGCTGTTCAATAAACCGTATATCGTGGCCAGGCCCGCCGCCGACTCGATTCAGGAGGTCATCAGCGCGCTCGAGAACGGACAGCACATCGTCTTGTCGTTCGGCAAGTTCGAGGAGGATCTGGATTATCTGTTTGCCTCCAACCTGCTGACGCGCCGCATCCGCGACGCGTGGGAGAAGAAGACGAACGCCTACCGCTCGAGCGGCAAGGACGAGCCGCGCCAACTCGTCATCGTGATCGAAGAAGCGCACAAGCTGCTGAACCGCGAGATGGCCTCGCAGACCACGTTCGCCACCATCGCGCGCGAACTGCGCAAATATTACGTCACGCTGCTGGTGATCGACCAGCGTCCGTCGCAGATCTACGATGAAGTCATGTCGCAGTTGGGGACGCGCATCAGCGGCTGGCTGGGCGATGACGATGACATCCATGCCGTGCTCTCCGGGCTCTCGGGCCGCGAAGCTCTGCGCGGCATGTTGGCGCGGTTGCAGCCGAAGGAGGAAGTTCTGCTGTTGGGCTGGGGCGTGCCGATGCCGCTGCCGGTCAAGTCGCGCCGATATGATGAGGCGTTCTGGAGGGAATTGCTCGGCGCGGGCGGCAGGAAAAGCAGGGAACAGAATCTAAAGGAGCTGGGGTTCTAATCAGGTTCCACCAACGGATGTTCGGGGCCGGATCTTCTCCCGGCCAGACCCGGTCGTGAAGTCCGGCCGCCTGCGGCGGCGGAGTGCCGGTCAGGGATCGCTGATCTGCGTCCGGTCCGTTTCGGCCGGAGTGAGTTCCGGAGGTCGTGCGATCAGATCCTGGAGGCTGCCCTCCTCCATTTTGGACCGTGCAGCAGGTTCGCGTTATTGACCTGAGGAGTTTTGAATGTGTCCGCTCAGGAGACTGAACGCTTCGGTCAAGTGCTGGAGGGCGGCCTGTCGATCCATGCCGGCGTTGGCCAAATCGTTGACCATTCCGCTGTTATGGAGAACATCCGGGCTGACGCCTCCGGTGGTCATCATTTGCTGCAGCACATCCTGAAGGTTCAAACGGGCATTGTTTCCAAATGCCGCGTGACTCGTCAGCATGCGGTGCAGGACCAGGGACACCACCATCTGAGCAGATTGAGGCGGGAGACCTGTTCTGCGGCTCAATTGTTCGGCGACGGATTGAACCATGTTCAGGGGGACGCCATTGGCGGCCGGGTTCATGTTTTGAGCAGCGCCCTGCCCGCCGCCGGCCATCATCTGCTCGAGCGCTCCCAGCAGTTGATCCGCCCCTGCGCCGCCTTGATTGTTTCCCAACATTCCACCGAGTGCCTGCGGCAGCGCGTTCGGGTTGTTGGAGGATTGTTCGCTCTGCATCAGCAACCGCAATAAATCTCCGACCATTGACATATCAGCCTCCTCTCGACTTTGACAGCCACGATTGTATCTCAACTGGCCCGCCTTGGAAAATTCACTTTTGCTCTTTGAACGCGGAGGTCTGCAGCGCCATCCCGGTCCATGCGAAGCGCCTTTTGATTTCTCCTCCCTCTGCCTAATGTACCGATTGACCATGCGCCGGGATGCGGCGGGCAGGTACTTATTGACCTCGCTGAAAAAGGACCTGCCACTCCTTCTGCAAGCCAACCAGGCAGCCGTATTGGAACAGGATATCGTGGTCGCTGGCTTGTCCGTTTTCATACAGAGTGCCCTGTGGGTACTCCGGACGGATCGAATAGGCAAGCCAGGGGCCCGCTCCCGGGGGCGAGTCTTTGCCCGATATGATCAAATCATATGTCCCGCCCGCAGAGTGCCAGTCGGGAGTGAAGTACAAGGTATACCAGTCATCGTTCGGCAGGCTGGCATTCGCGACGGAGGTTCGCATCAGGGTGGAGTTGTCCGCGGCATGTGTGAGCGTGAATTGAAGCTGCCCAGCCGAATCCTCCCCCCGCGAGTTCACACGGACCCGCACACTGGTCATTCCATCGCACGTGGGCACCATCTCTTGCATCAGCACAGTGCCCTCGGAGAGCGAAGGCGATGAGGTGGTCAGCGGGGCGAAGTTCTTATAAGCAGGGTCGTAGCACAAACCGGGAGTGTAGTAGGATGCTCCGCAGGTGACATGATAGAAGAGGATCAGTCCGCAGGTGTAAGCCAGCAGGGCGGTCAGCGCGAACAGGCTTGCGGCCATCCCTGACGGCCGGAACCGATCCAGAAAAGGAAGACGATAGAGGGCGACAAACAGCAGGGGAACCAACGGAATAAAATAACGTCCCTGGACGCCATACACGAAATCCTCTGCCACCGCCGTGAAGGTGACATATAAAGACAGCATGGTCGCCAGACAACACAGGAGAAACACCGAGATCAAAATCACCCGCGTCCTTCGCGACGGCCCCTGCGGTTCCACGACCGACAAGCACAGGATCAGCCCGACCGCGAACAGGACATAGGTGAGGCCGGGCACGCTGCCATAGTTGTAACCATAGACCCCGATCCATTGGGCGGCATAATTTACGGCCCCCAGGATAAAGCTGTGCAGAAGGATCCCCGGAAATGCCAGGGGGTGGAACAAAATGTACTTTATCTGTTCCAAGGCATTAACGCTGCCCGCCGGGTTGAACCCACGGTTCGGGCTGATGACCAGCCAGCCCACGGCCACCAACAGCAAAAGCGCGACCGTGAAGAATATCAACAAGGGATAGTACGCCCTTCTTGAAAATGACGCTGGAGGAAGTATCAGAAAAGGAAGCAGCACCAACGGATAGAGATTGGGCTTCGTGAGGAAGAGGGCAAAGATCAGGCACAGAATCCATACCAGGTCCTTCGCGGAAAGCATCTTCCTTTTTTCCAGGGCCAGGATCCCGCCCAGAAAAAGAAAACCGATCCCATTGGAAATGGTATCCGCGCTGATGGTGGAGGCCTGATAAACCGCCATCGGGACAAGAGCCAGGATGACCATCACCCACTTCCCATAAGCGATCAGATGCACTGCCAGCCAGGTTAAAAAAGCATACGCCAGCAACCCCGCCAGTCGTACAGCGTAATACACCCAGATTGCGGGCAGGTTAAAGCGCCGGCCGGCATAACGCAGTGCCAACGCCTGCGGAAGGTATAATAGTGGGTTGTAGTTTGCACGGGTGCTCAGGGATCCGTAATCGTGGCCCTCGGCATCCATGCTCAACTCCCCGTACTTCTGCCAATAGCCGAAACCCACAGGTTCCTCCAGAGGCTGGGCTCGGTAGGAGAGATCCGAATAGAGGGTCGGATATTTCGCCTGACGGGCGGACATATCCCGCGGGATGAACCAAAATGCGGAAATCTGCCAGACCCGCTTAAAGTGCTGGTCCTCGTCAAATCCCGCCCCCAACGGCGTCATGAAGATCATCACACTTCCGAATACCAACAGGACGATCACCAGGAAGATCTCGGGCAGGGACTGTCGCCAGGCATTTCTTTTTAGGTCCATGGATGACCAAACTCCTTGGTGTTGGCTTTCCTGATCACGTATCCCGCCCTCCGATCAGCATGTGAAGGGAGGCGGCCTTCGCATTCAACGGCCGGCCTCCACGACGATATTGGAACGGATCAAGCATGACCGCAAAAAACAGCAGGCAGTCCGAGAATATGGTCGATCATCCAAAAATATCCATTGTGACGCCATCTTTGAATCAAGGGGAATTTATCGAGGAGGCAATCCGGTCCGTTCTATCACAGGGCTACCCGGCTTTGGAGTATATCATAATGGACGGCGGGTCCAGCGATCACACCTTGGCGGTGCTGGAAAAATATTCCGGCCAAATTAAGTGGATCAGCGAAAAGGACGAGGGTCAGACCAACGCCATCAACCGGGGCCTGCGGTGGGCGGAGGGCTCGATCCTGGCGTACCTGAATGCAGACGACCGTTTGCTGCCGGGGGCATTATCGAAAGTTGCGCAGGTGTTCGCGCAGAATCCAGATGCCATGTGGCTCACCGGCAAATGCCGGATCGTGGACAGGCATGATCGCGAAATCCGCAGGCCCATTACCCTTTATAAGAACCTGCTTTTGTCCTTGGGCAATTTCCCATTATTGGTCATGACAAACTATATTTCCCAGCCGGCCACCTTTTGGCGGAGGGAAGTGCTTAACGCTGCCGGATATCTGGATGAAAGCCTGCGCTATGTGATGGACTACGAATATTGGATGCGGCTGTTCCTTCGATATCGGCCCCTCTTCGTCCCATCCTATCTGGCTGTCTTCAAGATCCAAAGCGACTCCAAAACGACCAGCACGGGCCACAAGACCGCCTACGTGGACGAGGAAAAGAAAATCATTGAGAGACACACGAAATCACGCGGATTGAGGTTCCTGCACGACCTGCATCGAGCGGGGATGACCACGGCCTATTCCCTGATGAACAGGGGATAGTGAACTGGCCTTCTCCGTTTAACTTCCGGCCTCCTGCTTTGTCCCTGTTCCCCCCGATCTGGCCAGGGACAGCCGGATGTGAGATAGCTGGCTGGCGATCAACCCCAAAAAGAAAAAAAGGGCGCCCAATACAATGGCCAGCATGGACCCCACGCTGACGCCGCGTCCCAGAAGCATAATCGGGATCCCCCATAGGAGACCGGCCAGGACGCAGACGAAGGCAAGCGGCAGGAAGATGCGCAGCGGATTGACGAGCATCACAAGGTTGAGAACCTCGATCACGGTCTCGAAGGCGGTCTGTGTGCTGATCGAACTGGATCCCGCCACGCGCGGCTGCACCTCGATAGGATATTCCAGCACCAGGTGCCGCTGGTTGAGAAACAGCAGCGTGATGACATCGCTGAACGCCATCGAATCCGGGCATAGATGCAGGTAGCGTTTCACCAGTTCCGTGCGATAGATTTTGAGACCGGAGTTCAAATCTCTGATCGGCAGGGGGACGAGAAAGCGCGTGAACATGCGGATCAACCATTTGCCGAGTTCGCGATACCAGTTTGCATGCGGGGCCTGGTTGCGTGAACCGATCACCAGGTCGGCGTCGCTCTTCCGGGCGAGTTCATGGATGGCAGCCACGTCGGACAGGCGGTGCTGACCGTCCCCGTCCATGGTCAAGACATAAGGCGTGACGGCCGCGGACACGCCCGATTTGATGGCTGCCCCGTATCCCTTGTTGAGCTTGTGACGGACGACGTGTACCAAGGGGTGTTTCCCGAAATCCGTCAGGAGCCTGGCCGTCTCATCCCGCGAGCCGTCGTCCACAAAGATGACGGTCCAGCCTTTCGACCTGCAGACCTTTATCAGATTCGGGACGAAGTAGGGCAGGGCTTGGGCTTCATTGTAAAGGGGGATGACAATCGTCAAATCCCCGTCCGGGTGCGGTCTTCTTCGAGGCATGTCCAGATTATACTTTTTTTGGAGGGGAAGACCAGCGTCCGTCGCAGATCCACGGGGAAGTCGGGCCGCAGTTGGGAGGGCGCATCGGCGGCTGGCCGCGTCGGGGGCGTGCCGCGGCCGGTCAGGTCACGCCGATATGATGTTGAATTATGAAAGGAATGGGCTGGCGCGGCAAATCATCAGCACAGGGCGGGGTTGAACTTTTCTGCCTTCGCGGTTACGCCGGGTGCGAAGTTCACCTTCCCCTTCCGATGGAACCACGAATACCATTCCATAATTCAGGATTGCTGGAGGCGGGTGTGACATTCGCTGCTGTAAAATTCCTTCAGGAAACCGGATGGATGCTTCGCCAATAAGCGCGGCTGGCTGAAGCCGGCGCGCGGCGCCAGGGCGCGGAACGTTTCAAACGACAACGGATACGGGACCCAGGGATTGCCGGCGTCCACGTTGTATTCCACCAACAGTAAAATCCCGCTCGATTTTAGGAACGTCCGCACGTGGCGCAGCACTTTTTCCTTGTCCTGGAAGAAATGCAGCGAGTTCGCCATCACGAGGCCATCCAGTGGCGGCAGCGCGAGCGGGCGTGAGTAATCGGCGGCGAGCACCTGCAGGGTTTTGGAATCGCCAAAACGCGCCCGGTGCCTTTGTTCCAATTCGTTCAGCCGTGCCCGGTCCCGGTCCACAGCAAAGATGATCGCGTTCGGCCCCACCAGTTCGCGCAGCGCCAGCGTGAAGGCGCCTGCCCCCGCGCCGAAGTCTGCCCAGGTGCCGCCGGGATCCAGACCTGCCGGCTGGAGGAGACGGACATGATCACCGTGATCCATGCGGAAATGGTATCATAATAGCCTCCCTCCCCGTTACGAGGACAGAAGTGAATTCCGAACCAGATTCAACCCCGGGCGTTCCATACGACCCCTACGCCGCATTGCGTTATCGCGATTTCCGCCTGTTGGAAGGGGGTCGCTTCATCACCACCTTCGGCAGCGAGATGCTGACCTTTGCC
>DATJBI010000002.1:0-10509 GCA_035515435.1 Anaerolineales bacterium
CCGAGCTCGAGACCGAGGGCGATGACGCGCCTCACATTCAGCAAGACGGCGATGAAATTGCCCTGTCTTGTGCCGGCGATCTGAAGGTCTCCGCGCCGCGCGGCGCCAGCCTGACGATCGGCCCCGTTGGCGGCGATTTGAGAGTGGAACGTCTGGATGGCAGCGTTGAGCTCTCTTTGGTCGGCGGTGATGTGGTTTTGAAAAATATAACCGGCGAAGTCTCGCTGGAGGGTGTGATCGGCGGCGAGACCCAGATGGAAAATGTCGGCAGGATTACGATCGGCCCGCAGAGCGGAAAAGTTGGCGCGGATATTTCGGCAAGAGTTCAACGCAGGGTGGACGAAGCGCTGCGTCGAGCCGACCGTAAAATTCGAGAAGCGGAACAAAAGGTACGCCGGGCCCATTCCGCCCACTTGGAATCCAGAATGCCGAATATCGAACAGCTGAGAAGGCAGCATCCCCCGCAGCCTGTTCCGCCGGCGGGGCCCCGCGAGCCATCTGCCCGACCCTTCAATTTTGGTTTGAACAGCTCCGAAGGCGGGGGGGCCCACCAGGCTGTATCCGACGCGGAACGCATGGCGATCTTGAAGATGCTGCAAGAAAAGAAGATCACATCGGAAGAAGCCGATAAACTGCTGGCGGCGCTTGAAGGCGGGGAGTGATGTCTTCGGAAGAACGGCAACAGATTCTCAAGATGGTGGAGGACGGCAGGATCCGCGCCGAGGAAGCGATGGAGCTGATGAAGGCGCTCGATGAATCACCCGTGGAGATGGAGATCATCGAGGCCGCACCCGCCCCCTCGTCCGGAGCCTCCGAGCGCGCTCAGGGTCAGCCCGAAACGGGATCCGATTCGAAGAAGCCAAACGCGCCCGAGTTTGAAGAGGTCGCACGCCGGGCGCGTCGAATCTGGCAGATCCCGCTCTGGATCGGCGTGTTGATCACCGTGCTCTCCGCGTATTGGATGGATGCCCTGGTCAATACATCCAATTACGGATTCTGGTTCTATGTCGCATGGCTTCCGCTGGTGGTGGGAATCCTGATCATCGGGTTGTTCGCGAGTTCGCAGACCGCGCGCTGGCTGTACGTGAACGTGCAGCAGGCGGAAGGAAGCGGCGGGCCGCACAATATCACGTTTGGTCTTCCGATCCCCCTTGGATTGGCAGGCTGGTTTCTGCGCAATTTTGGAAACAACATTGAGGGCCTGCGCCGGGCCAATGTGGACGAGATCATTGAGATATTGTCCAAAGGCATTTCGGCGAAGGAACCCTTGATCATACATGTGGATGAGGGCGAACACGGTGAACGTGTGCAGGTTTATATCGGGTAGGAGGCACAAATGGGCAACGCAGAAGAACGCATGAAGATCCTGAAAATGATCGAGGAGGGAAAGATCAACGCCGAGGACGGCGCGAAATTGCTGGCGGCACTGAGCGAGGGACGCCGCGCCGGGGTGGCGGGTTCATCACGCTCGGCGGCTTCCGGTCATTGGCTCCGCATTCGCGTGACGGACATTGCAACCGGCCGCTCGAAAGCCGCGGTCCAGATCCCGCTGGGACTGATCGACGCCGGCTTGAAGATCGGCGCGCATTTTGCCCCGGAGGTGGAAGGCGTGGATATGTCCTCCGTGATGGACGCCCTGCGGGCCGGAGTAACCGGCAAGATCATCGATGTCACCGACGATGAGGACGGGGAGCATGTTGAAATCTACGTGGAATAAGTCCCCGGGCGACCGAATCAACAGATCCAATATTATTGGAATGAAAGACTTTTAAACGTAGGCAAGGTTGCTATGATGAGATTTCTCAAGCGTTTCAAGGATTTGGGAATGGAGGGTGCACAGGCAAAAATGTATGACCAGATGACTCGTCAACATCGCATGGCAGAGATGCAGGGGCAGGCAAATGAAGTGACCCAGCATGTGAAAGACGGGGATTCTGTGCTTGAACTGGCGCCGGGAGCGGGCTATCTTTCGATAGAACTTGCCAGGCTGGGCAAATACAAAATAAGGGGCATCGATATAAGCAAAGACCTTGTGGAAATTGCCAGGAAAAACGCAAAAGAAGCAGGGGTGGACATTGACTTCCGACAAGGAAATGTTTCTAACCTGCCTTTCCCTGAGAACGAGTTCAACTTCATTATTTGCGTTCTGGCGTTCAAAAACTTTAAGGAGCCGCTTAAAGCGTTGCAAGAGATGCACCGGGTGCTGAAGCCGGGTGCCACAGCCTTGATCATGGACTTGAACAGGGAAGCGTCCATGCAGGCGACGAAAGCAGTTGCAGAAAATATGGGGTTAACCGGAACCAAGGCATATATCGCGGGTGCCATCCAGAGGCAGGGTGCCTACTCCCGGAAACAATTCGAAACCTTTATCTCACAGACAGAATTTAGAGAATCCGTCATACAGGACACCGATCTGGGGTTCTCGATATACCTGAATAAATAATTAGGATGCCGCTTTGTCAACCTTGGGCCGGCCCGACCAGCGAGAGATCATTGACCGCACGGAGCATGACCACGACGCACATGTCGAAATATTCGCGGAGTGAATTGTCGATGGCTGAACCGTCAATAAGATTCCTGCGGCACAGGACGCAATTTGCGGTCCTTGCCGCGAAGCGCGGTCGATTTTGGATTGCAGCCTGCGCGGGGAATGTTAAAGCAATGCCAGCAGCATGTGAAAAAATGGAATCCGGAGGTTATGCCCTGTATGGGCAACGCGGAATGTCCCCCCGTCCAGCGACGAGTCCTTCGATGGGGTATCTCCCTTTGGCGGCATCAGCTTTTTCAATGATCGCGCCGCGGCGATCCGCGAGATGATCCGTGTGGCGAAACCGGGAACGAAATTTATCGTCGGCGATGAGAATGAAAAACTCGCGCAACGCTATGAGAATTTTCCGGTTGTGGAAGGATCGTATGGCAATCGCTCTCAAACCATTCCCGCGCCAGCGGACCTTCTCCCCGCGGGAATGCGGGACGTTCGCGTGAGGGATGAGGCCGGCCGCGACCTGTATGGCCCATCCTTCAGGAAGCCGCGCCCGGTCAAGGAATGACGCCCTATCTTTCCGGCTGGGTCAAAAACCCTGCCATCGGCGGAGGCGGCGCTTACCCCGAACGCGTAAAGTGATTTGAGCCCTGGTGGACGCTGGAAATCCATTCTTTTGGAGATTCTGATGACTGACACAATTGCACAACCGGTTGCTGCTGCCAATCCCATGAAGCGCGTGCTGGCAATCCGCGACTTTCTTTACCTTTGGATTGGACAAAGCACATCCTTGCTTGGCGATCAATTCCATATGATCGCCATGTCGTGGCTGGTATTGAAGATGACCGGTGATCCGCTGGCGCTCGGCGGTGTGTTGGCTGCCGCAGGGGTCCCGCGAGCGGTCTTTACATTGATTGGCGGCGCGATCACAGATCGGATCTCGCCGCGCCGGGTGATGTTGATTTCCGATGCCGTGCGGCTCTTCATCTCGGCCCTGTTGGCAGCACAAATATTGACCGGCAGCTTGCAGATCTGGATGATCTATGTTTATAGTTTTATCGCCGGCATTGTTTCGGGCGCATTCGAACCTGCTTCGATGGCCATGACCCCGCACCTGGTCCCATCCGATGACCTGCAGGCCGGGAATTCCGTCATGCAGGGAAGCCTGCAGCTCATCGGGTTTGTCGGACCCGCTCTCGCCGGGGTCATGATCGCCGCGTTCCCGGATGTCCGGGACGGCGTGGCGCTGGCGATGGCGTTCGACGCGTTCACCTTCGCCGTTTCCGTCGTTACACTGTGGCTGATGAAGGCCGGCGGCCCGCTCCGGACCACGATTCGAACCGGTCAAGCAGCCGGGATGTTCGAGTCGATCCGGGAGGGCATCGTTTTTATGTTCAAAGATCCGGCCCTGCGCGCAATGCTCATCCTGATCGCGGTTGCCAACTTTGCATTTGGCGGACCCGTGATCGTGGGCGTGCCCTATCTTGCAAATACGCGTTTCCCGGAAGGCGCGGCGGCCTTTGGCTTGATCCTTTCCGGTTTTGCAGGCGGGAACTTGTTGGGGATCATCCTTTCCGGCGTATTGCCCAAATTATCTGCCGGAGTCTTTAAGATATTGATTGTGACAATGTTCGCGGCCTTTGGGACAGGACTGGGTGCGATCGCCTGGATCCATATCACTCTGGTCGCGATTGCGGATATGTTTATTTTGGGAGTGCTCAACGGCTATCTTGGCATTTTATTGATCACGGGCTTGCAGCGCAGCACACCCAAAGCAATGCTTGGACGTTTGATGAGCATGATCCTGCTTGCCAATCTGGGATTGATGCCGCTCTCGCAGGCGATCGCCGGCGTGATGTTGCATGGGAGCCCCGCGCCCTTGTTCCTGCTGGCGGGTGCGATGCTGCTGGCTTGTTCTGTTTATCTCGCGATCCCGAGCGTCGGCACTTTGCTGGCGATTCGATTCCTGGACGAAGTTCCTGAAGCTGCCTGGGCCAAATGGCAGTAAAATAAAGCAAGTCCGAAGTCAATCGCTTCGGACTTGCCTATCTTATGAGGTGAGAATGCGGACCCAATCACAAGGCCAGCCGCGCCTGGCGGGGATGATCGGTTTCTTCGTCATCTGGATCGGGCAGATCGTTTCGGTGCTTGCCAGCGGCATGACTTCCTTTGCCATGACCATCTACATGTACCAGCAGACTCGTTCCGCCACGGCCATGGGATTCGTGCAGGTGGCGTACATCACGCCGTTCCTGATCATGTCGCCGATTGCGGGCGTGCTGGTGGACCGTTATAACCGCAAGCTGATGATGATGGTCAGCGACATTGCCGGCGGAATCGCCACTTTGTCGCTGTTCATCTTATACGCCACGGGCCATCTTCAGTACTGGCATATTTATATTGCGGTCGCGGTCTCCGGCATCGGCACCACGTTTCAATGGCCCGCCTACTCCGCCGCGATCAGCACCATGGTTTCGAAGGAGCAATATGGACGCGCCAACGGCATGATGTCCTTGATCGAGGCGGGACCGGGGGTCCTTTCGCCATTTTTGGCAGGCGCGCTGATTCCGATCATCCAGATCGGCGGAATCCTGTTGATCGACTCGATCACATTCTGGACCGCCATCTTTGCGCTGGCGCTGGTCTTTGTCCCGCAGCCTCGGCGCAGCAGCGAAGGCGATCAAGCCAAAGGCAGTTTTTGGAAGGAAGCTGCCTTTGGCTTTAAGTATATTTTTGCGCGTCCCAGCCTGCTCGGCTTGCAGCTGGTCTTCTTCTTTGGCAACCTGTTCGCCGGCATCGGTTTTACTGTGCTGGCTCCGATGCTGCTGGCACGCACGAGTCAAAACGCGCTCGTCCTCGGTTCGGTGGAATCGGCCGCATCCATCGGCATGGTGGCCGGCGGCATCGCCATGAGCGCGTGGGGCGGGTTCAAAAAACGTGTGCACGGTGTTTTGCTCGGCTGGATCTTTTCGGGTCTGCTCGGCAATGTGGTTTTCGGCCTGGGGCGCGGCCTGCCGGTCTGGGCCCCGGCGGTCTTGCTGGGCGGGATCTTCGTCCCGATCGTCAATGGCTCGAATCAGGCCATCTGGCAGGCCAAGGTCGCGCCGGACTTGCAGGGACGCGTCTTTTCGGCTCGACGTCTGATCGCCTGGTTTACGAATCCGATCTCGCCGATCATTGGCGGGACATTGTCGGACTTTGTGCTCGAGCCTGCGATGAAAGCCCAGGCGAGTGGGTTCGCCCGTTTCTTTGCCCCGGCCTTCGGGTCCGGGCCCGGAAGCGGAATGTCGCTCCTGATCTTCATCTGCGGGCTTGCGATTTTGTTGGTGGGCCTCGCAGGATATTTTGTGCCAGCCATCCGCGAGGCAGATACCATCCTGGCCGATCACGACGCGCCCTCAGCTTCTGAAGGGGCAAGGGCTTGAATAAAGGGAATGGCCCGGTTCGCAGGGGCATTCCCTGTTTTATGACTATTGGCGCCCGGGCAGCTCGGCAGGACACCCAAAGGATAATTCCACCCACCGGGTGAGAACCGCACGGGCACGGAACAGAGACGACCCGCTTCGGGCACAACACCCAAACCCAATTTCTTTGCGCCGCCTGGGAACGCCCCCGCCGCTCCCCCCCGGCCGGCCCACAAAACTCCGCGATCAGCGTGGGGCAGCCCGCACGAGGCTGACCCCCACGTTCGCGCTGCGCCGGCGCGATCCGGCCGAGGAACGCTTGCGGCTTTCCCTTGCCCGTCGGCCGGCTGGGCCGCCGGTTCAACGCTTAGATCAGATCCTTTACGACTTCAACGGGTACCACGGCCGCGCCTACGATGCCCGGTCCGGTGTGGACCCCGAGCACCGGCGAAATGCGCATCACTTCAAGTTTGGCGATGTTCAATCTGTCCCTTAGTTCCCTTGCCAGTTCTTCGGCCCGATCCGCAAACCGTCCGTGCAGGACCGTCACCCACAAGGGTGCGCTGGCATACTTGTTGAAAAGGTGTTCCGTGATCGCCGACATGCCCTTCCCGATGGTACGCGCGGTCGTGACGGTGCTGTACTTCCCATCCGTATCGACGCGGATCACCGGCTTGAGGCGCAGGAGCGCGCCGGCCATCGCCTTGACGCGTCCGATGCGTCCGCCGCGCGCCAGATAATCCAGCGTATCGAGCGTGTAGATCAGCTCAGTCTTCTCACGGATTTTGGCAAGCCGTTCCCGGATGGAGTGCAGGGTCCAGCCTGCTTTTGCCGCGAGCGCGGCCGTGATGACCTGAAACCGTTCGCCGCCGGACAGCGTGAGCGTGTCCCAGAAATCGACATTCGCTTCCGGCTTGGCTTCTTCTCCCCCGGCGCGCGCCGCGTTGATGGTTCCGCTCAGACCGGAAGAAATGTGAAGCGAAAAAATATTCTGGTCGCGCTTTGCGATCCTGCGGTAGATCTCTGCAAAAAGTCCGCTGGACGGCATGGCGGTGGTGGGAATATCCGGCCGCATCGCTTCGAGCCGGTCATAGAAGGCGTCTGCCGAAATATCGATGGAGCTGACTTCGCCCTCCGGAAATTGAATATAAAGCGGAGCTTGTTCGATGCCCAGCTCTTTGAGCTCTTCCGCCGACAGATCCGCGGCGCAGTCGGTAACAATTTTCATGCCTCTCTCCTTAACTGTTGGTTAGCAAATAACCGCTCTCAAAAAACCATTTCACGGTGTCCGCGATGGTTTCATACAACGTGCGGGGGCGATAACCCAGCTCGCGCGTCGCCTTGCCGTGGCTGATATTGCAATTGCTCTGCAGGACTTCCAATGAATAGGGTGTAAAACGCGGCGTGGATCTCGACTTTCGGTAATACCATGGCGTAAAGCGCGCCGCGAACTCCGCCACGTCAAACGGCACCCGCATCCGGAAAAAGCGTTTGCCGGTGACCTCGCGCACCGTCTCGAGCAGGTACCGTACCGAAATCCTCTGCCCGGACAAGATATAACTTTCGCCGCGCCTGCCTTTGTGGAAGGCGGCGATCATTCCGCTGACCACATCGCGCACGTCCACAAAGTTGTACGCGCCGTCCACATACAGGGTCGGTCTGGCAAACGCCGCATCGTGGATGACGGCGCCCATCATCGAGCCGCGAAAATCATAGGGGCCGATGACTCCGGTCGGGCAGACGATCACCGCGGGGAGTCCCGCCTGGGCGGCTTGCTGCACTTCCAGGGTCGCCTCCGCTTTGGAGCGGTCATATTCACCGTATGGATTGTTTGAATCATAGGGCAGGCTTTCATCGATCACCCCGCCCGCCACGCGCTGGATGGCATGAATGGAACTCGCGTACACCAGCTTTTTCACGTGCATTTGTCTTGCGGCCTGCAACACGTTGCGCGTGCCTTCCACATTGACTCTGCGGACAATTGGATCCTCGCCGGGCATGATCGAAATAACACCTGCCAGATGAAAGACGCCGCGCACGCCCTGAAATGCGTTGCACAGGGACGAGGGATCCAGCACATCGCCCTCCACAGTTTCAATTTTCAGACCTTGAAGCGGGGCGCGGCTTTCGCCGCGCGGGATCAACACCCGGACCTCTTCTCCGCGCTTGCGTAATTTGCGTACGAGCACATTCCCAATATGCCCGGTCGCACCCGTCACCAGGATCATTCCACCTGCCTCATTTCTTTATCAGACTGTTCAGCAACATGACCGTGCTTTCGCGTGCCACCTGTTCCCATTTGGCGCCCTGCGGGTCGAGCAAACTCTGCAACAACAACCCCATGGCCGCAGAGACAATCAGGCGCGATGCGATCTGCGGGTTCACCTCGACGAATGAACCTTCGTCCACGCCCTTTTTGATCAGCGAGCTGAAATATTTGTGATAGCGGCGATAGGGCGCGATGCTGGCCTGCCAGATCTTTTCATCCCGGCTGGCTTGCAGCCAGAATTCCATGAACATTGGCAAATGACTGCCTGCTGTTTCAAAAATGTAGGGGAAGGCTTCCGTCATTTGCATGAACGTTTCGGGCGCGGTCCGATCCTTGGAGGCCTCGATGGCTTTGTCAATCGTTTTCAGCCAGCCATCGAGCAGTGCCAGGAAAAGCGCCTGCTTGCTTTCAAAGTGGTGATAGAACGCGCCTTTGCTGAGCCCGGCCTCGGCGCAGATATCATCCACGCTGGCGTCATTGAAGCCGCGATCGGAGAATAATTTGATTGCTGATTCCAAAATTCGAGAGCGTGTCTCTTCGCTTCGCTGCTGCATCGTTCAACTCTGCGCCCCGGCCCGTCGGGGAAAGGACAGGGCCGGATTAAAACCGACTAGTCGGTATCTTTTTACACCGCTTCATTCAGGTTGTCAATGGGCGGGAGTTAACAGTCTTATTAGATTATTCAGGTTAATCATGCTTGCCTTACGGATTTCGCCAAAAACCACGGTTGTTCTGAGTGCGGTCTTGTTAGGCAATTAGGGCTAACGTGAGTAGGCAGCGCCGTTCTAGTCCACCACCGCGATCACGACGCGTTCCTCACCGACCCGCAGCAGGATCACGCTGGCAAAGACCAGCAGGCTGCCGACCAGTTGAATGAACGTCAATTGCTCATGCAGGAGAAGATAGGCCCAGATGGCGGTGAAAGCGGGCTCGAGCGCGGCGATCAAATTCGCCACGGTGGCCGGGAGATGGTTGAGACTCATCAAATAGAGTCCGAATCCGCCGATCGTGGGGCCGATGCCAAGAAAGAACAGGATCGCCCAGCCGCTGAAGGATGTTCCCAGCCAGAGGAAATTCGAGAAGAGATTCTCCCCGTCTGTGGCGTTCCCCACCAGATTGAACAGGAAAAGAAAGAGGACCGCAATGCCAAAGCCATACAGCATGGTCGTCCACGGATCAATGGATTTGTTCGCGGCAGTCTTGCCGATCAGGCTGTAGCAGGCGTACAGCAGTCCGGTCAGCAGGCCGAACAAGATCCCCAGTGAATTGACCTTCCAGGCGGAGGGGTTCACCGCGCCCGAGACCAATACCGTACCGAGCAGACTCAAAACAATGGAAAGCAGTTTCACTTGATTGATCTGTTCCTTGAGGATCAGGTGCGACAGGATGGCCGTGATGGCAGGCGAGCTGTATGCCAATATCGTCGCGACCGCCGCTCCGTTGAACTGGACCGAGAACGTCCACATCGCATTGAATATGGCCAGGGTCAGGCCGTATAAAATGAAGAACTGCCAGTGCGAGGCCTCCAGCCCAAGACGGTTCCGGCTTAATGACCCCAGGGCAACGACCAATCCGAACACGACGAAGCAATCCCGCCAGAAAGCCAGCACGAGCGACGGCAGGTGGTAGGTCGTATTTAGATAGCTGATCAGAATACCGGTGAAGGATAACAGCACGGTTGCGCTGGTGCCAATCAAATATCCCCGGGACGAATTCTTCGACGAAATCTGCATTGCTCCTCCGAAAAGCGATGGGCCGGCCGATATTTACGATGCTCGTCCAACGACCGTTGATTTATACTACGGTTTATCATCGGAGGGCAGGTTGAATGCGAGTGGGGCGGATTCCGCGTCCACCAGCGGCGGATAAATTGCCACAAATATGTCTTCCGCGCTCGAGGCCAGATATGGATGGCATGCGGTGCGGCGTTTGACAACGAAGTTCAGTGAAAATGAGGGATCGTAATATGTAGATTTCTAGCCGCGGCCCGCCGCCCAACTTCTGCATCATCAATCTTCCAAATCACGGGGCGCTCAAAGCGCCGGCACCTCTTGACAAACGGGCGGGGTGTGATACAATAATACAATGATACAATTAATTCAATTATGGGGAATGGGATGGCCGGGCAAAAGCTGCTGACGCTGCACCTGGATTTCCGCTCCGGGCTGCCGATCTACGTTCAGATCATGAACCAGGTGGAACAACAGGTTTCAGGAGGGACGCTGAAGGCAGGGGCGCAGCTGCCGACGGTGCGGGAGCTGGCGTCGGAACTGCGGATCAACTTCAACACGGTGGCGCGGGCGTATCGTTTGTTGGATGAGGCGGGCTTGATCTCGACCCAGCAGGGGCGGGGC
>DATJBI010000003.1:0-15910 GCA_035515435.1 Anaerolineales bacterium
TATCCGCGCTGGCATGCAAATTCTTGCTGATCACCCGCGCCTCTATTGGCGGCGAGATTCTACTCCGGGCACCGAATGGTTTCGCTTCCGGCATGAGGTTCCCAAGGACCCCAACTGGACTTCCAAAGACGATTCAGTATCGATCCCAAAATGGCTGGGCATTCCAGGCATTCGCCACTCGGTGGGGCTGGCCCGCTGGTGGCATTTTTCTTTCGATCTCTTATGGCTGATCAACGGCGTGATCTTCTACGTGCTACTGTTCACCACCGATCAATGGCAAAGGCTAGTGCCCACCAATTGGACAGTTTTCCCAAATGCACTCTCGACGGCAATTCAATATCTATCGCTGCAGTTTCCGGCTAACCATACCTGGACGAATTACAACGGCCTGCAACAACTTACATATTTCATTACAGTGTTCATTGCCGCTCCCTTGGCGGTAGCCACCGGCTTGATGCAAGGTCCGGCTTTCTCCAACAAGCTGGGCTGGTTTGCGAAGATCCTTAACCGGCAGGTTGCCAGGACGATCCATTTCATCGTGCTGTGCTGGTTTCTCTTTTTCATCTTTGTCCACGTGACCCTCGTGTTTATAGACGGGATGCGCCAGAACCTGAACCACATGTTCGCCGGGGTGAACAATAGTTCCTGGGAAGGATTTCTGATATTTATCCCGGTCCTGGTGATAGTAGTCACCGCCTGGCTCCTTGCATCCCCTTTTACGATCAAGCACGCTCGTCTGGTTCAGAAGGCAGGCCAGGCCATGGTCGGCCCCCTCATGGTCATGGCTGAAACGTGGGATCCGGACAATCAATACACGGAAAAGGATATCTCACCTTACTTTTGGGTTAACGGCACACTGCCGAACTCTGAAGAATTTAGCGCACTCGAGAAGGGTAGTTTCGCGAATTACCGCCTGAGTATCGGTGGGCTGGTCGCGAATCCACGCGAATTTTCCTACACAGAGCTCAAGGCAATGCCGAAGCAGGAGCAGATCACCAAGCATTTCTGCATTCAAGGATGGTCCGGTGTTGCCAAATGGGGCGGCGTCCCCATGCGTCACATCCTGGATATCGTGAAGCCAATGCCCGATGCCCGATATGTTGTCTTCTACTCGTTCGCTGAAGGTTCCGAAGGTGGCATTTACTATGACGTTCACACAATTCAAAATATGAGGCACGAATTGACTTTACTCGCATACGAGATGAATGGAGCGCCGCTCAATGTGCTACATGGAGCCCCACTGCGATTGCGATGCGAGAACCAGCTGGGTTTCAAGATGGTTAAATGGATCCGAGCAATCGAGTTTGTACATGATTTTGCCTGCCTTGGTGCCGGCCATGGTGGTTATAACGAGGATCACGAATTCTATGGAAACCACATGCCAATTTGATACCCGAGTTTGTGCACGTACCGCATCGAAGTGATTGCGATCAGCGACATGAAAACGAGCACCGAAAGAGTACTGAGATTCTATGTGTGCTACAAGAGTACTCACGTCTAACCATATATTCATGTTTATAGAAAAGAGGTAAATCTTGTGGATATCCCGATCAGTGCAGAAGTAAGCTGCTTGGACGGCCCGTGTGGTAGAATAACCAACCTGATACTTAATCCAACCACGGAAGAAATAACGCACGTAGTGGTCTGGGATGGTTCCTTTCCAGGAACAGAATACCTGGTTTCTATCGATCGTATCCTCGACTGCACTCCTAAAACGATTACCTTGAACAGCAGCCGCGAGGAACTTTCGAGAATGCCAATTTTTAACCAAGTGGCGTTTCCGCCATCGACTTCGCTGGCCTCATTAGTAACCCGTATGTGATGTGGCCCTATTTCGCTCCCGAAGCGGCGTATATCCCGATAGAGAGTGAGCATATCCCTACTAATGAACTTGCCGTCCAGGGAGGGGCATGTATTGAAGCCACAGATGCTCATGTAGGCCGCGTGGATGAATTCCTCGTCAATCCAGGCAACGACCATATTACTCACCTGGTGTTACATGATGGTCACCTATGGAGACAAAAAAAGATAGCTATACCAATAAGCCAGGTGGACCGGATTGAAGAAAATACGGTTTGGTTAAAATTGGACAAGAAGAGCATAGAGGAATTGCCAGCCATGCCAATACATCGTGGGAAAGCAAAGAAAGTATAAGTCTCGCATTAGCGCGATTCCCAGGGGAAGTGTAGCGAAAAATACAGCGGATTGTCCAATCTGGCCAACCCCAACGACAAGCACCTCAGTGGTATCTACCATAGATTCGATTTACCTGCAGTTAAGGATTTGAATAGGAGATGACTCGAAGTCTGGCGCCGAATTCTTAAGCGTATGACGCCGTTTCTGCCGGTTCCAATTTGCCATCGATAACTCTGATGGCTTGCGAGATCTTAAATATAGGACAAGACTGGGTTCATGTCATATTTTTCTTGTTTGAATGCATTGTTTCGTTTCAGGATTTGTAGGACACATTTAGGCAAGAAAAAATTAATGTGTGTTTTGCGATTGAACCATAAATTGATGAATGTATCTGATTTGAACGTGAAGGAAAAGCTTGCCTCTCCAGTACCCCGTAGGCTAGGATGCAAGTCTGAATGGCTATTTAGATTTATATGGCAAAACGCGCGTTTTCCAAAAATATTCTTTGCGGAAAAAATAGAGTCGAAAAGAGTATGCCATGTTGTTGCTTCTTATTGTGCTGGCTTTAATTTATGCATTTTTGAATGGCTATCGCGATACTTCCAGTGTTCTTGCGGGAGTAGTCGCATCACGCGCTATTCGGCCGCGCTTGGCTTTGTATTTGGTGGCAATAGCAGATTTCATCGCTCCTTTCCTGTTCGGCTCGGCTGTAGCACGATCCATTGCGGTTGGCTTGGTGAACTCATCAGCGATTTCGCTTCGTGCTGTTGTGGTTGCAATGATCGCCACGCTCGGATGGAATATATTTGCATGGTGGCGCGGAATTCCATCTTCTTCCACACACGCCTTAATTGGGGGATTGCTAGGCGCGATATTAATGTCTGCCGGCCCTAATGCAATTTTGATCACTGGCTTGCTTTTCGTTCTCCTGCCGCTAGTAATTGGCCCGATGGTTGGACTGATTTTGGGCGCTTTGGTCATGTCCCTTCTCTCATTTGCTTTGAGAGGTGCCACCCCCAAGGTCAATACTTTGTTCCGGCGAATTCAGATCATCACGATGCTGGTGCTGGCCATGTCAAATAGCTCGAATGACTCATATAAGTCAATGGGTATAATCGCTTTGGGTTTGGTTCTGACTGGGCATTTATCTTCATTCGCCATACCGAACTGGGTTTTAGTGACGTGCGCGGCAACTCTTGCCTTGGGATCTTCCTTTGGCGACTGGCGGCAAATTCGAAATCTTGGTGGGAAGATCTATCGCATTCGACCGTTGAATGCGCTGGCTTCACAGGCGGCTTCATCTGTATTGATAGTGACCGCTTCTGTTTTTGGAATGCCGGTCAGTACACCTCATCTCATTAGCACGGCATTGATGGGTGCAGGCGCGGCGGAACGGATCAACAAAGTTCGATGGCAAGTAGCCACTGAAATGGCCACGGCCTGGGCGCTGACCATCCCCGCTACCATAGTTATCTCCGCCTTGATATGTAAAGCAACAATGTCTTTGTAGATAGTGTCGGAATACCCAACAACTATGGATCGTACGATCATATGTAAGTGGCGCGCTGAATTTGCTGATCTCCCCATATTATTGGCGAGTGGAAGCGACCGTGTAAATGTGCATTCTTATTACACACCCGCCATATATCTCTTCAGCTATTAAGGCGCAGAGATTTCATTTTGACTGTTTTTGGGGAAACTTGCTGATCTAAACCTTAATGCCATCGAAGCACAAGTTCTATCGTACAAGTATTAACGCGTTGAAACTATCTGCAAGAAAGCAGGCCATAGTTTTCTGGTGAGGTACAATTTGCTGACACTTCTACGAATCGTTTCATCGCGAGTCGCGGAGAGGATCGTAGGAGAAAAATGGTTTCGCTGAAATCCAAGTTTCTTTTTCTGTCTTTGATATTGGGCATAATCGCCGTACTATTGAGTCTTGACTAATTAATGTTAGAGCCGGGCTCACGGTTCATATCTTCCTAGCGTGCTCAACTTGGACCGTAAGCGCGCTATTTCAGCGAGAAGCAGAGGAACATCCTGGCGGGCGTGAGCAATAAAATCTTGATCGGCTATGGTTTCCCCGGTCAAGTATAGGTCTGCTTCCGATCTGTTGGGTCCACGCCCAATCACGCTGTCTCCACCGGTAAAGTCACGCCCCTCCACAAAGGAAATCCATGGTGCTGCTGTTGCCGCTTCACAACGTTTTCTGACTTCATCGAGGTATTCTTGGGATAGCATTTCTTGTTCCATTTCTACATCCTTTTAGGACCAATTCGTGAATTCTGCACTTTCATCCTGTGGACACTATTTCCAAGAAAGGCCCGAAGCTTCAAGGCAAGCGGTTAGTCTTCTCTTCGATGCTCTGGTTCGAGCCACGCCAGAGCGGCTCCGCCCGCATAATTCGGGCATGTGGTGCGTTGCGAAACCAGCCTGGTACTCGCTGACTTGCGTCCAGACGAATTCGACCGGATTTAATTCAGGCGCACAAGTTGGAAAACGGTACGCATGCAAACGAGGTTGCTGGTCAATGAATTCCTGGGTCTCAGGCGAGATATGGATTTTGTGACTGTCCCAGAGCAGGATGATTGGGCCAGGCCGGCGCCTCAATAACTGCCGCAAGAACAGGATCGTGTGCTTGGAACGCAAATTGCAGCGAAAGGAGAGAACGCTCAATCGGATCTTCCTCATTTTCGGACTGACGAGCAACGCCCCGAACAGGTTCCAATGTTGGTGGTGGTCCAGGCTGGTGCGCGCCGTCGGCGTGTGTCCACGCGGCGACCAACTGCGCTTCAGCGGCGAGACCAGGGAAAAGCCGGATTCATCGACTAAAACGAGCCAAGCATGCAGCTCACGCCACTTTTTCTATCCTGGGCCAGACTCGCCGGTTCCAGTTGGCGATCTGCTCGTCATCTCGCCGGATCGCCAACCGTTGTACCTTCTGCGAGCTCCAGTCCATTCGATCCATCAGACGCCACACCCCACTGGTCGTATAGCGCACCTTGAATTGCTCCCAGATCACATGCCTGATCCGGTCCAAGGTCCAGTAGTCTTCGCTATATCCGTGAGCGTATGCGCCTCGCAAGAGTTCCTGCCTTAGCCGATGGATTTGATCTTTCGACAGGTAGGTCGGCTTCCCCGGCAGTGTGGCATTGGGTTTCTTGGGGCGCTTTTGCTCCCGTTGCCAACGATACACGCTCTGGATCGTTGTCCCAACTTGGCGAGCGACTTGGTTCACCGTCTTGCCTTTGGCCAACAGTTCCAATGCTCGCTGACGACGTCGCTCCAGTTGTTCGCTTGTCCCGAAGGGTCTCATGCCCACTATTATGCCGCAAAATCACTCCACTAACATTATTTTGTCAAAGTTCAGTAATTACTCGAGGAGGGATGCCGCATTACTGTGTAGTCGTGAACTATCCGTGCTGAAAGTCAGCCGTTCCTCTGCGTATCTGATGATGAAGCGGGGCGACCTTCCTTTTGCGCATGTTGGAACCGTAATACGCGTCAGACCTGAAGATCTGGAACGCTATATTCATGACAATGCAACCAAATCTTTGATGGTGGACGGAGAAGCCCAGCCCTGTCGCGTAGCAATATGAGTGACATCGGCGACCCATTTTTGATTGGGACGACTAGCCTCAAACTGCTCGTTGAGCAGGTTATGACAAGAATGGTTATCGCAGCTGGAGCCCCTCAAAAGGGGGAGCAGCATTTCGCGAAGGATCCAATGGGCTCGTTCCAGCATTCAAGCGATTCTCAATTCGGCAAAGGAATACGCTTGCGGAACAGAAATTCAATCAAGAAAAGGGGATAGGTTTGATATAGGGGTCGATCCGATCATTGATGTTGCAACCTATAAGCGTTTTGTAAAAATGAGGGCGAAGAATAAAACCTATCCTGCACATCGCATTCATCATGATTACTTAATTGGTGGGCTACTATTCAAAATGCGGCACCCGCCAGAAGTTGTCCGTGGAATAACGCGCAAAGCCTCCGCCCACAACATCATACACTGCGATAGTCCAGCGCCTGGAGTTTGCCCTACGAAGGTCTGCTGCAACTCCTGTGTCAGCTGGCTGCCGACGCGGTCAATATCAGCGCGTTCATCTTGCCAGGCTCGGACGAACCCGAGCAGGACCTCGCGGAAGGGCGGCAGGCTATGGCGCGGCGCGGGTGGAAAATAGGCCCAGCGTAGAATGGCCGGAGATCGGGTTTTGGGAAAACAGACATGGGCCAGCCGCCTGAACCGGTCAGGCGGGTGGTGGCCTGCATGTAGATGCTGTCGAGATCCGGACGCTCCTCGCGATGCACCTTGATGCTGATGAAGTGCTCATTCATGATGGCGCGATGGAAGGGTCTTCAAAAGATTCGTGCGCCATGACATGACACCAGTGACAGGCCGCGTAGCCGATGCTGAGGAAGATCGGTTTGTCTTCGGCGCGTGCCCGGGATAGTGCCCCTTCACCCCAGGAGTACCAGTCGACTGGGTTGTTCGCATGTTGGCGCAAGTAGGGGGACGCGGAATTGGCAAGATGATTCAGGGTGGACACTGCAATGGTTCAGACTGCGAAACCATCCTGGTTCAGACTGCGAAACCATCCTGGTTGAGACCGCCGGGCAGGAGCAGTCTGGGGGCTGGCCGTGGACGTCACTTTACGGTGACCACCAGTGTATAGTTCACCGCCATGCCAGGCGCCTGGGGCACAATGTCAATGATGTAATCCTGGGTCACGGGAAGCTTCATGCTGAACGTGGTTGCGCCGGTGACAGAGCGGATGTAAGGCTGGCCATCGCTGAAACCGTAGATCGTCAGGGCCGCATTCTTGCCAACGCCATTTAAGTCAACTTCCATGTTCTGATCCTGCTGCGCAAAGAGGACATAGGATACAACGTAACCTCCCGCGGTCGTGCCTGACACGATGGCATTGTCCTTGCCGATCGCAAAACTTATCCGGGCCGGGGTCTCCACGGTGAGGGTAAAGTCTTCCGTGGATGCGCCTCCCGTCACGGTGATGTAATAATCCTCCGAAACCGGCAGCAAGGCGTTGAGATTTTGTCCCTGTGTCAGCAGGGAGGTGCCACCCGCGGTTTTGATCGTCATAGTGACGTCGTGGTTGTACGAATCAACCATGGCAATCATGGGCTGGCCCTGCATGGCATTCAGGACATAATACAAACTCTGACCGGGCTGAATGGTTCCGGTCACCACGCCGGCGGTCGCGTCCGCGAGAAAATTGATGCGCGTCGCGGCGGGCAGGACGGGGGTCGGGGGCAGGAGCGGCGGGGTGGGCGATGGAACCAGGGTCGCGGCTATCGCAGTCGGCGTGGCCTGCGCGTGGATCGCCTCCATCGTGGCGGCAACGACCGTCGCGACCTGGACGGGGGAGGTCGTGGGTACCGCCGAAGTCGAACCGGTACAGGCGGCGATACCAACGAATATTGCAATCAAGGCAATGAGGGGCTTCACGGGAATCTCCTTGCGGGAAAGTATATCCTATCAACCGATATGATAGACGTGGTCAGGGGAGGATTTGTTTCGCCTGGGAACAAAAAATCTCGGAAGGGTCTGCTTCCGAGATTGGCATGGTGGCGACCTATTCTTTCACCCACACCGGGTCTTTCATCTGCGTGATGACCAGCAGGCTGATCATTAACAATCCGATGGCGAGCAAAAGGGAGGCGGTGAACGAGCCGTTTGAACTTTTCATCGCCACCATTAGATAGAAGAAGCCGATCGACGTCTGGCCGAACAGCTGAATCAGTCCATTGGAAGTTCCCTCTGGGGTCGGGTGCACGATCTCGGCCCCGTATTGAAAACCCACCGGGGCGATTCCCACCAGGAAAAAGCCCAGCCAAAATCCCGATAACATCAAGAGCCAGGAGCTGGTCGCATAGGTGATGCCAAGCATGCCGGGAATGGCAAGCAGAATTCCAAGAAAGATAAATCGTCGGCGCTTCCGCTGCTTGTCTGAGAGGTACGATAGACCTACCGATCCAAGGATGCTCCCGACCACGATCAAAGCGCCGAGCGTGCCGGCGTCCGTGGAGGTGAACCCGCGCGGCAGGATAATGTCTTCGACCAGGGATGAAACACCGTTAAAGATGGCAAGCACAACGAATGCAATAAATATCAAGAGCCAAAAATCCTTGACGGTCAGCGCGTGTTTCAGTCCATCAAACATCACGGAGCGGGCGTCCTGGCCGGGCGGGCAGGGGGGCGTGGGAGGCTTGTCGCGCGCCAGCAATAAGAAGAGCAGGGTCGAAACTGCTGCGACGACTCCAAAGATCAATTGCTGGGTTTGGATGGCCATTCCGCCCTGCAGCAGGACCGGAGGCACGGCTTCGCCGATGGCGATGCCTACGAGATTGGAAAGTGTGACCAACCCGACGATGGTGGCGCGATCGTTCATCCCGAACCAGTGCGCCGCGAATTTTGTCCATGAATTGAGCAGGAACGGTTGAGCAATGGCGATCCCGGCTGTCATCCAAAAGACCTGGGTGTAATTCACGGCAAAACCGCGCAGGACCCCAAAGACGGCCATCAGGATCGCGCCTAAACCGACCGTAAGGTAGATCCCATATGTGTCAATTGCCCATGAGGCGGGAATGGATAAGACCAAATAGGCGATCAGCCAGGAGGTTACAGCCAGGGCGGCAATTTGTGTATCGGAAACACCATAAAATTGCCCTGCCGCCGTGACGATCGGCGCGTAGGAGATCCATAAGATTTGAAGCGTGAGGTTGACGAGCATGATAACCGCCAGCACCACCCAACGGTATCCGTATAGACGATAACCTTTGTCAGCCATGTTTTCTCCGGTTTAATGGATGGTATTTTAGCATAAAGTTGGAAACCCCGATGCCTTGAATTGGTTGCAATTGTATCGATCGATCATTGATCTTCCCGGCACCCAGCCTTGAAATTCATCCGGATCTGTGATGGTTTCGGTCAACCGGCCGCCGATTTTGCAGACAGCGGACAGCGGCAGAGCTGCCTTCGAAGTGACTTGTAAAAGCACATGCGTGCATTTCCTCAAATCGTTTCCCAAATCATCATAAGGTTGCATGCCCGGCGCGCCCCGCCGCGGCGGACCGAATATGGAGCCTGCAAGTCCACATTTTCAAACGGCCCCCTGCTTCCTGGCCCTCCGTTGCCCGGCGCGCCAATATCCATCCCAAATGATCCCATGCCACTGCGCCTCAGCCTCTAGCCGGGGGTCGAGTGGCTTCTGAAGCGAATGCAGAAGGAAACATGCCTGGCCCCCCGAACCAACGTCCGCTCGCAAATGTCCGGGGCCGCCCCCGTCACAATGATCTTGAACAAGCCATCGATCTTTGTCGTCAATGTCAAGATCCATCACTCTTGCCGTTGCCTGGCAGGCCCGTCCTCCATCCGCGTGTGTTTCGAAAACCTGCGATTTTCCAGCCCCGTTCCGGCCCTCTTTGCGTCTTGCCCGGTTTACACCCCGAGCCACTTGCCGGCCTCGCGCGCTAAATTGGCCGAAGGGCCCTGCTTGATCGTGCAGCGCGGCAGGGACTCCAGAAACCACCGTCCATATTGTTTGGTCAGCACGCGCCGATCCAAAATCGCCACCACGCCGCGGTCGGATGCCGTCCGGATCAATCGTCCAAAGCCCTGACGAAATTTCAAGATCGCTTCGGGCAGATAGTATTCATTGAACGAGTCTTCGTACATCTCGGAGCGCGCCGCGATCAACGGATCCGTGGGAACATCGAAGGGAAGCTTTGTAATGACCACAACGGACAACGCTTCGCCCGGCACATCCACGCCCTCCCAAAACGAACGCGTGCCCAGCAGCACGGCGCGCTTGGTGGATTTGAACGACTCCAGCAACGCGTTCGGTGAAGCGCCGTCGCCTTGTTCGTAAACGTAAATGTCTTCGCGGCCCAGCGGTCCTGTGATGGCCTGGGCGGTCTTTTTCAACGCCGTGTAGGACGTGAACAGCACCAGCATTCGTCCGCCCGTGGCTTTGGCGGTGGCGATCAGCGATCTGTCGAGCATTTGCTGATAACCCGAAACGTTCGGTTCCGGGATGTCGCCTGCGATATACAGCAGGGTGCTCGACTCATAGTCGAAGGGCGAGCCAAGCTGCAGTTCATCGGCCTCGTCCGCGCCGAGCGTGCTGCGCAGATAGCCGAACTCGCCGTGCGCCGTCAATGTGGCAGAGGTTAGGATCACGCTGGCTTTTTGGTGCCAGATATTTTCTTCGATTAGCGGTCCAACCCGCAGGGGCGCCGCGTTGAGAGCGAGTTTTTCTCCCCGGGGGTTGACCTCGATCCAATATACCAGGCCCTGATCTGGCTGGCTGATCATGCCCGTTAAATTGTTGTAGGCTTCGTTCAACCGGCGATACGCGTTTCCAATATCGCCGATCACATCCTCGAGATTATCGTGTCCGTCCGAATACAGGTCGGATGCGCTCTTGTGAATCTCGGCCAGTGAATTCAACAGGAGATTCATGGTCTCGCCGGCCTCATCCCATTTGATTTCCACCTCGTCCCAGTGGGGCAAAGTCCGCGTGGCCGGAAGAATGCGCGCCTGCCACGAATAACTGGAGGGCGGTTGACCCTCGCGTTGGAAGGAAGCGAACTCGCTCAGGGTGGTGAAGAATTCGCGGTTCTGCTCCTGCAGGCGGAAGGCGGTATCGGTGGCGCGGCTGACCTTTTGCTCCAGCAGACCGAAGTCGGAGGGGCGAAGGGCATCGTGCGTCTCGCCCAGCACGCGTCCCAGCAGGCCCGCCTTCGAGCCGCCAATTTCCTTTAACATTCGCTCCAGGTCGAATTGAGTCAACCGGAAGGAGAGCGCGTTCGTCGTAGCGGATTCCAAATGATGGGCCTCATCGACGATCAAATAGGAATACTCCGGCAGTACCTTGCTGCCCGTGGCCACGTCCGATAGCAGCAGGGCATGATTGACGACCAGCAGGTGCGCCGTTTGCGCCGCGCTCTTTGCGCGATGGAAGGGGCATGCGCCGCCTGTGCGTTTAATGCAGGTATCGGCCGTGCAGGCCTCATCCTCGGCGGAGATCTTCAGCCACACTTCGCGCTCCGGAGCGCCGTTGAGATTGAGTTCGTTGCGATCGCCCGATTCGTTCTGCAATTGCCACACCAGGACCTTGGCAAGCACCCGCAATTCATCTGCATTGCGCGGGCCGAACTGACGGAGGTTCTCCAACCGACGCGGGCACAGATAATTGCCGCGTCCTTTCAACACGGCGGCGCGCAGATCCAGTTTGAGGGCGGCCCGCAGATCGGGGATGTCTTTTTGGATCAACTGGTCTTGCAGGTTGATGGTGTTGGTGGAGACCACCACCCGCGTGTTGTTTCGGATGGCAAACAAGGCCGCGGGCACAAGATACGCAAACGATTTGCCCACGCCCGTTCCGGCCTCGACCATCAAGTGGTTCCCGTTGGAAAGAGCGTTCGTCACCACCTTAAGCATTTCCACCTGTTCGGGACGATGCTCGTAGGATTCAAAGTACTGCGAAAATGGCCCGCCGTATTCGAGGATCGAGGCCACTTCTTCGGCGTTGAGCGGGTCCGGTTTCTCCGGATTTTGCAGCGGCGGATAGCGGTCCTCCTCCGGCCACTGCGCCGAATCCTTTTTAACCTTTTTGGCTTGTATACCTTGCTTGGCGCGCGCGCGCAGGACCTCCTGAAATACAGGGTTGGCGTCCCAATCCAGCGGCTCGCCCAGCCGGACGATCTCCGCGATCAGTTCGAGCGGCAATGCCTGGATCATCTCATAGAGGCGATTGAAGACCCCGTGCGTGGCCCGGGCATCGTCCAGGGCGCGGTGCGTGGCGGGCAGGGCCACGGCCAATTCCTTTCCCAGGGCGCCGAGGTTATACCGGCTGGCATTGGGGAGAAGCACGGATGCCAGCTCGTACGTGTCGATGACCTCATTGAGAGAAAACGGAATTTGTTTTTGCAGGAAGCCCAGATCGAAGCGGATGTTATGTCCGACGATCGGCGCATCTCCGACGAAAGCTTCCAGTTCGTGCGCAACGTCCCGCAGGCGCGGCGCCTGGCGAACCATGGCATCGTCGATGCCTGTCAGCCCGGTGATGAATTCGGGGATGTGGCGGTTGGGATTGATCAGCGACGACCATTCATCCTCGACCCGATTGCCCTTGAACTTGACGGCTCCGATCTCGGTGATGGCTTCGCGCTCATTGTCCAGGCCCGTGGTTTCAATATCGATGGCGACGATGTAATTCATAGAACAAGTGTACCATAGAATGTTCGATATGAAATCACGCGGCCCGCACTTACGTTTGGAGATTTCCGGATCGAAATCCAAGGAGCGAACGCAGCCAGGAATAGAGAAGCGCATACAAACCTGGCGCGGAAAAAGCCCCCGAGCTCAGCACGCTGTCGAAAGACGGAATGCACAGATTGACGGCGAAGATCAGGGAGGCAGCCCGTTCGCCCATTCTGCCCGGTGCGGATCTGATCGTTGCAATTGCAAGGAGCAGGCCCGGGAAGGCATAACCCATCAGGCGAGATGTATCCACGCCGAACACCGTCAGGACGAGCCCGCCAATCACGCATCCCAGCATAAATAGGGCGTCGGCAAACAGCCTCTGCCTGAAAGCCAGAACTATTCCGATTATGAGGAATATCCATAACGCCTTGTAGGCAACCAGAATTCCGATTATTTCCTGGAGCGGCGCCTGAAGCAGCCAGGCCAGGGTCGATCTGCCGGCAACCTCATGGCTGGCCAGTATTGGGCTCAAACTGAATCCCGAGGCGGTCAGCCAAATAACCCCATAAATGATCACCGCGCCGAGGTAGGTGATGAAGTCCTTCCGCTGCAGGTACCGCCAGGCCAGAAGCACGGCGATCAACATCGACGATTCATGAGTGATCAGAGCCAGGATGAGCAGCGAGAGCTTTGCCCGGCTGGCGAGCCTGCGTTGCATGACAAGGATGAAGAAGATGAAGACCAGGATGTCCGGGTAACCGGGAATCTCAAATTGGAATATCACGAAACTGGAGGTGCACAGGGATATGAATTGCCAGAAATTCAGGTGCGCGTTCTCTTCATTCCAAATTTGCAGGAGGGCGATGAAGCCAATCGTCAGGCATACGAAGAACGCATAATATGGCCAAAACCCTCGAAGATGAAGGATGTATGCAAGGGCTGGCAGAAAGAGTCGCGTGCTGTATTCGGTCGAATCCTGATCAAAGGGCCTCTCCGATATTCTGGCGTAGTTCAAACCCATGCCGTCGTTGCCCAGGCAAAAGCCCAATAGGCTCAGGATCAAGGCCGCGCCAAGGCCCGTAAGGATCGCGCGCCCGAGAGCCGCGAGCTCGAGACTGCCCACCTTCCTGAAAAGATCCCCGAGCAGAGGCAGACAGACAATTGAGACACAAAGGAGGAAGACAAAGGCTTTGAAGGCGGGCGCGGCCGTAAGGACGATATTCGAACGGGTTCCCGCAAACTTGAGGGCTGGGGGAAGCCAGGGGCCCTGCAGCGCACTCTGCAGGATATCCTGCGTCAGGTGGACAACCACAAAGAGCGCCATGATGCTGGCGTAGAACGCGATCACGTTTATCCGGCTGGCTGGGTTGGCATTCGACCGGGTCACGGGGTTTCCTGAAGCTGCCGGGTGCTGAGGACTCCGCTTGGATCGTGCCGCGGCTCACTGGCGGACCGAACGGCGGCCTGCGCAGCCAGATCTCAGCACGATGGTTTCGGCGATTCCTATTTATCCCCTTGCGGCAAAACTGATTTTATCCGGTCCAGCGTCAAAGAACCGAGCGGTTTATCTTTTGATCGCTGCCGCATGAAGTCCTTGAGTTGTTTGAGTTTCAGAGCGGGCGTAGGTGCATTATTGTCCTCGATCTCGGCCAGGTCGTTGGTAAAGATCAGCGCGCCCTGGATTTCAGGAACCTCAACGCCGTCGTCCAATTTGCGGGCAAGCTGTCTTTTGGTCGAATCTATCTCGCTCGCAATCTCAAGCTCGGGGCGCCCCAGTCCCTCCTGGCCGAAAATGGATAGATAATTCTGCATGAATCCGCCGCCGGAAATCTTCCAGCGGTTCTTTTGATACGTGACGCGTCCGCGCTGATGAAGCGGGAGCAGTACCCAGATTCCCGCCGCGCCGACATAGAGGTGGGAAGCGGGTGTCAGGTAATGGTAGATCGTATCTTCATTCGGCAGACCCTTGAGCCCAGAATCCAATTGTTCGTCGGGCCGCGGACTGCGTCCCCAGCGGTTGCTGAAGAACATTCCGACCTGTGTCATGGCGAAGCCCACCACCAGGGAAGTGACGGACCATGCAAACAAATCAGGTCTGGTGAACGAAATATACATTCCGATGCCCAGCACGGCCAACGCCCCAATGCTTGTGAACTGTCCGATCTGGCTGTTGCGCTTGATGAGTTTTTCGTCTTTGATGATCTTCATGTATGCCTTTTCTGAGCGGTTAATCTATTTTTTTCAGACTTTCTTCGATGGCTGTTCTCAGCGCCTCCAGCACTTTTGATTCTGTGGCGTTCTTTGCCAGGCGGATCGCGCTCTTGATGGCGGTTGCATCTGAGCGCCCATGACCGATAAGCACCAATCCGTTGACGCCAAGCAGAACCGCCGCGCCTTGCTCGCTTGGATCGAGCAGGCTTTTGAGGCTGGTCAGTGCGGGCTTGACGAGCAGGCCGCCCAGCATTGTCAAGGGTCCGCCCTTCCTGATCTTGACTTTGACCTGATCCAGGATCAATTTCCCGACGGCCTCGGCTGTTTTGAGCATGACGTTGCCGGTGAAGCCGTCGGTCACGGCCACATCCACTTTTCCGCCGATGACTTCCTTGCCCTCGACGTTCCCATAATAATTCAACCTTGAATTCTTGAATAAGGGCACGGCTGCCCTCACCAGTTCGTTTCCTTTGCCCTCCTCCTCGCCGTTTGAAATCAGTCCCACTCTTGGATTCCTGACGCCGCGCACTTTTTCTGCGTAGACGCTTCCCAGGACCCCAAACTGAAAAAGATTCTCCGGCTTGCAATCGGGATTGGCGCCCATGTCCAAGATAATGCAGGAGCCGGTTGCTGTCGGGAATATCGGTGCGATGGCGGGTCGATCCACGCCCCGGATGCGCCCCAAACGGAAGAGGGCCGTGACCATCCCCGCGCCGGTGTTTCCCGCTGTGACAAATGCATCGCCTTCACCGTTCTTAACCAGGTCCAGACCCACGGCCATCGAGCTCTTTCCGTGCCGGGCCTTGAGCGTCAGCGCTTCGCCCTTATCTGCCATGGTCAGCATCTCGGGCGCGTGCACGAGCCGGATGGGCAGACTGCCCGGGTTCTGTGCCTCCAGCACGGGTTTGACTCTGGCTTGGTCGCCCACCAGGATGATCTCCACTCCATATTCGCGGGCGGCCATCACTGCTCCTTCGACATCCGGCGTTGGAAAATCATCGCTTCCCATGGCGTCCACAACAATTCGAGTCACCTTCGGCCTCCTCAAGAATTCCCTTGCTTGACAGGCAAGACAAGCCGATTATAATACGCCTGCTCGGACGCGAGCCTGTTCATGTGCGCTGGTGCTGGAACTGGCAGACAGGCATGGTTGAGGGCCATGTGCCGCAAGGCGTGAGGGTTCAAGTCCCTCCCAGCGCACCAAGGAATGTTGCCGTACGGTCCGTGGATCGTGATATTTGAAAGCCCCGGAGACTGCCCCAAGCGGGCAAAAAGCCAATCAGGATCAATCCCAAAATTAGGCGCAAGTTTCGTTGAGCCAAGTTGGAGGACAAG
>DATJBI010000004.1:0-6489 GCA_035515435.1 Anaerolineales bacterium
TATTTATCTATTATATTGACAAACAAGGGGCACATGGGTATACTGAACCATTATGAAAAGCACGAGAGATCGAATTTTGCAGACCCTGCACCGCCAACCCAAGCGCACCATCAACGAGCTGGCGGAGGCGGTGGGTATCAATCCCATCTCCGTTCGTCATCACCTGACCAATCTGCAGATGGAAGGATTGGTTGCGGCGGAAGAAGAACGCCACGGTGTGGGCCGCCCGCGCTTGGTCTACTTTTTAACGGAGGTTGGTCTGGAGAATTTTCCGACGCGTTATCTCCGTCTGACGACGCGCCTGCTGGCCCAGATGAAAGAGAGCATGCCCGAACCGGTGGTCCGCAATCTGTTCAACCAGATCGCCGAAGATCTGGCACGCGAATACGAAGGACAGATGAAGGGCCTGGGCATGGAAGAACGACTGGATTTTGTGAAGACCCTGCTGGCGGAGGAAGGCTTTACCGTTGAATGGGAGAAGAAGGGCAAGCAATATGAAATCCATGAAATTTCATGCCCCTATTACCAGATCGGTATCAGCCATCCGGAGGTCTGCACCGTTGACCAAACCCTCATCTCAAAAATGCTTGCGGTGCCCGCCGAAAAAGTACAGTGCATTTTGAACGGCGGAACAGTCTGCACGTATGTGGTGGAAGCAGGGCAAGCCGCAAGACGATAATTTATCCTAAAGGTATTTCAAATGACCGAAGAACAAAAGATCAATCCCATCAAGTGGACTCTCTACGACACCCATCCGGAATTGGTGGAACCCGTGAGGGCCCGATTAGCGGAAGTGGTTGACCCGGAAATTGGAATGAGCATCATTCAGCTTGGCCTGGTGCGTGACATCAGCATCGAAAATGATATTGCACACATGAAGATGATCCTGACCACGCCGTTTTGTCCGTACGGTCCGGCCTTGATCGAGATGACGCGCCAAAAAGCGGTCGAAGCGCTGGAAAAACCCGTCACGATCGAGATGATTCCTGACATGTGGGATTTCTCGATGATGGAAGATCCGTCCGCACTGGATTGGGGCTTATACGCCTGAGCCGCCGGAAATTTAAAGGATGGAACGCAGCGCCTCGGGCGCTGCGTTTTTGATCCCGCGAACGATGCTATAATCCCTGCGAAGTTGACAGGAATCATTCCAGGTCACTGCGAGCGGGGCGGGACCCGCCCCGCTCGCAGTGACGTCATGTCCTCGAGCCAACATGCCCCGAACTCAAAATCGCGTTGTGATGATCTGGATTTTTGCATTCACGGCCTTCGCGGCCTTTCTGGTGGTCTATGGCGGATTTGTCCGCCTGACGCGCTCCGGTCTTTCGATCACCGAGTGGAACCCGGTCAGCGGCGCGGTGCCGCCTCTCGACCAGGAGGCCTGGCAGGCGGAATTTTCCAGGTATCAACAAACCCCGGAATTCAAACTGGTCAATTTCAACATGACGCTCGATCAATATAAGACCATCTTCTGGGTCGAATGGATTCATCGTTTCGTCGCGCGCCTGGCCGGATTTGTGTTCGCCATCCCGTTCGTTATCTTGCTCTTCAAAAAAAATATCCCTTGGAAGGAAGTCGGCTGGTATGTCTTCCTGGGCATCCTGTTCCTGGCGCAGGCGATTCTGGGCTGGTACATGGTTGCCTCGGGACTGGAGGATCGCCCGTCCGTCAGCCATTACCTTTTGGCGAGCCACATGCTTATGGCCCTGACGCTGATCGGCATTTCGCTGTGGACGGCCTTCGGCCATCGCTATGGTTTCTCCCCTGGAAAAGCCAGATGGTCATTGTCCAGCAAATTGGTGTTGACCGGCCTGGTGATCCTGCTCGTTCAGATCTGTTACGGCTCATTCACTGCGGGACTCAAGGCCGGTTACATTTCCGATACCTGGCCGTTGATGCTGGGTCAACTCGTTCCCGGCGGGCTATTGACTCAGATCCAGCCGCCCGTGAAGAATCTGATCGCGGCGCCCCTCACGGTTATGTTCATTCACCGCTGGTTTGCGTTCGTAGGCCTGGCCGCCGCGGCGTTCTTCTACTGGCTCATACAAAAACAGAACATTTCGAAGGGCATAAAATGGGCCCTCAACCTGTTATTGACGCTGGTCATCCTGCAAATCCTGCTCGGGATCCTGATCGTCTTGTCCCACGTGCAGATCACGGTCGCACTGCTTCATCAAGCCAACGCCCTGCTCCTGTTTTCTGCGACCCTCTTTCTCCTGCACCGCCTGCGCGCCGCCGATCGAGCCGTGCCGGCCTGACGCGCGGGCAGCTCAAGGATCCTACAGCGCCAAAGATGGAATCGAGTCCGTGCTTAAAGAATCAGCAACAATTGGAGGATGCGCATGTCTACTTCTGCCAGGCAGGCCCTGTCGATATTGAGGGACGGCAGTCATTTCCAATGGTATGTGATCCCGCTGCTCGCCTTCGTCTTCTACGTCTATACGGTCGAGGCCGAGAAACGCAACTGGAACCTCATCCTGGCCGGTCTGGCTTTCTGGGGCATGGACTGGTTCAACGAGGTGGTCAATGGCCTGGTGCTGCGTTTCACAGGTTACGCTCCGATCTGGGGTGAACCCGGGCCCACCGCCTACCTGATCCTCGTTGGCTTGAACATTGAAACCGCCTTCATGTTCGCCGTCGCCGGGATCGTCTGGACCAAAATGCTGGCTCCCGACAAGAACACGAATTATCTGGGGATGAACAATCGCTGGCTGGTGGCGATTGGCGGATCGGCCTTCAGCGTTTTCGTCGAATATCTTCTGAATTCGGTCCACGCCCTGACCTGGGACTATGCCTGGTGGAACCGCGGCGCGCCGTGGTTGATCTTTCTGTTCGGCTACCTGACCTTCTTCATCGCGGCCTTCTGGGTTTACGACCTGGACAGCCTGAAGAAGAAGATCCAGGCCGTTGGCACGCTGTGGGGATTCAACCTCCTGTCCCTGATCGTCTTCGGCGGAATCCTGAAATGGATTTGAGGGCATCCGTGCCAGGTTCAGGACGGAATGCATCAGATAGAACCCGCCTCGAAATTCAGCGAGGCGGGTTCTTAGATTGAAACCCATTCAAGGAGGCCCCCGTGAGTCAATTCCTTGCCGGAAATTACACCGGCCCCGCGTTCGAACTATTTGGCGCGGCGCACATCGCGGCGCTGCTGTGTCTGGTCGCCGTCAATCTTTTTCTCGTTCGATTTAGAAACTCCAGCGAGACCACGAAGCGCTCCATCCGCTGGACGCTGGCCATTGTGATCTGGACCGCGGAGATCAGCTGGCACGTCTGGAACCTGTACTGGGGCTACTGGAGCGTTCAATTCATGCTGCCGTTGAACGTATGCAGCGTTCTGATCTGGCTTTCCGGGTTCATGCTGATCTTGAAAAACCGTCCCATTTACGAATTCGCCTATTTTCTGGGCATCGCGGCCTGTGCCAATTATCTATTGACCCCCGATCTCGGCATCTACGGCTTCCCGCATTATCGGTTCATTCAGACGTTCATCTCCCATGGCGGCGTGATCACGGCAGCCGTTTATATGACCGTGGTGGAGGGCCTGCGCCCAACCTGGAAGTCCTTTGGCAGGGTCCTGCTTGGGACCAATGTGTACATGCTCGCGATCTACTTCATCAACACCGCGCTTGGCTCCAATTATTTGCTGATGAATGCCAAGCCAACGACAGCCAGCATGCTGGAATTTATGCCGGCCTGGCCCTATTACATCATCGATCTCGAATTGATCGGGATTGCAATTTTCCTTTTGCTTTACCTGCCGTTCCTCATCCAGGACTGGAGGGCGAGCAGGGTTTCCGTTGCACAGGATTGACCTTGTATTATGATAATTGGCGCGCCGGGGCGGTGGCGGAATCGGCAGACGCAGTTGACTTAAAATTAACCGGTGGAAACACCTTGAGAACAGGACAAACCAGCCTAGAAAATGGGCTGGTTTCTTCGTGAGTCAACAGTGTGTCAAAATACCTTGTTGCTTGAAACACAAATATCATGCACCGATATTAGCCACGCAATTCTAACAAGTCCAGCTTTCTGCTGCAAGGCTCATGTACATCACTCCATGTTTTATAATTCCGCCGCGTTCCGCTTATGGTGGCGTGACCAACCTGCGCACTACTGCTGAAAGCCCAATAGAGACCCAAGATAATTGACGATGTTAGGGTAGGAGTGAATGAAGCTCTGCACGCTAAATATGCAGAGAAAGATCGTGCATGCGAGAATCGTGAACCCGCTGCAACACCATTGCATGTGCCGGTCTTCCGCAAGCCATTCTTCATGATCCTTTCTGGCTTCGCTGTCCATTCGTAGCCTTTCTCTATGTGTGTCATATACAATAATTCGGCTTCTCTGCGTTTTGCTTCTTCCGGTCTGCCGTCATGTTTCAACTAGTCATGGCTTCGGATTCAAGTCAAACAACTTTGAGCGTCAACACTTTATATTGGAAAAATAGAATTGTCCTACCGCTTTGTTACTTGAAAGCCGCACCGTTCCCCAGCCGTCCAGCCGCTCGCTGTGTTGGGCAGATCTTATCCGCTTCGATCAGGTTTCATCCTCTCTTATCTCGTTCCAATCTCTGTATAGCGCTTCTTATCAATTCCTCTTCACTGGCAGAAGGCGCATGTTTGCGCTCGAACTCTATGAGCCTATCTGCTAGATTCTTATCACCTCTGCATCTAACAAGCAAGTTTTGGTAAAGCTCGTTTCTACCGTGTGGTGATGCTCCTGACGACATCGTTGGCCTATATTTTGTTCGTATTTCTGCACTGGATTTAGGCTCTCTAAGAAGGAACGTGAAAAGTCCAAAAATAATCCCCATTCCTGTTAAAGCAATCCAGATTGAAAGAGCCCGCTCCTTGGGAGAGACTAACAAAAGAAGTACCATCACCACTACGGCAATGCCACCTCCAACCTTAGACACTAGGTCTATATACAGTTCTGTCGCTTTATCCGGACGTTTTTCTTCCTTCCATACCCCTCGATAAAGTGTTGTAACACTCCTTGTCTTTTTTGCGAATCTGGTCATCACTGTACTTGTCAGCAGGTATGCGATACCGAAGATAACAAGAGCGCCTAGTGCTACAGCCGGTACCATTACCATAGAGGCCTCCTCCTGTTTGTTTCACTTTCTTTGTCCGCCGAATGCTTTATAGACGGATTATACGCCCAACGAAGTATTGCATAACGAGACAAAGCACCAGTGGACGTACTGCATTAATTTGGTTCACCCCGCCCCATGTGCGGCACGTGCAACAGGCTTGCTGCTTTTCGTTTCGCTCCTGCGGCCTGCGGCCATTTTGGCTGTAACGCTCACTTTGAAGTCAATCAAAAAAGCCTGTATCCAGGTGAGTCGATGGTTGTCAATTAACAATGAAGTCAATTGTCCTTATGTTCATATAGCATGGGTGCAAGAGGAAGGTAAACCTGAAAAGAGTCTTCAGCGTGGTAAAATAACGAAGAATTCCGGGGCGGTGGCGGAATCGGCAGACGCAGTTGACTTAAAATCAACCGGTGGAAACACCTTGAGGGTTCAAGTCCCTCTCGCCCCACTCCTCAATGTCATTGCGGGCCCGCCGGCAGCAATGACATTCTCATTGGAAAGGTTGTCATGTATTTTGACCGTCAAAAGCTCGAAGAGCTGGAAGACAAAGCCCTGGCGCCCTACGGTGTACGCAGCAAAGACAGCAAGGGACGAGCCTATCTGGACGACGAGCCGGATTACCGCACGGCGTTCCAGCGCGACCGCGACCGGATCATTCATACAACTGCCTTCCGCCGCCTGGAATACAAGACGCAGGTCTTCATCAACTACGAAGGCGATTACTTCCGCACCCGCCTGACGCACACCCTGGAGGTTGCGCAAATCGGACGGACCATCGCGCGCGCCCTGGGCGCCAATGAAGATCTGGTCGAGGCCATTTGCCTGGCCCATGATCTGGGCCACTCCCCGTTTGGGCATTCGGGGGAAGTGGCACTGGCCCGCCTCATGAAGGATTACGGCGGATTCGATCACAACCGGCAGTCTCTGCGCATCGTCACGGAACTCGAAGAGCGGTATCCTGAATTCCCCGGGCTGAACCTTACCTGGGAGGTGCGCGAAGGCATGGTCAAGCATGAGTCGGAATACGATGTATCGGATGCGCGCGATTACGATCCGAGCCTGCGCGGCAATCTCGAAACCCAGATCACGAACGTGGCGGATGAGTTGGCCTATTCAACGCACGACCTGGATGACGGCCTGCGCTCCGGTTTAATTTCTCCGGCCGTACTGGCCGGGATCGCCCTCTGGGAAATCCTGCGCGAGACCTTCAATTGGCACGGTTTGGGCCTCGAAGACCTGGAACGCCATCGCATGATCCGCCACCTGATCGGCCTGTTGGTCACCGACATGGTCGAAGCCACCGACCAACGCTTGCGGGAAAGCGCCGTCAAATCGCCGCTGGAACTTCAAAAGCTCAAGACGAACGTGATCGGATTCAGCGAGGACATGCA
>DATJBI010000005.1:0-6188 GCA_035515435.1 Anaerolineales bacterium
AGCGCACCAAGGAATGTTGCCGTACGGTCCGTGGATCGTGATATTTGAAAGCCCCGGAGACTGCCCCAAGCGGGCAAAAAGCCAATCAGGATCAATCCCAAAATTAGGCGCAAGTTTCGTTGAGCCAAGTTGGAGGACAAGCGGCCCTGCCGATCCCCCTCGGGAGATGACTTGATTCTCCTTAAACGTTTGTTGCTCAACCCAGGCATCACCAGCCCGCCCGGTGGATCGCGATGCCTTGCAATGATTCCGCTCTCCATTCCCGCTCTTTTTTCTTTCGTGTCAATCGGGGGCCCTTAAGTCTCTGTAAATTCGGCGGCTGGTGATTCTTGGAATTTGCAGAGCAAGCGATCGATCCCTGGGAGAGCAACGTTGGAATATGGGGTTTTTTCAGCCGTGATTTGGCCGCGCCGGGATTGCTCCCCCTGCCAGGAACGCGCCAAGCCGCGGGCGGGGGCCATCCAGAACTTCCAGACCAGCCCCTGCAATTTTCCCCAGAGCGTCGGGACGCCTATTTGTTCAGAGGAAGCAGTTGGGCAGTGGTGAACCCCTCCTTGAATTGCAGGCGGACGTAGGCCTGCGCCTGACCGCAGCTGTCGTCCACCGGCACCGTGATCGTCGTATCATCCGTTCCGTATGCCGTGTACACTTTCTTTCCCTGGTCACAGCTCCAGATCTCGACGATGTAGATGTTGAGCGGGTATCCAGGGACAAGGTCCACCCTGACCTCGATGGGAGCCCATTCCAGGGTGACCGAGCTTCCGCTCATCACAACGCTGGTGACGTCCGGCGGACCGTAGAAATTCGAGATCGGGAGGATCGTGTCCGGGTCCACGACCGGCAGAGTCATGACGTCCCCATCCAGGTCGATCGAGGCGGCTGCGATCCAGGCTGGTTTCTTCCCGCCGATAGCCTGAACGAGGACCCAGTTCCCGTCATCGGTCCGCCCGATGGCCTCCAGCCGCGCCCCCTTGGGCAGGCCATAGGGACCCATGAACGGCTTTCCGGGCGCGTAATGGCCGTTGGTGGTCTGGTTGATGGTCCCGATCAGCTTCGCGGGCGTCGCGGTAGCCGTGCTGGTTGAGGTGGCCGAACTGGTCGCGGTGGCGGTCGGGGTGGAGGTTTCCGTGGAGGTTGGCGTGATCGTGGGGGTGCTGGTCAGGGTCGCGGTGGGCGCGATGGACGGTGTGAATGTGACGGTTGGCGTAGGGGTTGCGCTGCAGGAGCAGGTGACGCCGTATGCCTTGAGGAACGAATTTGCATGGCGATGCTTGCCGGTGGGCGGGTTGCCGTTGTGGTCCGGCCAGGTCTGCGCCATGATGTCCGGCGCTCCCGCCGCAAGCTCTCCCGCCGCCTCCGGCAGGGGCTGGGATGCGCCCTGCGCGTCATCCTTGTAGTCGTCAGGCGCGCCCATCAGGTGCCCCGCCTCGTGCGCGGCGACGATGCCGGAGGTGTCGGTGTTATCCCAGGTGCCCTCCAGCTCGCCCGCGTCCGCCGAACTTCCAAGATCGGCATTCGAGCGGTGCATTCCGCCGGGCGGCACATTCAAGACGTCGATCTGGGCGTACCCCGCGGCGGGGTCACCGCCCACCAACGTGTTCACCACGATGTGCAGCTTGCAGTTCCCGTTCGTGGTCAGGCCCTCCCACATCTGTTTGATGGCCGCTGCCCATGTGGCTGCCAGGGCAGCCGTCGCGCCATCACCTGTAAACTGCAGGTTGAGCGTCACCGTGACCACGCAGTCCTGGACGGTCAACGTGCAGTCCGGCTTAACCGAGACGTCCGCAGGGTGCGCCTCACCATGTGCGTCCCCCAACACCAGACGGGGATCAAGCTGCACTTCCGGCGCGGAGAACAGGCGAATTGAGGCCGGCCCAGAGGCCAACGGCGCAGGGTTCCCCGCGGCAGGGATCGCGCTCTGGCTGATCGCCGCCAGAACGGCGCGCGCGTAGTCAGACAGCAGCTCGGGCGGCTCGCTGAAGGCCAGCTGCGCATCCGATTGTTCCGCCTCTTGAAGAATGGAAAGGCCGCGTTTATCCCCCAGGCGCAGCAGGGTCGCAGCCGCAACCGCTTGATTGCTCAGGTCAGGGTCGTTGAGGGCCTGCGCGAGCGCAGGTATATCTTCAGGCTGCGCCGTCCGGCTGAAGTAATAGAGCGCCGCCCAACGCGTGATGAAGTTGGGAGAACTGAGCATTCCGGTCAGAGCGGGCGCCGCGGCCCGTCCCAGGCCGATGAGCCCTTCTGGAGCGTCCAGCGTGTCGGGCTGATCAGGGTTGATGGAGGCGATCAGCGCGGTCACCTGCTGGGAGACTGTGGGAGTGGGTGTGGGCAGGATGGCACTGCAGCCCGAAGCCGCCAACAGACCGGCGAGCAGGATCACCAGCAACCGATAAGGAACCTTTCCCATCATAGGCACACACTCCCACCGCACCAACAAGTCCTGCGACGACTGAAACGTCCAGCTCTGGATCAGGTCAGGCTAAGCAAGTATTGAAGCACGAGTATAGCATAACCCGGACATTTTTTGTCCTCAAATGGTTCTTCAGAATGGCAGCTTGGCTTCGGAGACCCATGGTGCCGGCGGGAGGGAGCCAACAGGCGAAGGGCCGCAGACGGAGGGCTTCAGGCAGGGCTGCATTGGCTGCGCACTGAAACCGCAAACCTTCCGCGTCGAATGTCCTCAGCGCCCACTGATGGAAACTCTGCAGCAGGTCGGTCTCGAGTTGCCTGCGAATCCGAGTTTGGGATTGACCGGTCATCGCGTTTGGCGGCTCCGGCGCCACGGACGGCAAGGCCGGCGATTCTGAGAGGACGCGGACGGGCGTGAATGCGCGCCTCATCGACTTTGCCAAACTGTGAGTCCTGTGCTTAAATCGTGGCCGCTGGAGGGCGGCCAGCTGATACCCATATGTATCACCCCTTAAGGACCCAATGATTGTCCGCCGCGGCATCGCATGTGGCATCCCCTCAGTGCAATGGATCAAGCTCTTTCATGACTTTGCTCTGCAGCAGTGAAAAGAGCCGGTTCAATGGCGTGCTCCTACTGGATGGCGCTCTCGGCGCGTCCTTTGATACCGAGCAGCATACCGCGCTCCATAATGAAAATTCCTGGATGGATCATGTCCCAGGTTCCGCTAACCGCCATGGTGCGCGTCCGCAGTATCAGACGCGTCATCTTCTCCGACTGCGGATTGAGCACAAATTGCCATAAATCTACCCATCGGCCGTTCTCCTGATGCCCCAACACAATGGCTTTATTTGGCTCAATTTGTGCAACAACGTGGGGAACCGGGCCGGATTCCCCTGGGCACATCCTGACCAGGTCGCCAACTTTTAGATCCTGCCATTCCGGATGGATGCGCTCCGCGTTGACCAGACGGCAGTTCAGCAAATATGTTTCAAGCCAGCTATAGCTGTACATGCCGCCTTTGCCCGCGCCGAGCTGAACGATCCAGGGATAAATTTGTTCAGGCTTCGCGTTGATCGTCACGGCGCGGTCGCCAAAACCAGCCGGATGCGGCAGCAACATATCGCTGGGATAAGTCGCGGCGGCTTCCGCGTTGGTCGTACCCCAGCGATCCATCCACGGCGTAAGCAGAATGGCCAGTGTCACACCCAGAACAATCACCGCAAAAAGCATCCCAACAATCCCGATGAAGATCTTCACGGTATGGTTCCCTCCCCAGGATCCTGGTCTTGCGCGGCAACAAATTCCTCTGTCCGAGGACGAGCTGCTGTCTGGTCAGGTGGACAGGCTCTTCGGGTGTCATCTGACTCACTGCGTTCGGACAAACGAAACAGTTCCTGCATCCAGGAAGTGTTTCGCACAAAATACTTTTCCAGTCTGCGCCCAAATTTGAAAGTGCGGCGTTCGTGATCAGCGTCGAAACCCGTCTGGATGGAAAATGAACCGGCCCGGAGGGCCGTTATGCCGCCTGACTCATTTCATGACAGTGCAGGCTTCAGACTCGTCTTCGTTGGATATGGCGTCCATCCGAGCCCATCCTGAATACTGGTGCGCTCAACTCTCGCTCTCTACCGCATCCTCACGAAAGCAAGTATTCGACGGCACTGTCGGTGGTCGGCTCATCCGCGGGGAATTGGTCGGGGCACGAAAGGCCTTCAGCACCGCGAGTTGATAGGAAACGCTCTTCTGATCGAGGGCGATGGGCCGCAGGCCGTGAGGGTCCAAGCCCCTCCCGGCGCCCAAAAAGAAGTCCCCGTTGCCGTTCGGGGACTTCGCTTCTCGTTTTGACAGATTAATGGAGAATCTGGCTCAGGAACAACCGGGTCCGCTCTGAGCGCGGATTGGCAAAGAACTCGTCAGGCGGGGCCTGTTCGATGATCTGCCCTCCGTCCACGAAAACAATTCGATTTGCGGCCGCGCGTGCGAATCCCATTTCATGGGAGACAACGATCATGGTCATCTCGTGGGCCAATTCCTTCATCACGTCGAGAACCTCGCCGATCATTTCAGGATCGAGCGCGGAGGTCGGTTCATCGAAGAGCATCAGATTGGGTTTCATGGCCAGGGCGCGCGCAATTGCGACCCGTTGCTGCTGTCCGCCGGACAACTGATTCGGATATTGATCGCGCTTGTCGGCCAGGCCGACCCGCGCCAGCAGTCGTTCTCCCTCCGCCCGTGCCTGTTCGGCCGGAGTTTTGCGGACGCGGGTGGGGGCTTCGATGATGTTCTCGATCGCGGTCAGGTGCGGGAACAGGTTGAAGCGCTGGAACACCATGCCGATCTCGGCGCGCTGCCGCGCGATGTTTCTTTCGCTGTCTTCCACCAATTTGCCGTTGCGGTCATGGTATCCGATCATATGACCGTTGACGAAGATGTGCCCGCTGTTGATCTTTTCCAGGTGATTGATGCAGCGCAGGAAGGTGCTTTTGCCCGAACCGGACGGGCCGATGATGACCACGACCTCGTTCCGGCGCACTTCGATCTCGATGTCCTTCAAGACGTGGAGCGAGCCGAAGAATTTATTGACCTTTTCGGCCTTGACGATAATGTTGCTGTCGGCCAGTTTCGTCCTGGGCGTGACCATCAGCGCGCCCCCTTTCCGCCGGCGCCCGAGAAGAGTCTTTCCATCATGCCGGGGCCGCGTTCCAGGCCTTTGCGCTCGCCCAATCCCGATTCGATTCGCGACTGAATGAACGACCAAATGGTGGTAAGCAGCAGATAATATAACGAAGCTGCGATGAACAGTTCAAATGGTTTAAAGATCCGGGCATTAACTTGTTCGAAGCCATAAAACAGTTCGCCGGCCGAAATGACCACCATCAGCGATGTGGTCTTCATCATATTGTTGAATTCGTTTCCAAGCGGAGGGATGATCACTTTCGCGGCCTGGGGAAGCACGATGCGCTGCATGGCCAAGCCGTAGGTCATACCCAGTGATTTGGCGGCTTCCATCTGCCCGGGATCGATTGATTCGATTCCGGCCCGGACAATTTCAGCCATGTAGGCACCTTCGTTGATTCCCAAGGCAAGCGTGCCGGCTTGAATCGCACCGGTGATCGTGACCGCACCCATAAACAAGTCCGGGAAGTCATAAATATGGGTAACTCCCAGGCCGAAAAAAAGCAAAGACATTTGAACCAACAGCGGTGTACCCCGAAAATACCAAATATAAGCTTCTGAAAGCCAGTGAAAGACAGCAAACTTGGACATTTTGCCCAGGGCGGCAAAAAGTCCCAATACCACTCCCAACGCTTGTGCAACAACGCTGACGACAATGGTCACGATCAGCCCATTACGGATTAATGGATCTTGAAGGGCGGTGGGGGGCCAGATATATTTCAGGAAGATTTGCCAATCAAAATGATACATGGATTATTTCTCGCATTCTTCTTGATTGATAGAATACAGGCCGGCCGAAACTTATCCCGACCGGCCTGTATTTACGCGTTGCAACTGATCGCCGCATCCGATGACTTTAAGGCAACTTGACCGCACTCCCCGCTGCACCATACTTGTCAAGGATCTTGGCGTAAGTTCCATCCGCCATCATGCTTTTCAGGGCGGCTTGAACTGCTTGACCAAGCGGCGTTAAGGGTGCACTGGTGCAGTCGGAGGCGCCGCCGCAGGGGATACCGATGCCCACTGGCAGCGGCTCGATGGGTTGACCGACCAACTGGAACTGATCTGGATTTTTGGCCGCATATTGTCCCGCCACAGGAGT
>DATJBI010000006.1:0-3431 GCA_035515435.1 Anaerolineales bacterium
CGCAGCCTGGCGCGTTCCCTGGCCTGCACCTTCAGCCGGATCCAATTCACGCCCGATATGCTGCCGAGCGATGTGACCGGTGTTTCGATCTACAACCAGCAGAAGCAGGAATTCGAATTTCGCCCGGGTCCGATCGTCGGCCAGATCATTCTGGCCGACGAGATCAATCGTGCCACACCCAAGACCCAGGCCGCCCTCCTGGAAGCCATGGAGGAACGCCAGGTGACGGTCGACGGCGTAACGCATATTCTGCCACGGCCCTTCATGGTGCTCGCCACCCAAAACCCAATTGAGTATGAAGGCACCTTTCCGCTGCCAGAAGCGCAACTGGATCGCTTTCTGCTGCGCGTCCGGCTCGGATACCCTGAGCTGTCAGATGAGATAAAGATCCTTGATGAGCAGCAGTTCAAGCATCCGATCGAGACGCTTAATGCAGTGGTGGGGGCGGAGGAAGTGCTGGAGGCGGCGGAGACAATCAAGAGCGTTTATCTTTCCCTGGCCGCCAAACGCTACATCACAGACCTGACACGGCGCACTCGTCAATCGGCCGATATCTATCTCGGAGCGAGTCCGCGCGGCACGCTGAGTTTGTCGCGAGCCTGTCAGGCCTACGCCGCACTTCAAGGTCGCGATTATGTCTTGCCCGACGATGTAAAGGATCTGGCTGTTCCAGTTTTGGCCCATCGCATCATCGTGGGGCCTGAGGCCCGGCTGCGTGAATTGGGGGCGGACCGCATCGTTCAGGATATCATCCATAATATCCCGGTGCCGGGCGGCAGTTTCCAATCGCCCTCGCTGCCGGCAGGCGCAGACAAGCGATCCAAATGAATCCCGGACGCGTTCTTGTCGCGCTGATGATCCTCGGCGGCCTGATCGGATCGCTGGCGGGTGGACCGGCGTTCTATTCGCATATGCTTTACCTGGGGTTGCTGCTGGTGATCGGCGCATGGTTCTGGACCTTCATTGTGGCACGCGCCCTGCGGGTCGAACGATACTCCGAGGCGAGGCGCGGCAGTGTCGGCGATGTTTTCAAGGAGCGTTTCGATCTGTTCAATGGAAGCCGCCTGCCCGCTCTGTGGGTCGAGGTTGAAAACGCCACGCCTATCTCTGCGGCCGGGTCACGTTTGCTGACCATGCTGCGGGCACATCAAAGACAATCGTATGCGGTGCGGATGTGGCTGACGCGGCGCGGCGGTTTTCCACTCGGTCCGACCATCGTCACCGTCTCCGATCCGCTGGGTTTGTTCCGCGTGGAGAAGACACTGGCTGCCTCCAAGACCGTGACGGTCCTTCCGATGGTTTTTCCGATCGAATCATTTCTTTCACCCGCGGGACTGCTGCCTGGAGGAAAAGTCATTCGCCGTAAATCAACCGATATTACGCCCCACGCCTCCGGTGTGCGCGAGTATAACTCCGGCGACCCGCTGAAGCGCATCCATTGGCCGACGAGCATTCGCCGCGGGCAGTTGATGGTGAAGGAATTCGATCAGGACCCGCAGGCCGAGGTCTGGCTCTTCCTCGACACCCAATACAGCGTACAGGCGTCGAAGCCGCACGATGAGATCACGGAAGTACCTGTTGAAAATATGTTGTTCACCCGCAGACCAAAATTCACGCTGCCTCCGTCCACGCTCGAATATGGCATAACCATCACCGCCTCCCTCGCGCACTATTTCATTGAGCAAAAACGATCGGTTGGATTTGTCACCGCGGACCGCAGCTACACGACGATCCCGGCCGAACATAATGAGCGCCATGAAAACAAAATTCTCGAAACGCTGGCGTTTCTGGAAGGCAAGGGCAACCTCTCCATCGCGGCACTGGTCGGTGCGCAGGCGCGGCATTTGCCGTCCGGCTCGAGTGTCATCCTCATCACACCCGCGGTCTCGGACGAATTGCTGGTCGCGGTGGACACGATCCAGCTCCGCGACCTGCATCCCGCTGTGATCTTGCTTTCCTCCGAGTCGTTTGGGGGGCGCCGCGGCAATGATCGGCTTGCCTCACGTTTGATGGAACGCGGCGTGCCCGCCTGTCTCGTGGATTGTGAAGCCGACCTGGCAAAAACGTTCGCGATATTTTCGTCCAGTCATATTTCCAAGGATGTGACCACATGGCAAAGACCGAAGTTGTCACACTTGACCTAGACTTTCAGGGCAAGACCCAGGCCATCGCCGTTTATCTGATCAAACATTCGGATGGTGCAGCATTGGTCGAATGCGGGCCCGGTACGACCCTGGCCGCGCTTCAGGCGGCGCTCAGATCGCACGGCTTTTCCGCCTCCGATGTGACTCACGTCTTGTTGACGCATATCCATCTCGATCACGCCGGCTCGGCGGGCTGGTGGGCGCGGCAGGGCGCGCAGATCATCGTTCATCCCAATGGCGCACCGCACATGTTGAACCCGGAAAAGCTCCTGGCAAGCGCCACGCGCATCTACGGCGACCTGATGGGAACACTGTGGGGTGAGTTCCTGCCGGTTCCCGAGAGCCAGCTCAGAGTCGTTCATGACGCCGAAGAGATCGTGATCGGGAATTTGCGAATCGTCCCGCTCAGCGCACCGGGTCACGCGGAACATCATTATGTCTATTTGTTCGAAGATATCGCCTTCAGCGGCGACGTGGGCGGCGTCCGCATTCCCGGCTATCCCTATCTGCAGACGCCCATGCCGCCGCCTGAACTGCATTTCGGAAAATGGCATAATTCGCTGGAGCGTTTGCGCAAGGAAAAATTCAAGCGTATCGCCCCCACGCATTTTGGGATCTTTGATGATCCAAAGTGGCAGCTGGATCAAGTCGAGCAGGAATTGAATGCCGCGGAGAAGTGGCTGGAAGCCATGATGGCGGGCGGGCCAACCATTGAAGAATTGCGCCAGAGATTTACAGAATGGATGAATGAGCAGGGCCGCGCAAAGGGCTTGAGCGTCGAGACTGTGAAGGCATATGATCTGGCCAACCCGCTTGCCATGAGCGCGGACGGATTGTGGAGATATTGGAAGAAGGTGAGGATGGCGGGATGATCATGCGTGGAAAAGCTTCATTGGCGCTGCCCGCAGAGGATATTCTTGCCCTGCACCCTCCAGCGCGGGCTCGCACCGGTCATGGTGCCCCGTACCGTCCAGCCCCGAGTCCTGGTCAAGGCAGGCACGGCCGCTTTCAGATCGCCCATCCTGCCGCAGGCAAAACCCTCTTCGCGGTCGATCTAAGTGTTGCCATCTGACCCGTTGCCTATCCCGAGGCTTCTGGATAGTCGGCGGTCGCCCGGGCCCATTGTTTTGCATCGGCCGGCGCCCTGCCAGACTGACTGCATTCAGACTCTCCAAACTGGAATATCATGGTAGGGGTCGCGTAAAAGCATTTGGCCGATGCGACAACAGGCGCTATCACATTCACGCGCGAGGGGCAGCATGCGAACCGCGGGGAAATTCAGGTTTG
>DATJBI010000007.1:0-9805 GCA_035515435.1 Anaerolineales bacterium
CTCAAAGCCATTCCTCTCATCCGCCAAGGAGATGACCTGGCGGATATTATTGTCAATTCGCTTGGGCGTTCCAACATCGCGCTCGAAGATCAGGATATTTTTGTCCTTGCACAAAAGGTGGTCAGCAAGGCGGAGGGCCGGATCGTCAATCTGGGATCCGTGCAGCCGGGGCCGCGTGCGCTTGAACTCGGGGCGCAGATCGAAAAGGATCCTCGGCTGGTGGAGCTCATATTGCAGGAAAGCACATCCGTGGTGCGGACGCGGCCCGGAACGATCATCGTGGAGCACAAACTCGGCTTCATCTGCGCCAATGCCGGCATTGACCATTCCAACGTGACGGGTGAGGAGGGATCCGTCCTGCTGCTACCCCGGAACCCTGATCGATCCGCCGACGAAATCCGCACCAAAATCGAAGCGCGGGCGAAGAAGCGGATCGGCGTGATGATCATTGATTCCCATGGTCGGGCATGGCGCATCGGCACGGTGGGGGTCTGCATCGGCCTGAGCGGCATCCCGGGCGTGATCGATGAACGCGGCTGGCAGGATCTGCTGGGCTACACCCTGCGCATCACCGTCGTCGGCGTAGCCGATGAGCTCGCGGCCGCCGCGTCCCTGGTCATGGGACAAGCTGCGGAAGGAACGCCGATCGTCCACGTCCGCGGATTCCCATATCCATTGCGCGAGGGTGCGCTCGGGGAATTGATTCGCCCCAAAGAGCAGGATTTGTTCCGATGATCCGCCCGCGCGGTCCGTCGTCTTGCGGAAAGATCGCCGGCCCCGCAAATCGTCAGCGATCGGCCGCCGGATCCATCCGCCGCGGACGGCGGCAGCCCGGACGTTTGGCTCGGGCCGCTCGCTGCCAAAACGCTAACGGGAATCTTATGCACGTTTGATACACTCAGACATCAAGCTCTGCTGGGCTGTACCAGCAGCGAGTGGAAAGCATTCCGGCTTTCCACGACGACAACCTGAGGGTTGTTGATATTTCAAAGCCCGAGGCAGAAAATGAAATCCATCCCCCAATCCCATCAAGACCTCCTCCGAGACGAGACCAAAGCGATCGTTCATCTGGCCACCCTCATGAAGGACGGCTCGCCGCAGATCACGCCCATCTGGTTTGACGTCGAAGGCGAATATATCCGCATCAACTCGGTCAAGGGCCGCCTGAAGGACAAGAACATGCGCGCCCGCCCGTCCGTCGCGTTGTGCATCAGTGATCCCAAAAATCCGTACCGCTATCTGCAAATCCGGGGCAGGGTCGTGGAGATCACGAACGAGGGCGCGGAAGACCATATCGATGCGCTCAACATGAAATATCACGGCAGCCCGCATTACGCAGACCATGATCCAAAAAAGCCGCGCGTGATCTACAAGATCGAACCCGTAAAAGCTCAAACGATGGGATGACTCTTCAAGACTTTCTGCGCTCACGGCGTTCTGTCCGGCGTTTCAAAACGGATCCGATACCGGAATCGGTCGTCGCGCGCATCCTCGAGACCGCGACTTGCGCCCCCTCGGCGCATAATCTTCAACCGTGGAGGCTCGCCGTCGTGACGAGTCCGGCCGTCAAAGAGCACCTGGCCGGAGCGCTGACCGACAAGATGCGTCTGGATATGCGTGCCGAGGGCGCACCTGAATCTGAAATCGAAAAACGCGTTTCAAATTCCATGCGCCGCATCGGCGAGGCGCCGGTGATCATCATGCTTTGCCGTGAGCCAGCCGATGTCCGCCTGCCGACACCGGAAGAAACGATCATGAACATTCAATCGACCGCGCTGGCCGGATTGCAGCTCCTGCTGGCCGCCCACGCCGAAGGCCTCGGCGCCAATTGGATCTGCTGGCCGTTGTACGCCGGGGAAGCAACCCGCGCCGCCTTGAAGCTGCCGGAGAGCTGGGAGCCACAGGCGATGATCATGATCGGGCAGGAGGGCGAGCTGCCAAAAGCACAGACCAGGAAATCAGTTGAACAAGTTGCCATCTGGAGGTGACGGGTGCACCCGCAAGGGATCTTAACGAAGAACCTGGATTATCGGTCCGGGACATCGTGCAGCCTGATCGAGGGGCCCGCCGGTGCGCGGCGGCCCGGGTCCGGGTTGGCCGCGCCGCACCAGCTCCCTGGGGCGGCCGCTCAAAGAACAGGCGCCAATTCACGGGGCGGTCAGGCGCTGAGCGGCGGATGAAAATTGTCGCCCTGGCGGGCGGGGTCGGCGGAGCAAAACTGGCCGACGGACTCGCCCAAATCCTCCCCCCTGAAGATCTGACGGTGATCGTCAACACCGGCGATGACTTTGAACATCTCGGATTATATATAAGTCCCGATCTGGATACCGTCTGTTATACCCTGGGGGGCCTCGCGAATCCCGAGACCGGTTGGGGGCGCCTGACCGAAACCTGGAACGCAATTGCGGACATCGAGCGACTGGGCGGTCCCACATGGTTTCGGCTCGGCGACCACGATCTGGGCACGCACATCGAGCGCACCCGGCGAATGAAGGCGGGCAGTTCCCTTTCGCAAATCACCAGGGATTTTTGCGCTGCCTGGGGCATTCGGCAGGCGGTCATCCCCATGAGCGATGATCCGGTCCGAACCATGGTGGACACGCTGGAAGGCGAACTCGCCTTCCAGGAATATTTCGTCCATCGGAGATGCGAGCCCGGCGTCAAGGGTTTCCGTTTCGACGGCATCCGATCCGCACGGCCTGCGCCGGGCATCCTCGACGCGATTGAAGGGGCCGGGGCGGTCGTCATTTGTCCTTCCAACCCCTGGGTGAGCGTCGCGCCGATACTGGAGGTGAAGGGCATCCGCCCGGCGCTGGCTGTCAAGAAGGTCTGTGCCGTTTCCCCGATCATCGGCGGGCAGGCGGTAAAGGGTCCCGCCGCGAAGATGTACCGCGAGCTGGGCCTGGAACCGTCGGCGCTGGCGGTCGCCAGACATTATCAGAACCTGGCGTCCGGTTTCGTGCTGGACGAGCAGGATGCGGAACTCGCAGGCGACATTCGGGGTTTAAAGATGCAGACGCTGATTACAAAAACGTTAATGGAAAACTCAGCCGGCCGCAGACATTTGGCGGAAGATGTGCTACACTTTATTGGAAATTGTTTATGACACTTTGGGCGATCGTCCCAGTCAAACCATTACGGCGTGGAAAATCGAGACTCGCCGGAACCTTGTCCGAGGACGAACGGGCGGAACTCAATCGCATTTTACTTGAACACACCGTTCAAACACTTACCGATCTCAAGGAAATTGAGCAGGTCCTGGTCGTCAGCCGGGATTCATCGGCCCTGGCACTGGCGCGGGATCTGGGCGCGCGTACCGTGCAAGAGGATGATGGCGCGCCGAGTCTGAATACCGCGCTGAAGCGCGCAACGGTTGTCGCGCAAGTCTATGCCTCGCGGGGCGTGCTGATCGTCCCCGCCGATCTGCCGCTGCTCAACCGCGAGGATATCGCAGCCTTGCTGGCCCACTCGGCAGATCCGCCCGTGGTTGTCATTGCTCCCGACCGCCATCAAAAAGGCACCAACGCCCTGCTCTTATCGCCCGCCAATATCATCGAATATGATTTCGGCGAGGGCTCGTTCGAGCGCCATTGCGCACGCGCCAGGCGGGCCGGGGCGCGCCTCGAGATCGTCGACCTGCCATCGCTTGAACTCGATCTGGATCTGCCCGAGGACCTAGAGTTGATCAGAAAGATGGAAAGGCTTAAGATCAAATAGGCAATTTGGAGTGCGCCCAAGAGCAGCTCTCCCCGATGGCCGAGGCGGCATGTCTAGGAGAGTTGCTTTGTTTCTTCCGTGCAAGGTGACATATCACGTCGGGGATATGGAGTTTCTACACTCCGTCTGGCCCTCTGAAAGTCATACAATAGACTCAGGAGATCCAGCTTTACAAGCACAATCTTTTCTCCAGACGAGGTGTGAGAATGAACGATCACCCAGATTCACCGATCATGACGCCAAATCAACTCCGCACAGAACTGATGCGATGCGAATCCTGTGAGGAGAAACCCTGCCAGGGAGCCTGTCCCGTCCACTGCTCACCGTACGACTTCATCATGGCGGGGCGCGTTGGAAATCCATCAGACATCCGGCGGGCCGCTGCAGAGATTCTGCATGCGAATCCGCTGGGGGGCGTTTGCGGAATGGTCTGCCCGGATACATTCTGCATGGCCTCGTGCACGCGCAAGAACTTTGACGGACCGATCAATATCCCCAAGGTTCAAGCCACCCTCGTGGAAATGGCCAAGCAGGCTGGCGGTCTTCCGAAATTTTCGACGCCTGCGTTGAATGGCAAAAGGGTGGCAGTGATCGGCGGGGGTCCCGCCGGGCTGGGGGCCGCCGCGGTATTGGCACAGCTGGGTTACGCCGTTGACATATACGAAAGCCGCGACCAGCTGGGCGGAATGATGACTCTGATCCCGGAACACCGACTGGACAAAAAGGTCGTTCAATCCGATATAGACTTCCTCCTATCGCTGGGCGCGATCAAGACCAGACTCCATGCCAAGGTCGACGATCCAAAACAATTGTTGAAGCAGGGCTATCAGGCGGTCTGCACCACCGTCGGATTGTGGAGGCCGATTGAGCTGGGGATCGAAAATGAAAACCTGGCCGTCAAAATGGTTGACCTGCTATCCGCGCCCGAGGCGTTCCGATTCCAGGGGCGCGTGGCGGTGGTCGGCGGAGGCGCGACCGCCATCGACTGCGCGATCACGGCACGCCGGCGCGGCGCAAAACATGTCGAAATGTTCATGCTCGAAAAGCTTTCCGAGATGCCGTTGACCGGGCGAGAGCGCCAGGAATTGATCGACTTTGACGTCGAGGTCAATGGGCGCATTCGCCTGACACGGATCAAGCAGGGCCCACAGGGCCCCGCAGGAATCGATACGGTGAAGGTTCAATTGCCTGCCGGTCAAAGCTTCAGCCCGGCCAATGTCCGTGACCTGAAAGGCAGCGAAGGCAGGCGCGATGATTTCGAGGCGGTCGTGATCGCGATTGGAATGCGCTCGACGATGCCGCACGATCCGGTGGAGGGGATCTTCTACGCAGGCGATATGACCACCGGCCCGAAGACGGTCGTGCAGGCCGTGGCCTCCGGCAAGAATGCCGCCCTGGAGATCGACGCCTACTTGAAGAAACAGCCCCAGCCGGCCGTGGAAAGGACCATCAAGTCGCGCTGCGTGCTCGGGGGATACCATCGGGTTCCGGTTTCGCTCGCGGCCGATTTCTTCGGCAGACCGATCCGATCGCCCTACCTGCTGTCGGCTTCTCCGATGACCGACGGATTCAATCAGATGCAAAAGGCATACGAGGCGGGATGGGCTGGGGCCATTATGAAGACGGCCTTCGATAACGTTCCGATCCACATTCCGGGCGAGTATATGTTCACGTTCAGTCCGTCCACCTATGCGAATGCAGATAACGTGTCGGGACATGCGCTGGACCGGGTCTGCCGCGAAGTCGGGCAACTGATCAAGAAATGGCCCGACCGTCTGACGATGGCCTCGACCGGCGGGCCGGTCACGGGACACGATGAGAGCGACCGCGCCGGATGGCAGTCCAACACCAGGAAGCTCGAAAGGGCAGGCGCGATGGGAATCGAGTATTCGCTGTCGTGTCCGCAGGGGGGCGATGGGACCGAGGGCGACATTGTCTCGCAAAACGCGGCGCTCACCGCCAAGATCATTGACTGGGTGATGGAGATCGGAGATGGGGACATTCCCAAACTCTTCAAATTGACGGCCGCGGTCACGTCGATCGTGCCCATCCTGCGCGCCATCAAACAAGTCTTCGCCAAATACCCGGACAAGCAAGGCGGCGTCACCCTGGCCAACTCCTTCCCCACCCTGGCCTTCCGCAGCGCCTCGCATGGACGGGCCTGGGAAGAGGGTGTGATCGTCGGCATGAGCGGGGAAGGCGTTACGCCCATCTCAAATCTGACGTTGACCCAGGCGGTGCCGGAGGGCGTTGAAATTTCAGGCAACGGCGGACCGATGAACTACAAAGCCGCCATGGATTTCCTGGCGCTGGGCGTGAAGACCGTCCAGTTTTGCACCCTGCCCACCAGGTTTGGATACGGCATCATCCAGGAACTCGAGTCGGGCACCGCATTTCTCATGCAGGCGCGCGGCCTCAAATCCATGCAGGAGTTGATCGGAATCGCACAGCCGCATCCGGTCACAGATTTCATGGCGCTCACGCCGATCAAGAAACTCTCGGCCTTCAATTACGATCTGTGCGTTTCCTGTGGAAACTGTGCGCGCTGTCCTTACCTGGCGATCCAGCTGGACGACAAACGGCTTCCCCATTCCGATCCGGCGCTGTGCATCGGCTGCTCACTCTGCGCGCAGAAGTGCCTGGTCGGCGCGATCACCATGCGCGAGCGGACGCCGCAGGAACTGGCGATGCTCCGGGAAAATTGATCCCCGGGAAACCAAGATCATTGGAAAGGATGAGACGATGACCACCCGATTTGAAAACGGTATTGTTGCAACCCTTGGGAAAGAGAATAAAGTGCTGTCGAACGGTTGCGTGGTAATAGACGGCGAGCAGGTGGTGGCGGTCGGTGATTCGGCCCTGCTGAAGAAACGCTATCCGCAGGCACAGGCGGTGGACTGCCGCGGCCAGGTGGTCATGCCAGGCTTCATCTGCGCCCATCACCACTTCTATTCCACGATGGCGCGCGGCATGGCCATCCCCGGGGAACCGGCCGCGAACTTTGTCGAGATCCTCGAGCGGCTCTGGTGGAAACTGGACCGGGCGCTGGACGACGAGGATATTACCCTCTCCGCCCAGATCCCGCTGATCGAATGCATCCGCAACGGAACTACGACCGTCATCGATCATCACGCCTCGCCCGCCATGCGCGAGGGCTCGCTGGACCTGATCGAAAGCGCGGTGCGCCAGGCGGGGATCCGCGCTTCACTCTGCTATGAAGTATCGGACCGCAATGTCGCCGGCGGCGGCATCAAGGAGAACGAGCGCTTCATCAAGAAGGTCGGCAAAGGGGATGGACAGATTGCGGCCATGATGGGGCTGCACGCTTCCTTCACGCTTTCCGACGAAACGCTCGAGAAATGCGTCGGCATCGCCCAGGACGCCGGCGTGGGCTGTCATGTGCACGTGGCCGAGGACGCCGCCGACCGCGCCGACTCCCTCCAGAAGTACGGGGTGCCCACCGTAAACCGGCTGCACAAGATGGGCGTCTCGGGCGAGAAATCGCTGTTCATCCATTGCGTGCATATTGATGAGCCGGAAATGGATATCCTGGCCGCCACGAAGACCGCCGTCGTGCACAACCCCGAGTCGAACATGAACAATGCGGTCGGGGTGACACGGGTACTGGATCTGCTGAAGAAAGGCGTGCCGGTCGGGCTGGGAACGGACGGCATGTCCTCGGACATGTTGGCCCAAATGCGCTGCGCCTATTTGTTGCACCGGCTGGCCAATCGCGATCCGCGGGTTGCGTTTGTGGAGGCACCGCAAATGCTGCTGCAGAACAACGCCGAGATCTGTGAGCGCCAATTCGGCTTGAAGTTGGGAGAGATCGCGGAGGGCCGTCCCGCCGATCTGGCGATCATAGACTATCAGCCTCCCACCCCCCTCAACGAGGCAAACTTCCTCGGGCACCTGATCTTTGGGCTGGTGGATGCGACGGTGGATACGACCGTCTGCAAAGGCAGGATCCTGATGAAGAACAAGAAGATTCTTGTTTTGGACGAGGAGCGGATTGCAGCGCGCTCACGGGAACTGGCCCCAAAAATGTGGAAACGGCTATAGTTCCGTCCTGCCCGCCAATGAAAAAATCTGTCCTCGGTCTTCGAGGACAGATTTTATTTTTTCGACGGCCCCGCCGCTCTTATTTTGGAAGCGCCGCGGCCTGCCGTTCCCTGCTCTTTTCGATCAGCGCATCCAGCTGAGGATGTCGACACAAAAATCCATATCCAAATGGCAGCGCATACGGACACGGGTTGGGCCCGGCCATCTGGCATTCGGCAAAGCCGGTCAGCCCGACATCGCAAACACAACAGTCTTTCGTGCTGCGCAAATCTCTGGATTTCGAATCGGTTTTATCTGCGTTCATGGCGGGATCCTTTGGACCCATGATTGGGTCACAACATCAGTATAAGGCGCCAGCGCCGTGGCGGATATTGACGATGCTCCTAAATAATGCAGACAATACTCATTGTAAAATTAACTCTCGAGTATAATGAGCGCTCATATCCGAATATTAGCGTTTCAGCCGATACGGAAAGAGGAGTGCAGACTGTGGAAAGAGTCGCCCTATACCTACAGGATTCTCATGATTTGCGGGACGGATTGGATTACGTCAAATATGCGGAGGAACATGGCTTTGAGGCGGTTTGGCAGGCGGAATCGCGGCTGGTGCGCGACGCCATTGTCCCGATGGCCGCCTACGCGGCCGTCACGCAGCGGATCAAGGTCGGTTCGGGCGTGATCAATAACTGGACGCGCAATATCGGCCTGCTCGCCGCAACCTTCCTGACCCTCGACGACCTCGCACCGAATCGGATCATCTGCGGAATCGGTGCGTGGTGGGATCCGCTGGCAAGCAATGTGGGCATCAAGCGCACCAAAGCGACGCTCGCCATGCGGGAAACCGTGGAGGTGATGCGCCGTTTGTTGAATATGGAACGCGTTACCTTCCACGGAGAATTTCATCACGTGGAAGGCATCGAGCTGGATGTAGTTCATGGACGACGCGAGCCGCGCCACATCCCGATCATGATCGGCGCCACCGGCGATCAGATGCTGGAACTAACCGGCGAAATCGCCGATGGCGTCGTGATGAATTATTGCGTCCCGCCCGAATACAACGACAAGGCGTTGGAACTGCTCGGCCGGGGTTTGAAGAAATCGGGGCGCAAGCTGGAAGACTTTGACCGCCCGCAGTTGATCGTCTGCTCCGTGGACCCGGATCACGACAAGGCGATCGAATACACCAAGGAACTGCTCTGCCAATATCTGGCGCAGCAGCCGCATATCGCAAAAGCCTCCGGGGTTTCGCAGGAGATCATCAGCGAAATTCAAGCGACCCTGGGCTGGCCCGCCACCAAAGAACAGATCAACAAGGTCAAACATCTCGTGCCCGACGACCTGGTCCATCGCATCACCGCCTCCGGCACGCCGGCGGAGGCGCGCACCAAGGTGGAAGAATACAGGAAGCGCGGCTGCACCTGCCCAATCCTTTATCCGGTTGGCGGAAATTTCAGATTGTTGATCGACACGTTTGCCCAAAAGCAGATTCCTTGACGCTGCTGCCAATCGATCCAGACAGTGAATGTTGGCGCGGCGGTCAAGCCGTCAGGGCACGGGTGAAAGAACGCCGTCTCCGTGTTGAACACCGGCGGCGTGGCGGCTAGGCTGCATAGACTTCCGGATTGACACAATGCGGCAGGCGTTCATCCTTCAATCCGGCGATCAGATTTTCCGCAGCGAGATAAGACATCATGTCGCGGGTCTGCCTGCTGGCGCTTCCCAAATGCGGAACGATCAGGCAATTCTCCAATTCCAACAGGGGATCGTCCGCCGGCAGCGGCTCGGGGTCAGTGACATCCAAAGCCGCAGCAAAAATGCGCCCCGACTTCAGCGCCTGATACAGGGCGGATTGATCCAGCACCGCGCCGCGCGATGTGTTAACGAGAATCGCGGTCGGTTTCATCTTCGCCAGGAATTCGGCATTCACCAGATGACGCGTGGCCGGCGTCAGCGGGACATGCAGGGAAACAAAGTCCGAGCCGCGCAGCAGGGCGTCGAGCTCGACGGGCAAGGCGCCCAGGGCCGG
>DATJBI010000008.1:0-11839 GCA_035515435.1 Anaerolineales bacterium
GAACGGCGGCCTGAACGGTCCCCGGACCTATCAACTACGCGCCGTCCAAGATCCGGCCGAACGGAGGGTGGTTTCCATCGGTCTGGCGCAGGACGGCCCGATTGCCCTGCATTTCACACTCGACGGCCGCCCGCTGCTCCAATATGACATTGATCTGCTTCCCGCCTTTCGCAGCGCGGCTGCGGCTGAGCGCGGCTGGTTCAAGAGTCTCGACTGTGAAGTATATGTCCCCATCTCATCCAAAGGGCAATGGATCGGCTTGTTGGCACTCGGTGAAAAACGTTCGGGACACCGGTATGCCGGGGACGACCTCGTTACGCTCAGCGCCCTCGGTGCTCAGACGGCGGCTGCGCTGGAAAACGCACGTCTGGTGGATGATCTGATGCGCCTCAATGAAGAGCTTCGCCGCGCCCGCCGCGAACTCGAAGACAGCAACCGCGCCCTCCAGCGCCTCGACCAGACCAAATCTGATTTCATCAGCATCGCTTCGCACGAACTCCGCACTCCGCTGACCGTGATCCGGGGCTACGCCGAAATGCTTTTGGAGAATCCCAGCACGGACCCCGCGGTCCATCAGTTTCTCAAAGGCATCAACGCTGGAACCGTCCGCCTGCACGAAATCATGGACTCCATGTTTGACATCGCCCAGATCGATGCACGCTCATTGGAACTTCATCTGCAACAGATCGATCTGGCGCATATGATCCAGGAAGTATGTCAGGCACAGTGGAAAACGGCCATCAGGCGCAAATTGTCGCTGACCGTTGATTTGCCTGCCCTGCCCTGCCTCCCGGCCGACCCGGATGGCCTGCGAAAAGTATTCCAGCACCTGGTGAATAACGCCATCAAGTTCACGCCGGACGGAGGCAGGGTCGCCATCACGGGGCGCATGGTGGAGGCGCATCCGACCGAGCGCACGCCGGGCGGCATCGAAATTGTTGTCAGCGATACGGGCGTGGGCGTGGATCCGAAGTTCCGCGACCTGATCTTCACCAAATTCTATCAAGCCGGTGATCTGGCCAAACACTCCAGCAGCAAAAGCCGCTTCAAAGGCAGCGGTTCGGGATTGGGATTGGCGGTGTCCAAAGGCATTGTCGAGGCCCACCGCGGACGGATCTGGGTGGAAAGCCCCGGCTATGATGAAGTCCAGCTGCCCGGCAGTCAATTTCACGTTTTGATTCCGCGGCCGGAACCTGCAGAAGGCGAGACGCTTAAAATGAGTGCGCCCCTCACACTGAGCTTATAGAACTGTCATTGCGAGGAGCGCAGCCGCCCGCCCTGCCCTGGAGGATGGCGAGTTGAGCGGGCGGCCCGGGCGAGTGGATTTTTTACTTCCCTGTGAAATATTGCAGCGCCAGCCTCAACCGCTCCTCCACATCGTCGGGGGCCTCTTTCGGCAGGGCTTGAATCGCGCTTTGCGCTTCGATCACGGAATAGCCCAAGGACGTCAGCGCGGCGAGGACCTCGCTGTCCTGGTCCGACAACGCCGCGACCCTTGCCAATGCATCGGCGGGCTTGAGTCGATCATGCAGATAAAGAATTATTTTTTGAGCTGTCTTCTTTCCCACGCCGGGAACGCGGCTCAGAATGTCCGGCTCTTCGGTGAACACGGCGCGTTGGACTGCGTCCAATGTCAGCGTGGACAGGACGGACAGGGCCACTTTGGGACCGACGCCATCCACCCCCAACAACATGGTGAACAATTCACGGTCTGTTTGAGATTCGAACCCGTAGAGCGTCAGGGCGTCTTCCCGGACGATCAGGTGCGTATAGAGCAAAATGACATCGCCTGCTTTGAGCCGCCCGCGCAAAGGTGCGGGGACAAAGACGCGCAGTCCCGCGCCGCCCACTTCAACGATCACAGCATGATCTTCAATCTGACTGACTTCGCCGCGCAAGGTTGCAATCATGGGTCTATTTAACCACATTTTTGCGTCAGGAGGGATGGCGAGTGGTCTCCCGCATGATATATAATTATCAAAGTCTGGTCCTGGACGCTGCAGGCAGAAAGCAGCAGGAGAAAAAATGTTACCCAAAACGGAAATTCCCAATACGCCGGTCCACCTCGTGCCGCCCCCGCTGATTCAGACCTATGGAACCCACCTGGAGATGGGACATCAGATCGGGGAGGCCTGCCGCCCACAGGTCGAGCACAGCATCGCCAATGCGCGGGTCTTGATCAACTCCGCGTACGATCAACTGGAATTGACCTGGGAAGGAGCCCAGATTCAATCGCGCAAGTACCTGCCGTTCGCCGAAGAGCGCTATCCGAAGTATGTGGATGAAATGCGCGGAATCGCCGAAGGCGCAAACGTGGCCTTTGACGATGTCATGACCCTCAATGTCATGGAAGCGGTCACCACGGATGCCCTGCATCTCACGCGCTGCACGAGCTTTTCCGTGAACGAGCAGCGCACGGCGGATGGTCACGTGCTGGCAGCGCACAATGAAGACTGGGTCCCCGAAGATGAGGTCGACGTGTATGTGGTCTCTGCCAAACCGCAGGATGAGCCGCCGTTCCTGGCCATGACCTACGGCGGGCTCCTGCCCAACGTCGGATTCAATGCCAATGGCATTGCCCAATTAATTGACTCGGTCTATCCTTCCGACTCGCGGATGGGGATCCCGCGCCTGGTGGTGGCGCGCGCCGTGCTGGCGGCGCGGCGGATCTCCGGTGCGATCGGCCGCGCCCTCGTGCCGCACCGCGCCGCAGGCTATAACCATATGTTGATCCATGAGAGCGGCGAAATGTATTCGATTGAAGTCTCGGCCCAGCGCTTTGATATTCTGCACGGCACGGATGGTTATCTCGTGCATACCAACCATTATCTCTCGCCGACCATGAAGGAGGTCGAGAGCGATCCGGAGGAATTGATCTCTTCGCGGGTTCGTTATTTTCGTGCCAATCGGCTGCTGCGCCAGAGCCAGAATCATTCCATCAAGACCCTGCAGACCATCCAGAAAGATCACGTCAATTTCTCGAACTCGATCTGCAACCATGCCGTCGAGTGGACCGATCCGCTGGACCGCGAGAAGACCATCAATGCCCTGGTGATCGACCTGACCGCCCGCGAGATGCACGTCTGCTGGGGCAACCCATGCCAGAACGCATATCACACATATCATCTGGACGGCTGAGATTGAATGAACGCCGGCCGTTCCTACCTGTACAGCTGGTGTTCTTGAATATATTGATAGACGGCAGGCAGCAAATAATACTTGAATGGCAGACCGCGCGCGGCGCGGCGCCGGATCTCGCTCGAGGCGATCTCAAGCAGAGGCGCCTCAACAAATTTGACCTTCGCCCGCAAGGCGGGAATCTCCATCTCCAGCGCAGCCAGGTCAACCGAAGCGCCCGGACGGCGCATCACGCCGATCTGATGGCACGCCGCCACCAGCTCCGCCGGGCGATGCCAGGTGGGAAGATCGCGCAATGAGTCGCCGCCCAGCAAAAGGATCAACTCGGCATCTGGCTCTTGTTCCGCAAAAACCTGAACGGTATCGAGCGTGTAATGCGGACCGGGCCGTTTGACCTCGATCATCGAAAGTTCAAAGGCCGGCTCATCCTTCAGGGCCAGCTGGACCATCGCCAGACGATCCTGGAGCGAACTGACGGGCCGATCCAGCTTATGCGGCGGGACCGGCGTCAGCACCCACAGCAGGCGCGTCAGCCTGAGCTGGGCGTGGGCTTCCGATGCCAGAATCAAATGTCCAAGATGAGGCGGATCAAACGTTCCGCCAAAAATCCCGATCTTTTCGGGCATGCGGAAAGTATATCATTTCAAGAAACAGCGATGGTATACTTCCTGTCATGCCGAATCCTTCAACAAAAAAGGCCGCGCCTCTGGCGCGCATCATGCAGGCGGTCAACGCCGTGGAGGAAGGGGAATACCAGCCCGGCCTATTGAAAGACCTGCTGGATCAAAAGGATGATCTGGGGCAGCTGGCGCGCGTCGTGGACAGCATGGGCCGCGGCGTCGCGTTTCGATATAAACAGCTGCGGCTCCTGCAAAAAGTGATTCCCATCGGCGTGGCACTTTCGGCAGAAAAAGATTTCAATCGTCTGCTGGAAACGCTGGTGGTCGAAGCGCAGGGCGTGACCAACGCCGACGCCGGAACTTTGTATCTGCTGGAAGATAACGTCCTGAAGTTCGTGATCCTGCGCAATACATCGCTTAAAATCACAATGGGGGGCACGAGCGGCAACGATATTTCCTTTGACCCGGTCAGACTTTATAAGGAGGATGGAACCGAGAACCGCGCCAATGTCGCTTCCTATGCCGCCCTGACGCGCCAGAAGATCATGATTGCCGATGCCTATGAAACGTCCGCCGGATTTGATCTGTCCGGGACAAAATCGTTCGACCAGCACACGGGTTATCGCTCAAAATCCTTTTTGACCATTCCGCTGGAGGGCCAGGAAAAACAAATCATCGGTGTGCTGCAATTGATCAATGCCAAGGATCCCGACAGCGACCGGATCATTCCATTCCCTTCGGACAATGTGCTGGATGCGCTCGTCCTGCTGGCTTCCGCCGCGCTGGACGGATACATCCGCGAAGAAAAACTGCGCGCCGAAATTGCCAAGCTGCAGATTGAGATCAACGAATCCCACCGCGCCCAACAAGTCGCCGAAATTACCGACACGCGATATTTCAAAGAACTGCAGGACAAAGCCAGAGAACTTCGTTTGCGCCGTTCCGGCAAATAACTTCCTTGCATTTTTGCAAACGGAAACCCCTCGGCACGGTTACCAACCACCAAGTAAGTGGCAGCCGTGCAGTATTACGATTCTGCAAATTGTCCGCGCTGGCCCCGCATGTATAATGGCAATATCCATTTTGTTCTGCGTTTCGATCCGGGATGGCAAAGAATGATGACGAAAAATGATGCGAAATATCCGATCAGCCTGCTTGCGTTGGGGATGCTCCTTCTATCGATCGGCTGCCAATCGAACGGCGCGCTGGCGGAGGGCCTTTCGGCCGCGGGAGGCCAGGCCCGCAGAAAAGCGGCGGCGACTCAAAGGGTTGAGTTGACTGCCACGCCCACCTCGATCCCGGCGCCCGCGCCGAGCGGCCATATTGTGTTCGTATCCAGCCGGAGTGGCAAAAAGGGTCTTTATCTGATGAATGCAGATGGAACCGATCAAATGCCCCTCACCGATGGCAGCTCCGAGGATTCGTCGCCGCGCTGGTCCCCGGACGGGACTTACGTGGCTTTTGCCTCCATCGTAAACAAAACCGCAGATATTTATGTTCTGAACGTTGCGGATGGTGTCAGGTCGCATCTCACAAACGATTCGGGAAGCGACGCTTTCCCTTCCTGGTCCCCCGATGGTCAGCAGATCGCGTTTGAATCATTTCAATCGGGACGATGGGGCATCTATGTGGTCAACCGGGATGGAAGCGGATTACGCCCCCTGGTGAATGATGCCAACGGGGATACGAATCCTGTTTGGTCGCCGCGCGATCCGCTGATCGCTTTTGTCAGCAACCAGAATAAGGGTGATGCAAATATCTATTTGACGTCCCCCGCTCACGGCCTTTTCACAAATTTGACAAAGGATTCACTGCCGAGCACGGATCCGGCCTGGTCACCGGATGGAGGCCGCCTCGCGTTCCGGTTCTATAGTGCTCCGCAGATTGCAAATATCTGTGTGATCAACCGGGACGGCAGCGATCGCCGTTGTCTGACGGATAGTCAATGGGAGAATGGCCGCCCCGTCTGGTCGCCGGATGGACACTGGCTGGCATTCCGTTCGATACGCAGCGGCACCTCGGACATTGACCTGATCAACATGGATGACGGTTCGATGAAAACACTGATTACCGGGGTCGCGGTAAAAGGCGATCCGATCTGGTCGCCGGATGGATTCAGACTGGTCTTTCAGGGATGTCCGCAGACCAGCACCAGCCAGGCCTGTGCGGGCAACACCAACATACAGATCTATTCGATCGTGATCGCCACCCATGAGATCACGCAACTGACGAATAGTTCCGGTTATAACGGCGACCCGGCCTGGACGGCGCGCTGAAGCCCACGGAGGCGGACCGGGCCGTCCAATGGACGGCCCGGTCCTTGTTCAAAAACCTATTGGCCGATACTGATCTGCATATCCGCTGTCGGAATAGCCGCAGAATTCCAGTAAGCGGAGAACGGTTCAAGCGTCAGGCTTGAGCTGGTCCATGCGCCCAGCTTATAGGGGCCGGAGCCGCCATCCTTTCCGCTGGACGTGCCAAACCCCGCGGCGCTCAGCGCCGCCGGACTGACAATGGAAAACGCGGGGTCAGCCAGTTTGTTTACGAAATCTGCATCCGGCCTGTTAAGATGCACGATCACCGTCATGGTATCCTGTTTTTGGATTCCGTCCACTTCGGATTTGGGGTCGCCGCCGGAAGCAGTCTCGCCCTTGAACCCTCCGAAGCTGGCCGTCCACGCATCATACATGCCGGATCCGTGGAGAGGGTCTTTGGGGTCGAACCAACGGTTGAAGTTTGTGACGACCGCATCGGCATCCAGTTTTGCGCCGTCGTGAAAGCTGACGCTCGGACGCAGGTCGAAGATGTAATCCAGGCCATCTTCCGAGACGGTGATGCTGTCGGCGAGCGCCATCGCGGTTTGACCGCTGGCATCCACGGATACCAGGCCCTCATAGACATGGCTGATCACGGACTGCGAGGCCGCGTCGGTCGAAAGTGCCGGATCAAGCACACCGGTTGATGAAAGAGGCGAGGGCGAGGGCATGGCCTGGGGCGCAGAAGTGGGCGCGCTCAGCGCGGTGGCCGCAGGTGCGCTGGTAGGCGTCGACTGGCTGCCGCACGCCGCGAGCACGAGCATCGAAAAGATCAAGGGTGCAAGAAACAATTTATTTTTCATGGGGGTCTCCTCTAAGTTTAATAGTTTGTCAGCGTGTGAGATTCGATATAACTTCAAGTATAATATTTTTATGTTGCCTGCCTCGTCTCCTTTGTTGTCAATAGAAAATCGTTTGCGAAATCTATTGCCGGCAGATCTGTACGCTTCCGTGTGGGTGGATCCTTCACCGGCCATGCTGGAGCGCGTCTTCGAACACTTGCGAACCCTGCAAAGAATTTTGCACGATTACACTGCCCGTCTGCTCTCGGAAAGCGCGCCGCAACCGGGAGAGGTCCGGTATCTCTGGCAACGCGGCTCACTGATGTTCACCGATCTGGCCGGCTTCACCCGGCTGATGGAAGCCAATGCGTCCCAGGGTCAGGCGGGTGCGGCCTCGCTGCTTAAAGTGCTCAACGCGTATTTCGCCGAGATGATCGAGATTATCAGCAAGTCCGGCGGGGATCTGATGGAATTCACCGGCGACGCGCTGTTCGCGTTCTTCCCGGAAACCGACCGGCGCAATGACACACGGCAGGCGGTTCGCGCCGGACTTCGCATGCAACGCGCGATGAAACATTTCTCTGCGATTGAGACGCCGGCCGGTGCGCTTCAACTGCAGATGCGCATCGGCATCCATACCGGCCGCTTTCTCAGCGCCGACATCGGAACGCCGCGCCGCATGGAACATGTGCTGCTCGGCACGGCCGTGCAGCAGGCCAAGCTGACCGAGTCCAACGGTACGAACGAGCGGGTGAACCTCTCGCAGCCCGCATTTGAACGTGTGAAAGATCATTTTCGTTTTGAGCAGGGCAAGCCCGGCTACCAACTTGTGACGGATGACCTCAGCGATGAACAACTCGGCGAGTATGAAATCACGCCGCGCCGCAGGCAGGCCAGCAATGTGCTCTTCGAGCGGAGCGTGGCCGGATTGCTCAACCAGATCGAAGAAATGTTAAGGTCCATCGAGCCGCTGGCGAGCTTCGTTCCGGCGCCGGTCCTGAACCTGCTGGTGGAAAGCGCCGCCGAGCGGCGCATCCCTCCGGATTTCCCCAGACCCACCGTCATGTTCGTCAACTTCATCGGCTTGCCCGAATTGGTGGACCGCGCCCTGCCGGGCGAGGAGATCAAAGTTGCCAACAGTTTTTCACGAGCCTTTGCGTTGATCAATGCGGCGGTGGAGGCCCGCGGCGGCGTGTTGAAGAAGATCACCTACCACCTTTCCGGCTCGGATATCGTGATTTATTTCGGCGTGCCCACCGCTCATACGAACGATCCGGCCCGCGCCGCGCAGGCTGCGCTGGCCATTCGTGAGATCGTCAAAGCCATCAAACCGCCGACCGTGGCCGGGGCTCAGCCCGAAGTCACCTGCCAGATCGGGATCCATGAGGGGGCCACCTTCGTGGCCGAGATCGGTGAACCGCGCGGCCGGCGCGAGTTCAATGTGCTGGGCGATACGGTCAACACCACCGCCCGCCTGATGAACAAGGCGTCGAAAAATCAAATCATCGTCAGCGGGAAGATCCAGGCCGCGATCGAAGCGCAATTCCATACACGCTCTCTCGGGTCGGTGGCGTTGAAGGGCAAGAGCGCACAGATGCCGATCTTTGAACTGATAGCATCAAAAGACTGAATTGGTAAGGTGCAGTGTTCCCCCCGGCGGATGCTTACTCCGGTTTATCTTTTAACTTTGCATCCAGGGCATTCCACACCCCGCTGGCGAGGGTGCTTCCAGATTTGCGGCGCAGATTTACCTTATAGATGGCTTTTTGGCCGTCTCCGATGCGGATGAGCCAGGCTTGGCGCGTCAGGGCCTCGAGCGCCTCATCCAGGTCCTGGTGGGCGAGCCGTTCCGGCTCGGGGAAGGAAGCGACCGCCTGCGTGATTTCGCCGTAACTCAGTTGAAGTTCACGCAGCATCAGACGCATGATCTTGCGCAGCGCCGGCGGCAGGTCCGCCAGGTCGAGGGCAGTGATGCCACCTTCGCTTTGTTTATCTTCAATCTGTCTTTGTAACCGATCAAATACACCGGGCATGGCCGCCTCGCTTCACTAATATAACTCTGGCATGGCGATGGGTTCCGGCTGGGGTTCGCATTCGCCGCACCAGATGACATTGGCAACTGCCAGCGCTTTGGGAGTGTTGTTGGCGCCCACATAGATGGTCAGGAACGACGACATCGGCTTGTAATGATCCTTGCACACAAACCGTCCGCAAAAAGTGCAGGCGGCACGTGCATCTTCTTCGCAATACCAGCATTTCATAACCAGCTCCTACCGGACACCCAGAACCACATCGGTGACGCCGCGCAGCGCTTTCGACCAGTCGTGGTCGGGATAGCGCAAGGAGAACAGGTCCCGGCTTGCGTTGTCCGCGAGATCAAAACTGAGCGGCAGCACGCCCGCCACGGGGGCCTGGAACGTGTCCGCGATCTGTTTTTGGAGGTCGTTAAAATCATATTTGGGGACGGCCTTGTTGACCATCAGGACAAGATGGGGGACATCCAGCGAGCGGGCAATGTCCACCGTGACGGCCGTGCCTTGTAGATCCTGATTGTCCGGGCGCAGGATGATGATCAACACATCGGAGATGGCAATCGAAAGCAAGGTCTCTTCGTTCAAGCCGGGGTGCGTGTCGATGAACAGGTAGTCGAGATTGAGCTCCTTGAGGACGGTTTGGAAGCCTTCGTTCAACCGATTGACATCGTAGCCTTCGCGGATGATCTGGCTGATTTCGCGTCCACGGATGGAAGAAGGAAAAAGCCAGAGATCCTTTCCCGCCAGTTTGGCGCGTCCCTCCGCGTCGGCGGCATTTTCACCGATATTGAACGCCACCTCGCGAATCGAGCATTTTCCATGCAGGAAATCGTTCAGCGTCTTTCCCATTTTATTTTCATCCAGGCCAAACAACACATGAATGCCCGGCGATTGAATATCGGTGTCTACGACGCCAACCCGTTTGCCCGCCAATGCAACCTGCGCCGCGAGATTTGCGGTGGTATTCGATTTTCCCGTGCCGCCCCGGAAGGAATGGATGGATACGATCTTGCCATTGCTCATGGAACCTCCGCTTACTTTTGATCTTGCTGGGCCGCGCGTTGCGCCCGCAGTTTTTTGGCCTGCTCTTTCAAGTCGGCATAAAAATCGGTGCTAGTGATCTCCTCGAATTCCTGTTTGCGGCGGGCTTCGTCAATTTGCAGAATGAGCCTTTCGACCTGCTGCTTCAATTGATCCTCGCGGTCTTTGACGTTGCGCACCATTTGAAAGAACGCCGAGAGCAGCTGGCTCGCCTTATCTTCATCGGTGCCCTCCGCCCGGCTCACCGTCAGGGTGTTTTCAATGAACGAATAATCTCCTGCGCTGATCTTCTGGCTCCACTCGATGGCCTTTTGAATGTATGTGGTCGAGAACCTCAGACGCGAGGAAAAACTGCGGATGAGCTCAAGCGCAAGATCGGGCCGTTGATTGAGGATCTCGTAAAACGCATCCTGCTTCAACTCCAGCACTTCGGCCTCTGAAGAAGCGATCGCGGTTGCAGAGCGCGGGGCCCGGTCCAGCAGCGCCATCTCTCCGATGGTCTCGCCCGGTCCGGTCTGGTTGATCACCAGTTCACCGCCGCGCGCATCTTCGGTCACGATCTTGAACCAGCCCTTGCTGATCATGAAAAGCGAATCGCCGACATCGCCCTTGCGCATCAGGACTTCATCCTTGGCTAGGCCGCGCCGGGTGGCTTTGCGCCCCAGTTCAATCAGGGCTTCGTTCGGCAGCCCGCGAAAGAGAAAGGATTTCTTTAATTGTGAGATGATGGTTTCGTCTGACATAATGGTCACTGGTTGGACGGCTTCACGCGCTGATCAAGGGTTTTCCACAAACCGGTACCAGCCAGATTCTTGTCGGTGGAAGCCAATCGTTGTTGGAGGAGATCATAGATCGGGCTTTGGTTTTCGGGAAAGATGTTGCGGAGATATAACATGCAATACGCACCCACCGAGCGGCGGGCTTCATCCATTTCCTGGCGCAGTTGTTCGATCTGCTGCTGGGTGGCCCGGCGCAGGTCCTGCTCCTGGAGTTTTTCAGCGGTCTTTCTCAAAATGCCCAGGCGGGCCTGCATCAGGAGGAAGCGTTCGATCTGCGAGGCCTTTTGCGAACCGAAACGCTCCGCCAGCGGGGAGAGAATATCACCGACTTTATTGAGACGTTGGACAATCGCCGCTTCGTTGGACGTCACCCGGTCAGCCATTCCAAGTTCTTCCTCGATCCAGGATTTTTCTTCCTTGAGTCCGCGGAAAATGGCAACAACAATTGCGCCGATCCCCATAAAGCTCAATCCAAAAGCAAAGATCAGGACGTTGTTATCTGAAACGATATTGTTGAACGTGGAGTGCATGGCCAGGGCGAGAAGCCATCCGCCCAGGGGCAGAAGAAAGCGGAATCGCGATTTTTCCAGTCGCCAGATGCCCAGCGAAATTCCGATCAAGGCGCTGCCGGTCGCATGAATCAGATTGGTGGAAAGCACGCGCGAGATCGCCAGGGCCACCGCGCTCGAGGGATTCCCCAGCACATATTCATAGTTCTCAAAGATGGCAAAGCCGATGCCGCAGGCAAAGCCATAGATCGCACCGTCGACAAAATACGTGAAGCTGGGTCTGCGGATCAAATACAAAAGGAAAAGCCCCTTCAGGGTTTCCTCCACGAACGGCGCAGTGAAACGGACCAGAACATCTTCGCGGACGAGGTTGTTATTGACCAGCGTATCATTGACCAGCACTGCCAGAAAATAGGCAACCCCGCCCCACGCCAGGCAATAAAGGATGGAGCGAAATGCACCGGTGTGGTACATATCCAAAACATAGACCGCGTACAGAAATACCAGGGGGATCAGGGTCGCGATCGTCAGAGCAATCATGGAAGTCATGCTGAAATCATACCGTATTTGAAGCTGGGCAACAATCGAAAACAGGCTGGAGGCGACAGCCTGAAGGCTGTCG
>DATJBI010000009.1:0-14660 GCA_035515435.1 Anaerolineales bacterium
TATGCCAAGGCGCTTCAGGCTGCTCTGCCGCACGACGTTCGGGTTGTGGCAGGAGCCGGGAAGGGCGCGCCAGCCGCGGTCGGGGCGGACGGAACATGGATGGAATGTGCATCCTCGCAGTTAGTATATCAAATCGAAAACGGGCATATCCCCCTGGTGAGTGGCCGGTTTCCCTTTTTTTCGCCGGGCGGAGGCGTGGGTGCCTTGCACGGCTGGAAAAGGCCATTGGCAAGAATTTGAAAAACGCCCCACGATGCCTCCTGAAACACGGGAATCCTCCGGGCAGATGGTTCAGGCCTGGGTTGGCCGATTGCGGGAACGAGTCATAGGATCCAGGTGTGTTAAACTTTTGCAAGGCCGCAATTAACGCAGCCGTTGGCAGGTTGCCCGCAAACCCTGCCTGTCTTGCCTTCCGATCGACACTCTTAACCGGGTCCGAAAATACTGCTCCGCCTGGGCCCTGGGCCAGAATTTGTTGTTCCACCGGGAAGCAATATGGCGCGGGCTGCGCTGTATTTCAAAAGAGGGGAGGCTCGCGGGCGGGCAGAAGACGAATGCAGGGAGCAGGGAGGCTATTCCAGAAGTAATCTTTTTTAGCCTCCATACGTCTAGAGGGTTAACAAAGGAGTCCGATGAAAATCGTAATCATGGGAACCGGCGGAACGGGCGGCTATTACGGCGCCCTGCTTGCAAAGCAGGGCCATGATGTCAGCTTCGTCGCGCGCGGCGCACATCTACAAGCCATCCAAAAAAACGGGTTGCAGGTCAAAAGCATCTTTGGGGATTTTCAGATCAAACCGGCCAAGGCCACAGACGATCCCTCCAAAATTGCGCCTCCCGATCTGATTCTATTCTGCACCAAAACCTATGACACCGCCGAGGCGGTTCAAACGATCAAACCCATCGTCGCGGGAGAGACAACTGTGTTGAGCCTGCAAAACGGGATCGACGCGGTCGAGCGGATCGGGAAAGTGGTCGGCATGGAACACATGATCGCTGGCGCGACGTGGCTCTCATCTGCGGTGGCGGCGCCCGGCGTCATTAAACATGTTTCGGATTTCCGCCGCGTCGTCCTCGGAGAGCTGGACGGACGCCTCACGCCGCGTGTGCAGGCCATCTGCCAGGCGTTCAAAGACACCGGCATCACGGTCGAACCCTCCGATAACATCCTGAGAATTCTGTGGACGAAGTTTGTTTTCATTTCCGCCGCCAGCAGTTTCGGTGCCCTGACGCGTCTACCGATGGGGGAGTATCGGTCTGTGCCGGAGACGCGCGCCCTGATCGTCCGCTTGATGCACGAAGTGGAGGCGCTGGCGCTCGCCAGCGGCGTGGCATTGGAGGCGGATGTGGTGGATAAATCTCTGGCGTTCATGGACAATGCCGCTCCGCACATCAAAGCCTCGATGCAACTCGACGTCGAGGCCGGCCACCCGAGCGAGATCGAGTCGATCGTCGGCGTGATCGGGCGCAAGGGCCGGGAGCGGGGCCTCCCCACGCCCGTCGCAGACGCGATCTATGCCATGCTCTTGCCGGTCGAATTGAAAGCCCAGAGCGGCCAGCTTCATTCGTGAGATAAATTACAATTTCGGTTAATTCACTATTGACATTAGCTTTATTGGTACTAAAATGAGCGTGGTCAGAGTGTTCGCATCAGGAAGTTGATCGGTTTCTTAATGATATGCTCCGGTTATGATTCCGCAGCGAAACGTAGCCTTTCTTGGACAGATTCTCGTAACGACTGGCGAATCTGAATTGCCAGGTCCTGTGACTTTTGCGCCAATGAGTATCCTTATGACTCATTGGCGTTTTGATTGTTAGGAGGAAGTTGTGGAAAAACCTTTAGAAGTTGAAATCCTGGCCTACGCCCCAACGGCTTTTTATCACTGCACGCATTGCGAAGTGGCATGGAAAGAAACGGGCCGCATGGAGCGCATCCACGAAGAACAACTTGAGAGCAGCCTTCCGGCGGATTTGCTGCAGGAGTATCAGGCGGTCTCGGATTGGGTCCGGGAGATTTTCCGGGTGCATTGTGACCGGGTCGTGGTCAAGGTGATCGATGCGGCATCCATCGAGGGATTCTACAAATCCCTGAAATATGGAACGCACCGCTTCCCGGCCGTGATTGTGAACGGCGAGGCCCGCTTTAGCGGAAGCGATTCCCTGGCATCCGCCAGCCACAAAATCGCCAATCTGCTGGCCGTTCCGGCTCAAAATTGACTGGTCAAAAGAGTTCAGAGGAGGCTGCCCGCACAGATAACCAGGCTTCACACCCAATTCCAAAGCGTCATTCTTTTTAATGCTCGCCAAAGAAAGGAGAAAGCATGAACACTCTATGGATCGTGGTAATTGCTGCGGTCATCATTTACGTGGCGTACAACTTTTACGCCAAGCAAGTGGACCGCAGCATCATCCAGACGGACGCCAAGAAAGCAACGCCTGCCAAGATGTATATGGACGGTGTGGACTTCATGCCAACCAGTCGCAACGTGCTGTATGGCTATCACTTCAAGTCCATCGCGGCAGCCGGGCCCATTGTCGGCGTGATCACGGCCGCGAACTTGTGGGGCTGGCTGCCCTCCTTGTTGTGGTTGATGATCGGCGTATCTCTGATTGGCTGGGTCAGCGATTACAGCGCCATCATCGTCGCGGTTCGCAACGATGGCAACAGTCTGAGCGCGGTCAGCCACAAACTGATCGCACCGCGCACGCGCTCGATTCTGTTCACGTTCATCTTCTTCTACCTGCTTCTCGTGGCTGGCGCCTTCATGGGCATCATGGCCGCCTTGATGGCCGCCCGCCCCGACGTTCCGCTCGGCATCATCATGCTTGGCGTGATGGGCTTCCTGGCGGGACAGATGCTTTATAGATGGAAGATGGACCTGATCCTGGTCACTGCGATCGTGGTGATCGTGACATTGGCGGCCGTGATCTTCGGACCGCTCGGTGCCGGTACCACTTCCAGCGGCGGACTTGATTTCTCCAAGGCACCGATCAGCGCGGTCTTTGTTGGGATCAATAAAGCGGTTGACAGCGGAACCCCAAACGGACTCTTCACGGTCACAGATCCGACCGGGGCCGACCCGCGCCTCACCACGGCCCTGTTCGACAAAGCGACCGGTTTGATCAAGACCATGCCCTCCTACCTATTATGGGCCGTGTTCCTGCTGGTGTTCTCCTACCTGGCGGCCACGCTGCCAATTTGGAGGTTCGCCCAACCGGTCAACTACATCGGATTCTGGATCACCCTGCTGGCGATTGGTCTCAGCGCCATCGGTGCGGTCCTGGCTCCGTTCATCAAACCGACCGTTGGCGCCTTTGCACTTCCGGCATTCTGCGGGCCGGCCGATGTTACCAACAAACTCTGTGCGGCAGCCGATGGAGGTTTTGTACCGCTGGCCAACGGTTCCTTCCAGCCCATCTGGCCGATGCTTTTTGTGACGATTGCCTGCGGTGCGATTTCCGGATGGCACGCCTTGATCGGCTCGATCGGCACGGCCCGCCAGTTGGAATATGAAACGGATGCCCTGCCTGTCGGCGGTGGTGCGATGTTCACCGAGAACACGCTGGCTCTGCTTTCGCTGGTCGCGGTTTCCATCGCCGGGACGGGCGGCGGAGCGGGCCGCTTCGCGGCCGGAGTCGGCAGCCTGCTGACGGTTCTGTTCGGCGATGGTTTCAAGCTGTTCGGCACTGCGCTCGGCTTCGGCACCTTCATGATCATCGTACTGACCGTCACCCAACTGGTCTTCCGCGTGATGCGCGTCACGCTCTCCGAATGGGGCGGCGACGCTGTGCCCGCGCTGAAGAACATGCATATCTCAACGATCATCTCGATGGTGCTGACCATCTTGTTGGTGTTGACCGGCACATGGGTTTACCTGTGGCAGTTGTTCGGTGCAGCCAATCAGCTGATGGCGGCATTGAGCCTGTTGATTGTCACGGTTTGGCTGAGACAACAGAAGAAGAATCCCGCCTTTGCGTTATGGCCCACCCTGTTCATGTTCATCACGACCTTGGCCGCGATCGTGGTGACGGCCTACAACCTGCTTGTGACCATTGCCCTCAAGCCGGGAATGTCAGCCTTGCCGGTGGGCGGCGCCTGGGCCATGATCTTGATTTCAGTGCTGCTTTTCGTGTCGGCCGTCCTCATCGGCTGGGATGGGTATCAGGCCTATCAGCGATTCGGCCGGGGCACGGGTCAAACCAGGAAAGCGGCAACTGCTGCAGCGGATGATTAACGCATTCTGCCGAACGAGGAGAGGCGGCTCTCTCGCCTCTCCTCTCGAATAATTTTGAAGTCGGTCAGCTGGGTTCCAGGATGGCCTGCGCCAGATTGCGAAGCGCCTCGAAGTGATTTGTGGAGTCAGCCTTTTTGTAATCCGGGAAGGGAATGTGAATTTCGAGATTCGGCATTGCCTTCCGCAGACTGAGCCGCGCGTAACGCGGCGCCAGTTCTTGCATCGGCCCGCTCAACCGATCCACGGTTGAGGCTGCGAGTTCGATCAGGCCTTTGGGCGCCATCAGCTGCAGATCGTGATAAGGCCGGCTGTCCCAGCCGCGCTGACGGGCATTTTGCAGGGCGGAATGCCCGCTCCACGTTTTTGGATCCGCCAGTTCAAGGTCCAGAAATGGAGCCGAACTGAGTTGGGCGCGGAAGATCAGGATATCGTCGCGCTTCTGGACCGCCGCCATGATCGTCATCCAAAAAACGTCGCGCGGCTTCATGACCAGCAGGGTTTCGAGGCGGCGAAAAGGCGGCTTGGCGCGCGCGATGACAAGTTCCGCCACAGAAGTGCCCAGCCAGCGAAAGGTTGTTTTTTCACCGATGCGCGGCAAGCCGGATTGCATCCACTTTAGGACCGCATCGCCCCGGCGCAAATTATAAATAATGCCGACGGCGAACCAACCCATGATGATCAGGACCGCCAGCGCCAGAAAGTATTGTGGATTCATCACACACCTCGAGTCGTCATCTTGAACAGCCTTGCCAGTATAATATGAAAAATGCGCCAGTTCAAACCGAGAAGCGAGACAGCCTTCTACAAACCATCCGGGAATTTTTCTACGGCATGTTCGGGATGGAAATTGCGGAACACGCCCTGGGGATGCGCGCCAGCCTGGAAAGTCTGTTCATGCTGGCAACGGTCGGCGATATGATCGGTGTCCCCGTTCTGCCGCCATATTACAGTCTTCGTTTATTGCCCTTTTTGGTTCCCCAGATTTCCACCTGGAAACGCCGCGTGCTGAGACAGCGCGAATTCAGCGACGAGCACGATTATCATCTCGATGGCTTGTAGCTCCATCATTGTCCTTCCTGTTTCAAACGGGAGGGACAACAGAAAGGATTAGATTGATGAGCGAGGAGAATTCCAAACAGCCCGAAAAGAAGAGCTTCTTCAAGAATATGCAGGAGGTCCTCTATGGCATGGCCTCGCACGACATGAGCCGCTATGCCCTGCGGACCCGCGCCAGCATGGAGCATCTCTTCATTCTGATCACAATGGGCGACATGATTGGCATCCCGATCCTGCCGCCTTACTACAGCCTGCGCCTGCTCCCCTACGTGGTGCCACAAATCGCAACCTGGAAGCGGCGACTGCTGCGCGAGAAAGACGTTTCGGACGCCATGTTCTAGGAGACAACGATGTCGCTCAAACAGATTTTCGAGGAACATCCCGAACGCCGTTACATCATGTTTGGAGGCAAGGGCGGGCTAGGCAAAACCACGTTCTCGGCCGCGACGGCTTACTGGCTTGCCAGGCAGGGCAAGAAAGTGCTGGTCTTTTCCGTTGACCCGCAGGCCAGCCTTTCCGACATTTTTCAGAAAGACATTTTTGGCAAAGGTCCGGTCAAGATCATGGACAATTTGTGGGCGCAGGAGATTGACGCCGACCAGCACATGAAGGCCTATCAGGCGGAAATCCGCCAGAAGATTCTCGATATGTACGGTTTCGATCAGGTGCCCGAGGAGGTGGAGCAATACATCCAGGCCGCCTCCGCAGAACCCGCCATGGAGGAGAGCGCCATCTTCGATGCGGTGGTGGACATCGTGGTCGAGGGGCACTACGACTATTACATCTATGATCTCGTTCCGTTGGGGCACGCGCTTTATTATTTGAGCATGGCCAAGGTTTATGACGAGTGGATCAACAAGATTACCAAGCTGCGGGAGGAAATGCGCGAGTATCAGGAGATGGTTTCGCGGCTCAAGCGCGAGAAGGAAACCGAGGAAGATGAAATCCTCAAGGAACTTCAATACATCCGCGGACGCATCAATGCCTCTTCTCAAATTCTGACGGACAAGGAGAAGACTGGCTTCTTCTTCGTGGTCATTCCAGAAGAAATGATCCTGATCGACACCGAAAAGGCGGCAGACTTGTTCGCAAAATTCGATGTGCCGATCATGGGCTACGTGGTGAACCGGGTAATTCCGCATGAACTGCTTCAGCAAAACATTCCACCCTACTTAAAGAATCGCATTGAAATGCAGGATAAATATCTGGCGCAGATCAAGACCATGTTCGGCAGCCAGGTCGCGGCGCATGTACCGGAACTGGAGCGCGACGTGACCGGCCTGGAGATGATCCAAAAGCTTTCCGAGATCATGTTCGGAAAACAGGAGGACAACGGTGGCAAAAAGTATTGAGAGCTCCATGAAATCCTTTGTAAGCGACCGCCCGCAATTGCGCTATATCTTCTTCGGCGGCAAAGGCGGAGTCGGGAAGACCGTCATGGCGGGTGCGACCGCAGTCTGGCTGGCCAAACAAGGTCGACGCGTGATGCTGGCCTCGACGAACCCGGTCCACAGCCTGAGCGGATTGCTCAGCCAGAATGTCTTTGGCAAGCCGACGGCGGTCGCGGGCGTTCCGAATCTGTGGGCCTATGAGATTGACACGAAAGATACCATCGAGCGATCCAAGCAGGAAATCCGCGACAAGATTCAATGGTTCCTGAAGTTCGCAGATATATCCACGAAGGCAGATGATTTCGTTGAATCCGCGACGATGAATCCGGCCTTCGAAGAATCGGCCATGTTCGAAAACATGGTGGACTTGATGCTTGGCAATGAATACGATGTCTACGTTTTCGATACGGCCCCCACCGCCAACGCCCGCCGTTTGCTCGGGATGTCGAAGGTCTATTCGTTGTGGGTCAACAAAATGTTGAAGAGCCGTGAAGAAGCACGTTCCCTGCGAGAGCTGCTTTCGTTCACGAAGAAAAAAGAAGCGGATCCGCTGATGGATTACCTGGTCTCGTTCCGCGATCGGATGGGCAGGGCGCAGACTCTGCTGACCGATCCAGCGCTGACGGCGTTCTTCTTCGTGACGTTGGCCGAGGCGCTGCCCATTGCAGTGATCACGCGCTTTATCGGCTGGTTCCACGATTTCGGGATCCCGGTCGGCGGCGTGATCGTCAACATGCTGATCGACCAGAGCCAGGTCAACGATAAATCGCCGGAATTCGTCCGCAACCGCGTGGACATGCAGTCGCGTTACATGGACGATGTCTGGCAGAAGTTTGAAGGTATGGTGCGTTCGCTCGTTCCGCTTTACGAGAACGAAGTGCGCGGCGTGGAGTCACTCAAACATACGGCCGACAGTTTATTTGCATAGCGCAGGGGTCATGCTTAAAGCATGCCCTGCCAAACTCCTCAAAAAAAGACTTGGCGATGACTACTTCTTCGAATCCAATTCGCTCGTTTAGGGATATTATCTTTGGCATGGCGATCCACGACCAGGCGCGAACGCTGGCCAAGCAGCGGGGCGGTCTGGAACATCTCTTCGTCCTGATCAGCTTCGGCGATCTGCTCGGCGTGCCGATCCTGCCGCCGTATTATAGTCTGCGCCTGCTGCCTTTCATTGTTCCCCAGATCAACAACTGGAAACGGCGCATGCTGCGCGAACGGGATTTGATGGACGCGATCTTCTAGAACGGAGACCAACATGAAAGCTGTCCGCGTGCACCAGCCCGGCGGGCTCGATGCATTGAAATACGAAGACATTCCCCTGCCCGAACCGGGCGAGGGCCAGGCGCGGGTGAAGCTCGAGGCAAGCGGCGTCAACTTCATTGACATCTATCACCGCATCGGGCGCTACCAGGGGCCGCTTCCACTCACGCTCGGACAGGAAGCGGCGGGAACCGTCGATGCGATCGGTCCAGGGGTGACCGGCGTCAGGCTTGGCGAGCGCGTGGTATTTGCCAGCGTTCAGGGCACCTATGCCGAATACGTGATTGCTCCAGTCTGGCGGCTCGTTCCGGTCCCGGCCGGGATCAATGCCCAGCAGGCGGCAGCCGTGATCCTTCAGGGATTGACCGCCCATTATCTGAGCCACGACACCTATCCGCTCAAGAAAGGCGAGACGGCTCTCATCCATGCCGCGGGCGGCGGCACCGGACAACTCTTGGTCCAGCTTGCGAAGCGGCGCGGCGCACGCGTCATCGGCACCGCCTCAACGGAGGAAAAAGCCGCGCTGGCGCGCAAGGCCGGCGCCGACGAAGTCATCAATTACGCCCAGGCTGACTTTGAAGCAGAAGTTAAAAGGCTGACGAACAACGCAGGCGTGGATGTGGTCTATGACTCCGTTGGCAAGGATACATTCGACAAGAGTCTGAACTGCCTCCGGCGGCGCGGCTATATGGTGCTCTACGGTCAGTCCTCGGGATCGGTACCGCCGCTGGACCCACAAACGCTCAATGCAAAAGGCTCGCTGTTTCTGACCCGTCCGTTCCTCCAGCATTATACGGTGGACCGCGCAGAGATTTTGAGTCGGGCCAACGACCTGTTCAAATGGATGGCATCCGGAGAGCTGAAGGTCCGGATCGACAAGACCTTTCCGCTGATGGAAGCCGCCGAGGCGCATCGTTATCTCGAGGGCAGGCAGTCGAAGGGAAAGATAATTTTGATTCCCTGACCCGGGCGGGGTGATTTTTTTGCCCGCGCTGAGGGCGATCAAAATCTCCACGCGCATGGCACAAATTGGCGGATTTCGCCGGTCGCACTCGCGGCCTCGGGCCACAACCTGCTGGGACGGTGCTCGCGGAATTCGCTTTCCGTCGTGCCACCTGCTTTGTGACCCCTCCAAACATTCTTCATAGTGATCGGAGCCATCTAATGACCTGGGAGCCCGGAGGGAATTCTTGCGGAGGGGGATCTATTTAATTAAAGTACTGTTTCTCCCTTCAATCTGCTGCCCGATCCTGAACTATCCCTTTTTGAACAAAGTAATTTATTTATAATACTACCTTGACAGTCATAGTAGTATGTCGTATAATCCAGCGATAGAGGTGATTAAATGAGCGATAACAAAATCACATCCGACCTGCTACGCGGCCATACCGATACGATGATATTACGCCTCTTATCCGAAGCGGACCGTTACGGTTACGAGATTGTCAAGCTGATTGCCGAGTGCTCGGGCGGCGAGTATGAGTTGAAGGAAGCTACGATGTACTCCAGCGTCCGGCGGCTTGAGGCCGATGGCGATATCGAGTGGTATTGGGGCGATGAAACCCAGGGCGGACGGCGCAAGTATTTTCGGATCACTGCAAAGGGTGAGGCTACTTACGCCCATAATAAAAGCAATTGGGAGTACGCCAAGCGCGTGCTCGATAAATTATTGTAAGGAGTTTTGATGCGATGAATGAAAAACTAACAAACTATTTGAATGGCGTTTTTGCGCCTTACGATGGCGTAAAAAGCGTGGCCGAACTAAAGGCCGACCTGCTCTCCGATTTACAGGAGCGTTTCCGCGAACTCAAGGCCGAGGGCCGGGATGATGAAACGGCCTTTGCGATGACCATTGACAGCATCGGCGACATTGAGCAGACAGTCCAGGAGGTGGCCAACCTCTCCCGCTCGCTGGAGAGGCAGTTGCTGACCAACTTCAGCGCCAGTGACCTGGCGAAGAGCGACTTTGCAGGTGTTACGGCGCGTCAGGGAAAATTTGAAGCGAGTGCGTTGCGCGGCTCCGACTTTTCGGGGGCAGACTTGACTGGCAGTTCGTTTAAGGCCAGCGATGTGCGCGAAGGCAATTTTGACGGCGCAAATCTGACAGACTGCAGCTTTTCCGTCCTTGACCTGACGGGTGCGAGCTTCAACAAGACCATTCTGGTACGCACCGAATTCAGCATGTCGGGGTTGGACGGGGTCAAATTCACCGATGCAAAACTGGTCGATGTAAAGCTGACGATGACCGACCTGAGGAAGACGGTCTTTGAGAACTGTACCTTTGAGGGCGTGGACTTCAAATACTGTGACCTGCGAGGGCTCTGCCTGGATGGAATGGCCTTCATTGGCGTCAAGTTTGACAGGGCGACGCTGAACGAAGTTACGTTCAAGGGCGCGACGCTCAGAAACGTGTCTTTCCGTGTGGCGTTTGCCGTGACCAACCGAAACTACCTTGCATTCAAAACCATCCGCTTTGACGGCGCGAGGATGGATAAATTGACCTATGCCGCGCTCAGAGGTTTGGGAGCCGATTTGTCCAAGGTCACCCTTATTTAAGGATTAACGATGATGCAGAACTTATCAATTCAAAGCAAAGGGCTGCAAAAGTCCTACAAGCATCTTCCTGTCCTAAGGGGCGTTGATTTCGAGGTGGAAAGGGGCAGCATTTTCGCCCTGCTTGGCTCGAACGGCGCGGGCAAGACCACGATTGTTAAAATCCTCACCACACTGCTGAAACCGGATGGCGGAGCCGCCGCTGTAAACGGATTCGATGTTGCCGCCAGGCCCGAAGACGTGCGGCAGTCGATCAGCCTGACCGGGCAATTCGCCGCCGTGGACGAGATCTTGACCGGGCGGGAAAATCTGGTCATGATCGCCAGGCTGCGGCACCTCAAAAATACGCGTCAGGTCGCGGATGATCTGCTGAATCGCTTCGGCCTGGGCGATGCCGCCGACCGCAGGGTTTCCACCTATTCGGGCGGGATGCGCCGCAGGCTCGACATCGCCATGAGCCTGATTGGAGCACCGCAGGTCATTTTCCTCGACGAGCCGACCAACGGTCTTGACCCCACAGCACGCCTGGAGGTGTGGAAGACCGTCAAAGAGCTTGCCGACGGTGGCACGACGGTATTTCTGACCACGCAGTATTTGGAGGAAGCCGAGCAGCTTGCCGGCCGGATTGCCATTCTGCATGAGGGCAGGATTATCGCGGGCGGCACGCTCGCCGACCTGAAAAGGCTGTTCCCGCCCGCCAAGGTGGAATATGTGGAAAAACAGCCGTCACTGGAGGAGATTTTCCTCGCAATCATCGGCAAAAAGGAGGAAAAGCAAGAATGAATAAACACTTTTTCAGCGACATGGGCGTCATGCTGGGGCGTTCCATGCGCCATATTTTCCGCAGCATGGACACCATCCTCACGGTCACCATCACTCCGATCGCAATGATGCTGCTGTTCGTCTATGTGTTCGGCGGAGCGATCCAAACCGGCACCGAGAACTATGTGAATTACCTGCTGCCCGGAATCCTGTTGATCGCGATTGCAAGCGGGATATCCTACACGGCCTACCGCCTTTTTTTGGATATGCAAAGTGGCATCTTCGAACGGTTCCACTCCATGCCGATTGCACGTTCCACAGTGCTGTGGGGGCACGTGCTGACCTCGCTCGTATCCAACACCATTTCGGTGATCGTCATCATTCTCGTGGCGCTCGTTATGGGCTTCCGCTCGTCGGCGGGGGTCCTGTCGTGGCTTGCCGTGGCCGGGATCCTCGCACTGTTTACACTGGCCTTGACCTGGGTCGCGGCGATTGCCGGGCTGTCCGCAACATCGGTGGACGGCGCAGGCGCCTTTTCCTACCCTCTTATTTTCCTGCCGTTTATCAGCTCGGCGTTTGTGCCGACCGCGTCGATGCCGGGGCCGGTCCGGGCCTTTGCCGAGAACCAGCCGGTTACCTCCATCGTCGATGCGATACGCTCACTGCTGGCGGGGCAGCCTGTCGGCAATGATATTTGGATTGCACTCGCATGGTGTCTGGGTATTCTTATTGTTTCGTACGGATTCGCGATGAGGGCTTACAGACGTAAAACAGTCCAATGACGGTACCGCGTGTAAATACGAGTGGCTGGATCGTGCCGGTTGGCTTGGGGAAATGCCGAATATTTACAGAGTAAAGACCTCCGTGCTGGAGGTCTTGCGCTTTAGAAAGGGCCCCCTGGCCATGCCTTGACAGAGACGCCCAAAACTCTCTCTCTCCATTTTCGCAAAAAACGATGATTTACGTTTTGCTGTGATTATAAAGCGTTCCTCCTCAAGTAGTTCGGCAGAAAATCCACCTGCACCTTCGAAAGGCCACAGTCATTTTTTGCTGCGCGCTACCAGTTCAGGGATTCATCCAAGGACTGCAGTTGTAAACTGTTGTTGAGCCTGGAAGGCAAGTCCCTGCTCACGACTTCCCAGTGGCGAAATCCTTACAATCCTCAATGACCCACTCTCCCAGAGAAAATTCTTGTTTAAGAGAAAAGAAGACTGCCAAGCTCAGCCTTCTTCCGCTTTTCTTAAAAGAAAAGCCCCTTGGCAGGGACTTTACAGAAACGCCCAAAACTTTCGGTCAAAATCCCCACGAAAGTATTTTATGATATCCAATCTTCAACCTTCAATTTTGGAATGCGCTGAAATTCATCCGTGTTATTGGTGATCAATAATATGCCGAGGCTTAACGCGTGCGCACCGATCAACATATCCATGGAGCCAATGATTTTACCTTCGCGCTCCAAATAAGCGCGCACCAAACCATATGCAACGGATGCACGCTGGTCAAAATCTGCGATTTCAATAGGAAGAAGAAATCGCTCCAAAGCAGATTTGTTTTTCTCAACCTGAGTGCTTTTGTTTACGCCATAAGCCAATTCTGCAACTGTAATGCTAGAAACGCCAACTTCACCCGCCGCACAACGAGTTAACCGTCGAATCAACTTCGGCGTTTTCTGGCGAATCAAGCCAATGCAGATATTGGTATCCAGCATGTATTTCATGAGAATGCATCCTTGCGTTTTTGCACAGGCGGTTGATTGCGTTGGCTCATGAAGTCCGTAGAAAAATCAGAGAGGCTGTCAATCAAGGTTTCCCATGGCGTTTGGTAGGGAAGAAGAATAACCGCGTTGCCAACTCGCTTGATATATACGCGGTCGCCTCCAAAGCGAAACTCCTTGGGAAGTCGAACCGCTTGGCTTTTACCATTTTGAAAGAGTTTGGCTGTTTCCATTTGATCTCCTGTAATATATATTTCTAGTATATATCTTTTCGGGTTTTCGTCAAGTCCCATTTCTTTCAGGGGGTCACTTCTCAGAGCGTGCGTAGCGTCAAAAAATAATCAGTTTGTTATAATGAAAGTGATTAGTGATAGTTCAATCCCTTTGCTCACAAAGTGATATGAAAAGCTTGGTGCTCCTCATGAAAACCGTGAATAATTTGGGAGTGGAGTACAGAGGCAAAGAAAACCTTGACCGAGCAACTCCGACCAACAATAATGGCCGGAGTCGTGTTTACCCATCCTATTATTGCGAGCTGAAAAGCTGGCAATGTCCTGATTTGATCTTGACAAAGAATAAGAAAGGAACAATAAGGCCCGGCTTTGTTCGCCGGTCGCCGGGCCTTATTGTTCCAATTTTATAGCACCAGTGGGCGTGCGCATCGTCAGAAGATTTGAGACACAAAGGGCGGTTTGCTAACGTGAGATTCCCGGAATGAAATGATTACCGTGGCGTTCTGCAATTTGAGCAGACGCCGGTGTTGCAACGTCTTCTTCTTGATCTCTTCTCGTCGAGTGAGCACCTGTGCCAGCTACTTGTTTCATCCACCGCGGATTTTTGGGATAAAACATGCATTGCCGATTGCATGAACCGGTTCGGTCATCCGATAAGACGCGATCTCAATCTCCGCTTCCCTACCATCATCGCAATACTTTGTGAACGAACAAAGTAGCCAAAACCGGGCAGTTCTTAAAATCCTCAATGACTTACTCTCCCAGCACAAATTCTTGTGCAAGGGAACTTAATTAAAGAAGACTGCCCAGCTCAGCAGTCTTTCGCTTCTCTTAAAAGAAAAGCCCCTTGGCAATGACCTACTCTCCCGGGAGGTCGCCCTCCAAGTACCATCGGCGCTGACAGGCTTAACTACCGGGTTCGGGATGGGACCGGGTGTACCCCTGCCGCTCAAATCACCAAGGGACGTTTTCACAACGTTGGACTGAATAGCATTTCGAATGATGTAGTTTCGGAAAAGTACCAAGTTCTCCGCACCACGGGATTAAGCCCTCGACCATTAGTACAGTTTAGCTTAACGCATTGCTGCGCTTACACTTACTGCCTATATAGCAGGTGGTCTACCTGCGGTCTTACTCCCTTATGGGATTACAGGGATCTAATCTTAGGGCGAGTTTCCCACTTAGATGCTTTCAGCGGTTATCTCTGCCAGACATAGCTACCCAGCAATGCTCCTGGCGGAACAACTGGCACACCAGAGGTCTGTCCACTCCGGTCCTCTCGTACTAGGAGCAGCTCCCTTCAAATCCCTTGCGCCCACAGCGGATAGAGACCGACCTGTCTCACGACGGTCTGAACCCAGCTCGCGTACCGCTTTAACGGGCGAACAGCCCGACCCTTGGGACCTTGTCCAGCCCCAGGATGCGATGAGCCGACATCGAGGTGCCGAGCGAA
>DATJBI010000010.1:0-5882 GCA_035515435.1 Anaerolineales bacterium
CCAATTTGCTCAATTCTTTTGTGCTCATGTCTAGTAGTTCATCCACTTTCTGTCCCTTTCTGGAAGGGGACATTATAACTTTGGGGAAAAGGGACACTTTAACTTTGGTTAAAGGGGACTTTACTACTTTGGGCTAACAAACCCATCGCCGGGGCTTGACAGGGGGCGCGCGAATCTGTATACTGGTACTAACACGTGTTAGTAAACAGGACCAACTTCATGCCTCTTTCCAAGCGCGTCACCAGCCTGGATGTCGCCAAGAAAGCCGGCGTCTCACGGACGACCGTATCTTTCGTGCTGAACAAGGTCCCGGGGGTCAGCATCAGCGCGGTCACCCGCAACCGCGTTTTGAAGGTCGCCCGCGATCTGAATTATCATCCGAACGAGGCCGGTTTAAGACTGGCGAGCGGAAAGTCCCGGACGGTCGGCCTCATCCTCTACCAATCACCTGAACAGGTATTTGCCGACGCCCTTCTGCCCCAGGTCATCCTCGGCGTTGAACAGGCGGCCATCCAGCACGGTTTTCATGTCCTGCTGAAAGCGGTCGAACCGAAGGATCCCACAGGCTACGCACGCTTGATCGGCGAGAACCATGTGGACGGGATCCTGCTCTCGGGCCCGCGCCGGGACGATCGGGAGATCATCCGCTTGCATCGGGAGGGCGTACCGATCATGCTCATGGGCCAGCTGCCCAATACCGATATACCGTTCGCGGACATCGATGCGACCGCAGGCGCGGCACTGGCGGTCAACCACCTGATCGAATGCGGTCACCGCCGCATCGCCCTGATCACCAATGCGCCCCTCAGCTACACGTCTGCCCGGCAGCGCCGGGCGGGATATTTGAAGGCCCTCAAACACGCCAAGCTGCCGGCGGAAAGGACGCTCGTGAAGGAGGGTGCCTATACGCCCTCCAGCGGTTTTGAGGCCATGACGGCCCTGCTGGCTCTTTCGGCGCGGCAGCGGCCCTCGGCAGTCTTCGTTGCCAGCGATGTCGTTGCGGTCGGTGCGATGCTCGCGATCAAGAGCGCCGGCTTGCGCATCCCGCAGGATATTGCGCTGGTCGGTTTCGATGACATCCCGCTGGCCGAATATTTCGATCCGCCCCTGACCACGATCCGCCTGCCGGCCTACGGCCTGGGCTGGGCCGCGGCGGAACGCCTGATCCGCCTGATCCGAGGCGAAGGCCTTGATCAGCACGACCTGCTCATGAATTCGGAAATCATCGTTCGGACCTCCACTCAAAAAAGTTGACCTTTCCCCGAAAGCAGAGTCCAGATGCATCGCTTGCTAACACGTGTTAATAAAAGGAAGGAGGTGGTCGATTGAGGTGACCCCAGCACGATTCGTTTTCACCAGCTAGAACCATCCAAGAAAAACTCACATAAGGAGATGAGAAGATGTTTAAATTGAGCAAGATGTTCGTTCTACTCGTGGTGCTCGCATTGGCCGCAGCCGCCTGCGCACCACAGCCCACACCCACCGAGGCGCCCACCGCGGTGCCTGCCACTCAGGTACCCACCGCGATGCCTCCGACCGCGGCCCCCGCGGCCACCGCAACCCAGTCGCCCGCCGCCAGCATTGACTGTAAGGGCGCCAAGGCCGGGGATACCTTGAGTGTCCTGTATCAGTGGACGGGTTCTGAGGAGCAAAACTTCAACACGATCGTCAAACCGCTGGTGGATGCCTGCGGGATCAAGATTAACGCACAGTCCACGCGCGATGCCGCGGTCCTGGATACCATGGTGAAGAGCACACCGCCGGACGTCCTGTTCTGGCCGGACCTCAGCCCGATAAAGCTCTATTCCGATAAGTTGGTCGCTCTCGATGCGGACGGGGCCAATGCAGGCAATTACGCCTCGGACTGGATCAACCTGGGTACATCCAACGGCAAGCTATATGCCCTGCCCGCCAAATCGGACATGAAAACCCTTATTTGGTACAGCCCTGCGCAATTCCAGGCGCTCGGATATACCGTCCCGACCACGTTCGCCGATCTGCAGACTCTGGCAGACAAGATGGCTTCGGATGGGAATGTGCCGTGGGCAATGGGTCTCGAAAGCGGCGCAGCGACCGGCTGGACGGGAGCGGACTTCGTCGAGGACATTCTGCTGGCTACACAAGGAACGGATTATGTCAACGGCATCATCTCCGGCAAGGTACCGTACAATGATCCCGGTGTGATGTCTGCCTACCAGATCTTCCAAAAGTGGTCCAGCGATCCGAAATATACCGTCGGCGGATCGACAGGCACGGTCAGCACGAATTTCGGTGATGCGATTCTTCAGGTCTTTTCAAATCCGCCCAAAGCGATGATGGTGGATAAGGCCACCTTCGCCGCAGGCAACATCACCAAACAATATCCGAATCTGAAGCTCGGCACAGACTACAATGCGTTTGCGTTCCCGGGAGCTCAGGGCGTCCAGGTGAGTGCCGATTTCATGTATGCTTTCAGTAACTCGCCGGCTGCCCAGGCGCTCCTTGCCTACTGGACCAGCGATCTGGGTGGACAGAACTTCGCCGCGACCAACTGGGGCCTCTCGGCCAACAAAGGGGCTGCTGGCAATTACACGGATCCAATGATGACTACCTTGGGCAATATCTTTGCGAATGCGAAGGGCTATGCCTTTTCCACGGGCGATGCGCTTGGCAATCCGTACGCAACAGCCCAGTGGAAAGCGGTGGTCAATGTTGCCCAGGGCCAGGACATCAAAACCAATTTGGATACTGTGGCGGCCGCGCAAACTCAGTCGCTGCAAGGAAAGTAGAACACGACAATCGATAGGACGTAAAGTCTAGATCGCGCTGGGGCATGCCCTAACCATGCCCCAGCGCTCCCCGCATCGAATGGAGGAACTATGGTTCCAAAAATCATGAAGCAGGGCCGCTTGGCGCCATGGCTGTATTTGTTGCCGTCGCTCATTCTCATGACGATCTTTATCGTATACCCAACGTTTGCCACAGTTCGATTGAGCTTGCTGGACGCGCACAGCCTAAGATCGGCCGCGACCACCTGTGCCGCTGGCCAGCCTTGCTGGGGCATCCTTGAGAATTATCGCTACGCCCTCACCAACCCGGAAATGCTGGCAGCTTTGCGCAATAACGCGTTGTGGATCCTGCTGATGGTTCCCGGCACAATCATCGGCGCCTTGTTCTTTGCGCTTCTGGCCGACCGCGTGCCGTATGAGAACCTGGCAAAATCCATCATCTTCATGCCTATGGCAATTTCCTTCGTGGGGGCAAGTGTGGTCTGGCGTTTCGTTTACGATTATCAGAGCAGCGGTTCTCAAATCGGCATCCTGAACGGAATCCTCACGGCCCTCGGTGGACAGCCGGTTGCCTGGCTGAGTGCGCCCATCATCAACAATTTTTGTCTCATGCTGGTCGGCGTCTGGCTGTGGGCCGGCTTTTGCATGACGATCTTGTCTGCGGCGATCAAAGGCGTCCCTGCCGAAATCCTGGAGGCGGCCCGGGTGGACGGCGCCAATGAATTCCAGGTTTTTGGTAACATCCTGCTGCCCTCCATCATGCCGACGGTCGTTGTTGTCGCCACCACGATGACCATCATCATTCTGAAGGTCTTTGATGTGGTGTACGTGATGACGGGCGGTTACTTCGATACAGAAGTGATCGCCAACCGCATGTTCGAGCTGATTGTAACGAATGCGGGTCAGTCCACCGCGATCGCCGTTGTCTTGATCGTCCTGACCATCCCGATCATGATCTTCAACGTGCAGCGATTCCGCCGGGAGGAGGCAGCGCGATGAATCCTCTCGACCGGATCAACAAGGCCCTCGGTAAAGTCCCGGTTCACTTTGCGGTCATCCTGATGTGCTTGTTATGGATCATCCCGACCCTCGGGCTATTTGTCACTTCTTTTCGATCGCGCCAGGCTGTACAGACCACCGGCTGGTGGACGGTCTTCCTGCCGCAGCCCAAAGCGGTCGGTCAGCCTGAATACACGCAATATTGTTCCTCTTGTCACGGCGCAAACGGAAAAGCCATTGCCTCCGCCGACTTGTCGAATCCGAACGTAGTAAATCAATATCAAAGCGCCGCCAGCCTCCTGCTCATGCTGCGCAAACCTGTCAATGGACAGCCTCACCTGCTCCATCCAACCCTGTCCTCAACCCCGAAAGAAGCCATCACCACCCTGACGCCGGTGCTCACCTATCTTCAGACCCTCTCAGGACAAAAACAAGCTTCGAGTGAATTTACACTCGACAACTACGTTGATGCGATCGTCGGCTACAAGGGTACTGCGGATTACCTGCCGGATTGCCAGAACAAGGTGCCCAGCACCCTGGCTGTAATGAACTGCAACACCAGCGATATTCTCAATTCGTCCGGAATGGGCATTGCTTTCATCAATACGCTGATCGTGGTCATCCCAGCCACGATCCTGCCAATCGTCCTGGCTGCGCTGGCCGCGTATGCCTTCGCCTGGCTGGATTTCAAAGGTCGGCAGTGGCTGTTCGCCTTATTGATCGGCCTGCAGATCGTTCCGCTCCAAATGGCACTGGTTCCGATCGCCCAGCTTTATGCCCGGCTCGGCATGCAGAGCACCTTCTTGGGCATTTGGCTCTTCCATACGGGTTTTGGGCTGCCGTATGCCATTTACCTGATGCGGAACTTTATCGGCTCCCTGCCGCGCGAGATCTTCGAATCCGCATATCTGGATGGGGCCAGCCATTGGGCCGCCTTTCGACGGCTGGCGCTCCCTTTGGCGATGCCGGCCATTGCCTCGCTGGGCATTTACCAGTTCCTGTGGGTGTGGAATGATTTCCTGGTTGCCAAGGTCTTCCTGACCACACACCCGGTCTTGACCGTGCAGATCCAGAATCTGATCGACCCCCTGGGCCAGAACTGGAACATCCTGACGGGTGCCGCTTTTCTTTCATTTATTGTTCCGATGATCGTATTCTTTGCCTTCCAAGGATACTTCGTGCGCGGCCTCCTGGCCGGTTCGGTGAAAGGATAAAAACGCAAGACAAACTGCATGACTCACAATCTCTGGTACAAGAACGCCGTTTTTTATCAAATATATGTGCGCGCCTTCTATGACAGCAACGGTGACGGCCACGGCGACCTTCAAGGTTTGACCCAGAAACTCGATTACCTGCAAAGATTCGGTGTTGATGGTTTGTGGCTGATGCCCATTTACCCGTCGCCCCTCAAGGATGATGGGTATGACATCGCCGACTTCTGCGGGATCCATCCTGACTACGGAAATCTCGAAGACTTCAAGACGCTCCTGAACGAGGCCCATCGCCGCGGCATCCGGATCGTCACGGACCTCGTGCTGAATCATACGTCCGATCAGCATCCCTGGTTCCAATCCGCGCGCGCCGATCGCAACTCCCCGTATCATGACTATTACGTGTGGAGCGACACCGACAAGAAATACGGCGACGCCCGCGTCATCTTTCTGGATACCGAGCGCTCCAACTGGAGTTGGGACGGCAGCGCCGGAATGTACTACTGGCACCGGTTCTACGCCTCGCAGCCCGACCTCAATTATGATAATCCGGCGGTCCGGGCGGAAATGCTGAACGTGATGAAGTTCTGGCTCGATCTCGGTGTGGATGGGTTTCGCGCGGATGCCGTGCCCTATCTCTTTGAGCGCGATGACACGAACTGCGAAAACCTGCCGGAAACTCATGCCTACCTCAAGGAACTGCGGCATTTCATGGACGAGCGTTACCCCGGGCGCGTCCTGTTGTGTGAGGCAAATCAATGGCCGCGCGACGTGCGGACCTACTTCGGCAGCGGCGACGAATTCCACATGGCCTTTCACTTTCCATTAATGCCGCGCATCTTCATGGCCATCCGCCGCGCAGATCATCAGCCCATCCGCTGGGTGCTTGAGCAGACCCCTCCCA
>DATJBI010000011.1:0-46829 GCA_035515435.1 Anaerolineales bacterium
TCGTCTATTCCCAATCTCTATGGAGAAGATGATCTCTCTTGTATTGCCTCAACGGTGTCAATCAATGGAAGGTGACTCCTAGGAAAGTCATTTTCATTATGGTTATAGAATGGATCAGCGTGATGAACGGGAGGAGCGCAACTCGTCAAATAACTGATACTGAGCAGGATTATGAAACAAAGAGCTCTTTTCTTCATGTGCATCCTGCGATTTACTTGGTCTGATCGGAATAATAATCTTGAGGGGAGTCATATTGAAGGGGAGGAATTGTTTGGTTTCACTCAGCGCTGGTTGAAACTTGTGGCTTTGCATGAAGGGGTCCGGAGGCAATCAAGCCATTCAACATTTCGCGCTCATCCGCTTTCAAATCTACAACATGCTTCTTGGCCAGCTCTGCCTCCTCCAGCAGTGAACGAGGATGCCAAGTCACCGATCGAAACATGTTTTGCAGGCTACTGGGGAAAGTATTGTCGCAGCAGCTGCGCGGCAGTCTGACCGGCCGCTCCATCCTTATCCAGTTCGAGGGTGAGATCGAGCTCGGCCCGGGCCGAAGCGCGGTCACCCTGCCGAAGATAATTCTCGGCCAGATGCAGATGGGCCAGCGCCAGATCGGGGGCAAGCTTGATCGCGCGCTGCAGGTCCTGTTGTGCGGTGTAAAGCAGGCCGGCGTTGGAGAATGACCAACCCAGCACATCCAATGTCTGCGGATCGTCCGGTGCAAGCCGGGCGGCCTGTTGTGCAGCGGGCAGCCCGATATCCAGCACATGCAGATCATTATCCGAACAGAACATGGCCAGCAGACTCCAATAGGCCGCATCGTTGGGTGCGGCCTGCGCCGCCTTCTGGTAGGCAGCCAGGGCGGAAACGAGATCGCCGGTCTGCGCCTCCGCATCGCCGATCGAGGCCTGCCAGGCAGGATTATCCGGCTGGATCCGGCCTGCGAGCGAATATTCGGTCAGGGCCTGAGCATAACTTCCCTGGCGCCTCCAATACAGGCCCCGCAGCGCATGGACGATGGCATCCTCGGGGCCCAGTGCCAGGGCCCGCTCCAGATCCGCGCGCCCATCCCCGCCGTTATGCTGCCGGGCCTCGCCCAGCCAGGCCCAGGCCTCGGCATCCTGCCCATCTGCGGCGACGGCTTTGCCAAAGGCATTCTGCGCGAGGGTCCATTCTTCGACCAATCCCAGGCCGCGTCCGATCGCCACGTACCGGTCCGCAGGATGGGAGGCGGCCGCCGAGACCGCGAGCGCCGCCCGCAGCGTCTGCAGGGCCGGATCAAATTGAGGATCCATGGAAGCGGCGGAGGTCAGTTCGTTCAATGCGCGAGAGGGATCCGATAAGAGCAGCAGCAGACCAAGTTGATAATGCGCGCTCGCGGCCGGGGCCAGGGATAGACGCTTGATCAGGGCCTGCTCCTCGGAAGCGAGATCGCCATTTTCATGATAGGCCATCGCTAGACGATCGTAGAGAGGGACATCGTCCGGGTAGGCCCGCACAGCGGCCTGCCAGACTGCCAGGGCGGTCTGGCGGTCGTCCGCGTTCCAATAGGCGCTGCCGAGCGCATCCCAGCCCTGCGCCGAAAGATATTCTTTCCGGCGTGCCGTCTCCAGCAGGCGGATGGTCTCGGCGTTATCTTGATCGAGGTACGCGGCCAGTCCGGCCCGCTCCCAGAGATCGCCTCGCCAGGGGAGGTGCCCGGCGGCCGCTTCGAAGTGCTGCGCCGCGTCTTCGTATTTTTTCCCCGCCAGCGCCGCCTGGGCCGAGTGCAGGTCCTGAAAGCCCGCATAGATCACCGGGCCCGCCGCCGCCGCAAGCAGAAGCAGGAGAACTCCGATCACGGACAATATTCGAGCGCGCACGCAGGCAATTATAGTGCGCCGCCGCAATAATCGCAGTATAATCGCCCTCGAATGGGCGCCTTATTCAGCCAGATCTTTTCGCTGTTAACCGCTCCGCCAGGGAATTTGATCTATCACCTCGTGCTGGTATTTTCAATTGCCAGCGCGTTGCAATCCGCGTTCAATCACTGGCGTTCGAGTGAATTTCCCCAAGCCCGCCGCACCATGCTGGGACTGGGATTTCTGCTTTGCGCACAATTCTTCATGTTCGCCTTCAGCGGGCTGGGTTGGCAGGGCATCATCAATCCGACCGCCAGCCTGCCTCCGCTGGACCGCGCCTTCACGCTCTTCAGCCTCCTTTGGATCACGTGGCTGTGGGCGTTCCCCGAACCCAGCCGTCCGGCGGATGCGGCCGGGGCGTTGATCAGTTTGCTGATCGCCGCCGCCCTGGGGCTCAGTCTGTTGACCTGGCCGCCTCAATCCTCGCTGACAACCTATAACAGCACGATCGATGATCTGCTCTGGCAGATCGCCTCGATCGGTTTTATTTTCATCGGCGCACTGATCCTCCTGATCCGCCGGCCCAACGGCTATGGCAACGGGCTGGCCGTTCTGGCGCTGGCCGGCCTCGGCCATCTCGGGCATCTGGCCTTCCCCGAGACCGGAAATTATTCCGGCATCATCCGCCTGGCTTATATGGCGGCCTATCCGATCCTGCTGACCCTGCCACAGCGCTTCCCCGCGCCGCTCAACATGGGCGCGATCAACGTCACGGCGCCCCTGAGGGCCGAGGAGCGGCCCTCCAAAGCCAGGACTTCAAAAGGCAAAGCGGAGGCGCCCGTCCAGGAACGGCGGCGCTACAGCACCGACCCCAAGACGTTCCACGCCCTGCTGGCCCTGGCCGCCGAGTCGAGCGCGCCCAGGGTCAGCCAGGCCATCACGCGCGCGATCGCGCAGACCATGCTGTCCGACCTGTGCTTTTTGCTGTACCTGACGGAAAACAAAAGCCAGATCATCATCACGAGCGGCTATGACCTGATCCGCGAAGAAAGCCTGGAGGGCGGAAGCCTCAACAAGAGTTCGATCCCGATGCTGGCAAATGCCATCCAGCGCGGGCGGCCGGTGCGCATGCCCGCCTCCAGCACCTCCGCCGACATCAAGGGTCTGGGCGATCTGCTCGGGCTCCAAAACCCCGGCAACCTATTGGGAGTTCCGATCGTCACTCCTGAAAAGGATTCGCTCGGGGGCATCATCCTGCTCTCCCCGTACTCCAACCGCTTGTGGAGCGCGGAGGATCAGGCCTTCCTGGCCAACATCGCGGTCTCGCTGGTGCCGATCATCCAGCGCAACCGGCGGATCAGCCAGCTGGAGCAGATCGGCGAGCAGGCCAAGCAGGCGCTCGAAACCGCGCAGAGCCGGATCGCGCAGCTTGAAAAACAGAGCGGGGAACTGAAACAACAACTGGAAGCGACGAGAGCGGAATCCGAAAAGGCAGCCGCACAGAGCGCGGACTTGAGCAGCCTGCTCGCCGTACAGGAAGAATCGCAGCGGACCATCGAGCAGATGAAAAAGGAGCTTGACTCGGCGCGCGGCCGCGGCAGGCGCACAGACTCGCAGGTCGAAGGCGACTTGAAGACCACCCTGCAGGATGTGGCCCGGCTGCAGAACCAGCTGGCCGAGGCCAACATCAAGATCATGGAGCTCGAAAGCGGCGGCGGGCCCGGCCATAACAAACCCAGCGAGCAGGCGGAAGTGCTCGCCTCCATTTCGCAGGAGCTGCGGCAGCCCATGTCGTCCATTGTGGGGTATACGGATCTGCTGCTGGGCGAGTCGATCGGGATCCTCGGCGCCCTGCAGCGCAAATTCGTCGAACGGATCAAAGCCTCCACCGAACGGATCGGCAGCCTGATCGACGACATGATCCAGGTCACCACGCTGGAAAGCGGCCTGGCCGAACAGAAGCCAGAGCCGGTCGACCTGAACCTGATCATAGACAATGCCATGTCCTATACCAGCAGCCAGGTGCGCGAAAAGAACATATCGCTGCATCTTGATCTGCCAAAAAAAATCGCGCCGCTGAGCGTGGATCGCGAGTCGGTGCAGCAGATCATGATCCATCTGCTGCAGAACGCGGGCGCCGCCACACCCATCGAAGGCACCATCCACCTCAAGGTCCAGACCACGAACGAGAATGGCCAGGATTACATCATGATCCAGGTCACAGACAGCGGCGGAGGGATCCCCCCCGAGGATCTGCCGCGCGTTTTCACGCGCCTTTACCGGGCTGACAATGTCCTGATCCAGGGGATCGGAGATACCGGTGTCGGGCTCTCCATCGCCAAGACCCTGACGGAGGCCCAGCATGGCCGCATCTGGGTGGAAAATCAACCCGGCAAGGGCGCGACCTTCGGCGTGCTCCTGCCCATCGCCAAGGAAGCCAGCCCCGCACCCTCCGACAAGGAAAAGCCATGATGCGGGTCGTGCGCCAGCTGGGGAGTGGACTATTTTATGGATTGGTCTCCGTCCTGCTCGTGGTCGGAGGCCTTTCGTTAGCGCTGGCCGAAAGTTATACGGCACCCTCTCCGGCGCCGACCCCAAGTCTGCCCGCCGTTCCTCAAACGCTGACCTCCACCCAGGCCGGTCCCACCTTCCTGCCCTCCTCCACCTCGTCTCCCACCGCCACTCCAGCTCCCGCCGCCAACTGCCGCCCGCCGGGAGGATGGATTCTGATCTCGGTCCAGCCCTCCGAGACGCTGGAGGACCTGGCAGCGCGTTTTAGGATCGCCCCCTACGAGCTGGCGCGGGCCAACTGTTTGTTCACGGACAGCCTGGAACCCGGTTTCAACATTTATGTGCCTCCCCCGCCGACCTCTCCGCCCATCTCATGCGGTGCCCCCTACGGCTGGGTGCGCAGCTATGTCGTCCAGCCGGGAGATACGCTGTACCATATCGCGGCGTTGTACGGCACATCCATCTTCGAACTTCAACGCGCGAACTGTCTCCCCGCGACATTCCTGACACCGGGCGATCTGCTGTGGGTACCGAATGTCCCGCCGCTCACGCCCAGCGTGATCGTCATCCTGATATTCGGCACCGTGACGCCGGCGTTCTCTCCGGCGCCCCCCACGGCAACGAACTCCCCGGCCGCGATACCCAGTTCGACGTTCACCCCGACCGTCGCGCCGTCCGCGACCTCTACGCCCTGACCGGCTCGGAAGAGCCGGATCAAGCCAAGAAGATCCGATCCATGTCGAAGACCTCCTTACCGCGCCTCCTGGCGATCCTCACATTTTTGTTGACCTCCTGCAGCGCCGTCCCGGCGGATGCGCCCGCGCCTCCCCCGTTCGTTTTGATCACCGCCGCACCCGGCGCCTCGGCCACGCCCACTGCCTTCCAACCTCCCCAGCGGTCGCGTGCCACCCCGACCTCACTTTACTCGATCGAAGTTCCAACTCTCGAGCCGTTCTTCCCGACGGCGACCCCCTCCCCGACGCCCATCCCGCCGCTGCAGCCCAGCGCAACCGTCGACTTGAATTCCCTGTTCCCGACGGCGGCCGTGCCGCCTCCCATTGCGGCGGGCGTGGGCATCACTCCCATTCCAGCCTTGATCGACAACAACACGATCAACTTCTTGTTGATCGGTCATGACCAGGGCTCCCCCACCTCCTTCCGGACCGATACCCTGGTGGCGGTCATCCTGTGGCCCAAGGACGGGCAGGTCTCGATGATCTCCATCCCGCGCGATCTGTGGGTCTACATCCCGACGGTCGGGATGCAGCGCATCAACACGGCCTATGAATACGGGCTTGGAAATTATCCGGGCGGGGGGGCCGCGCTGCTGCGGGATACGATCGGCTACAATCTCGGCATCCGCATCGACCATATGGCGATGGTTGACTTTGGCGGCTTCAGCCGCATCGTGGATACGCTGGGCGGCATCGATGTGCCGGTCGCGTGTCCCTACACGGATTGGCGGCTGATCGATCCGGGCTCCGATCCGAACAATCCGGACAACTGGGGGGAATACACGGTCCAGCCCGGCATCGTCCACATGGACGGGGATCTGGCGCTGTGGTACGCGCGCTCGCGCGAGGAGTCCAGCGATTTTGACCGCGGCCGCCGTCAACAGGAGGTCCTGCGCGCCATTTTCGCGCAGGCCCTCAAGACCAATACCCTGACCCGCATTCCGCAGCTGTACGGCGATTTCTCCTCCACGATCACGACCGACCTCGGGCTGGCTGACATCCTGAAGCTGGCCGTCTACGCTCCCAAGCTCACCAACGCGGACATCCGCGGCTATTACATCCGCCCGCCCTACGTCAGCGCCTGGGTGACGCCCGGCGGTGCAGACGTGCTGCTGCCCAATCAACCCTCGCTGCAACAGTTCCTGGTCCAGGCCACAACGCTCTCGGGCACTTCGAGCCAGCGGGATGCGATCCGCGTCGAGGTGCAGAACGGCACGCCCTTCAACGGCTGGGCGGCCCTCGCCGCGAACCGACTCAACTACGCCGGCTATCAGGCCTCCACGGCCGATGCCCAGGGGCAGAACTATGCCAGTTCCGTTCTGATCGACATGACCAAGGCGCAGGACCCGAACGCGCGCCGGGCGATCCTGGCGGACCTCGGGCTCCCGTCGGCCAGGATCCTGACCATACCGAATGCAGACGGATCCATCCAATATCGTGTGATCCTCGGCTCTGACTACCAGCCCTGCTTCCAGCCGCAGGACCTGTCCCATTGAGCAGAGCCAGGCCGCGGCGGCAGTCTGGGGGGCGCCCCCTTCATTTATAATATCGTTGGGCGGCCGTTCGCAACCGCAGTTGGCTATGCAACGTATCTTAGAAGAACAATTCTCCATCTGCGCGGAGGAGAAATGAAAATCAGCATTATGGTTCTTTTGGCGTTTTCGCTTGCGTCCTGCGGGCCAGCAGTCATTGTTCCAAATGAGGCACCAACTATCTCATCCAATCCGACATCGGTTTCTACCCTTCACCCACCGCCTAGTTCAATGGCACAAGTACAACAGCCAGTACCTTGGCCCGGTCTGCATGGTGGATGGATGAATTTTAGTGGTTTAGGTCAATCAATGCCTGCCGATTTCACCTATGATTCTAGTGGCTATTTGTGGGCGCTTAGGAATGGTGGCATAATCCGTTGGAATCTTGAAACTGGAGAAATGATCAGCTATACTGCTTTGGACGGCATCCCTGGAGACGTCCGGTATTTAACGATGTTCAAAGGAAAGCCATATGTGTTCTCCGCTGGCGGTGAAGTGGCAACATATTCAGGCGGAAAATGGATACTCAGCCCTGATTGGTTTTGGGGTGCCTCACAATATTCTGTGATCTCAAACGCTGGAGATAGCTTGTGGTACAGCAATTGGAACTCAATTCAGTCCTCGAATGGAGCGGCCTTGAGCTACGTCTTTGATGTTAAAACTCTTCCTCAATGCCATGAGAGTTTTACGATCAACCAATCACGCGGCGGTTATTTGTGGTTTTTGGGATGCAGGCAGGTAATTAGATATGATGGTCGAACCTGGAAAAGCTATGACAACCTGCGGGGAGCGCAGCAGATTCTAACTTTATCTGACGGATCTTTGATCTTTGAAATAAACAACACTCTTGTGCATTTTGACGGAAATAGTTTCGACCTTATGGTTATACCGGGAAAACCCTTTGGATTCACTTTATCTGGCCCGCCGCATCTGACGTTTGACGGCGATGTATGGTTTCAAATTGAGGATGATTATGCTCCAGGGGTCTTCGATGAGGTTTACGTCATTCACAATGGAGGGGTTCAGGAACTGCAGTTCCCGCCTTTACCTAGGGGCGGTGGTTATCCGACATCAATTGTGCCAGTAGCTGTATTTTCAGGCAGGGCGGTATTTTACTCCAGCAATAACGCCGCTTATTTATATGATGGGAAGAACTGGAACATTTTAGGCGCTTCCACTGATCCGTGGTCTGATGTCATTTCATCTCCTGTTATCGGCTTTGCGCCGGACGGAGCTTTGTGGGTTGACAAAGACGATGTACCGGAACGGTTTGATGGCAGTCAGCTCATTTCTCCTTTTCAGCGACAAATTTCTCAAGACCAAAATCGCCAATGTTTTGGAAGTAACAATCTTTTCGTTGTAGATTCAAAAGGATCAATTTGGAGCTGGTCGCCCGGCACTCCAGTAATTTGTTATTTTGATGCAATAACCGATCAAGTGCAATCATACACATTGTATTTCAATGTGAGTCAGCTGATAGCTGCCCCGGCTGAGGGCAGTTGGGCATTGTCAGACACAGGCTTTATCACCAATTTGACTCCGGACATTTTAGCAAGCGGCGACTTTCGGAAAATTACCCGGATGAAAATTGGCGGTGATGCCAGCCAATCCATCGTGGATCCGATTCGCATCAAAGCTGGACTGGACGGTTCAGTTTTGGTGCTCGTGAAGAACAGAGGTTTATTTCTTTATGGCGGCGGGGGATGGAAGTATATTGAGCAAGCAACCTTACAGAATGCAACAGATCTTACCGTGGACAAAGATGGCGCTATCTGGGTGTTATGCAATTCAGCGGAAAAATATTCCGCCGAAAGTCTTCAAAAAGCATCTTTTCGCGACTGCACAATGTCGCAGGATTTCACTATTACGCCCGATGGGGCAGTGTGGTTTACAGCCGAGAATGGCCGTATATTGTATCGCACCCATGGAAGCAATTGGGCGCGGATTGCACAAGATCAGGAAAGGATCTTTTCACCTAATCAAATCATTGTGGCTCCGGATGGAGCGCTGTGGTTTATTGGTCAGAATATTTGGACGCGCTATATGCCGTGAAGTTCTTCGCCTCCTGTTCTGGATCGCTCTATCGCATCGATCGCCTCTCTTGTGTAATCATTGCAAATCTCCGCCCCCAGGATATGGGGGCGGGCCGCCTATCCGGCGCGGTTCCCGCCGATCGGGGAGTGCCCCGCGCCTGGATCAGGCGGCCTGCGGGACCGCCCAACACAGCGTGGAGCCGACCGCATGAAATTGGATTTGCGTCTTTAATTGATTTGCTGTTCAACGATCCTGGGCTGCGGCTCATGTTTACCGCAATGGGCGGCGCGGGGGGCCATGGTTGACATCCGCGCCTCTTTTCGCTACACTATCTACAGGAGACTATGCAGACCAAAGGTTCCGCTCACCTCACTACCAACACGCTTCTGCCCCCCGCCATCCAGGCCTGGCAGTCCTACCTGTACGATAAGGGCAGTTCGCCCTACACGGTCAAGGCCTTCACGTCGGACATACGCCTGCTGACGAAGTTCTTTCCGCCGGATAAATCCATCGGTGCGATCACGACCAATGACCTGAACCGCTTCCTGGAATGGATGGAAAAGGAACGCGAGGTGCCATGCAGTCCGAAGACCCTGGCGCGCCGCATCACTTCTGTTAAATCCTTTTACCGCTGGCTGACCCAGTACGGCGTGCTGGTGCTCGACCCGGCCGAAAAGGTCGTGCAACATTCGGTCATCAGCCCGCTGCCCCAGGTGCTGACGGAGGCGGAATTCGACGAGGTCCTGGCCGCGGCGGATCGCCACCGCCGTGCCCAAACGCGGGACGCGCGGCCCTTCGCCCTGATCCATCTCCTGCTCACAACCGGGATCAAGAAAAGCGAATTGCTCGGCATCCACCTCAATCATGTTGAAGTGCGGGCCCCGGGCGGTCCGCAGGTCTTCATCCGTTATCCCAGCGCCGCCAACCGCTACAAGGAGCGCAAGCTTCTGCTGACCGAGGATTGGCTCCCCCCCTATCAGGAATACCTGGCCCAGTACCAGCCCACCGACCGGCTTTTCCCCTGGTCGCCGCGCAATCTCGAATATATCCTGGAGGACATCGGGATAGAAGCGGGGCTCGCCAAGCACCTGTCATTCGACATGTGCCGCTGGACCTGCGCGTTGCGCGATTTCCGTTCCGGCCTCGAGCCGGACAAGATCCGCGTCAAATTGGGAATCTCAAAGATCCAATGGCGTGAAATCGGGATGAAGCTGAGGCAGCTCAGCGAGTCTGCTCGCTGAGTTCGCGCGGGCGGGTGATCGAAAAATACATCACCTTCCGGGACGACCGTCTGAGTTTAAAGGACTCCGCCGGGCGGAAGCCCGGCACCCAAACGATCCGCTCCGCGGCGCACAGGAGCGGCCAGCGCGGGCGGGCCCGCGGCGGCAGTTTTTCATTCGTGAAGAAATCGGATAATTTTTGCCAATGACCTTTCAGGCCGAGCGGCTCGAATAGGTCACCTTCGCGCCGGACCCGCAGCTCCAGAGGATCGGGCAGATCCTCCGCGTCCAACCAGACCTGAAACAGGTCCTGGTTCCGGGAGGATTGCTCCCAGGCCAGCGCCGGAAGCCGCCACTGCTCCGCCGAAAACTTCCAGCCGCCGGACAGATCCAGCTGCCCGGGCACGGAGACGCCGAGCGAGTCTTTCTGGGAGGGCATCTGCGGCCAGCGATCAAACGACAACTCGGCACCCGGCCTGGCAACATACAAGGCATCGCCTTCCCGGAAAAGGGTCAACCCGCCCGTGAGATCCATCCGGACCCGGGCGGGGTCCGCGAGAAAAGCCGAGGCGCGCTCCAGGACCGAGAACACGGTTTCCTGTCCGGGCTGCAGGCAATCCACGGCGCGGCGGATGATATGACGCTGCAGGCCCGGCGCGCACTTGGAGAGGAACGACAGATCGAGCATCACGTACGCCTCGGCCTGCAGGATCAGACTCCTGTTCCAGTTCGCCTGAATGGCCTCCTGCAGGATGGCATGATCGGCACGGAGCAATTGAACCGTGCGCCAGAGGGCTTCACGGAACTTTGGATTGTATGTTTCCAGGGTGGGAATGAGGATGTTCCGCAGACGGTTGCGAAGGAAGTTGAGCGAATCGTTGCTGGGGTCATACTGGGGCTGAAGACCACGGGCGGCGCAGTAGGCAACAGTCTCTTCGCGCCAGGTATCCAGCAGGGGCCGAACAACGGGGATATCCGGGTCAAATGTCGCAAGGATGGTACGGTAGGACATCCCCTTCAGTCCGGTCAGGCCGGTGCCGCGGATCAAATGCATCAGGACCGTCTCCACCTGATCATCGGCGGTGTGCCCCACCGCAAGGGCCTGCGCATCCAGCCGGCGGGCCTGCGCGAAGAGAAAGCGATAGCGCAGATGGCGGGCGGCTTCCTCCAGCGAAAGGCTGTTGGCTTCTGCAAAGATGCTCACCTCGGCGCTCCCGAGCACGAAAGGGATCGCCCAGCGCCCGGCGATCGCCTCGACCGCCGCGGCTTCGGCATCGGCGGAGGGGCGCAGTTTGTGATTGAAGTGCGCGACGACCAGAGGGTAGCCTGCCTGCCGGAGGGCCTCCAGCAGACACAGGCTGTCCGGGCCGCCCGACACGCCGACCAGGATCGGCTTCGATCGGTCCAATCTGCACTGATCCCGGAGAATGGATTCGATATTTTCCAGCATGGCCTGCATGATCAAGAGTGAGATGGCCCGGGCCGCGCGCCTTCAGATCTGGTACAGCTCGAGCAGCACGCCGCTCGTGGACTCCGGATGAACGAAGGCGTATTGCCTGCCGTCGGAGGTGGTGCGCGGCTGGTCGTTGATGAGTCGAATCCCTTTGGATTTCAATTGTGCCAGCATCCCGCCGATGTCATCGACTTCCACGCAGATGTGATGCATCCCCGCTCCGCGTTTGGCAAGGTAACTGGCGATGCCCGAATCGTCCGAGGTGGGCCGGACCAGCTCGATCTCGGAACCCTCCAGCGGCAGGAACGCCACCTGCGACTTTTCCGCGGGCACGTCCCGCAGTTCGCGCAGTTCCATTCCGAGCGCGTCGCGCCAGAACGAGAGGGATTTCTCCATATCGTCCACCACGAGGGCAACATGATTGATGGCTTTGACTTTGGACATGAGGTTCTCCTGGCTGCGTTATTCTTCAAGCAGGTCCATATAGGCGCCCTCGATCAGATCGGCGGGCGCGATCCCGAGTTTTTGCATCAGATCGCCGGCAATGCGGTGGCCCTCCGCCTCGGATTGATCGTCCCGCAGGACCACCTCCAGCTCCATGAACTGGCCGAGTCCTTCCACTTCATCGAGGTGCACCCGGGTCTGCCCGATCCGGTACAGATAACGCGTTTTCCGGACGACGCCGCGAATACCCAGTGCCAGTTCGAGCACCCGCTTCAGATTTTCGGGATCATCCGTGTTGAAAATAAAATAATCCGAACGCTTGGGGCCCTCCCGGTCCGGCCGTTCATAATACACCAGCTGGGCGCGGGCAGGCGCCAGGACGCGCAGTTTCAGCCGGCCCTGCAGGGTGACAAAGAACGTGTCTTCCTGAGGGATCACCTCCAGCGTCGAATCGCTGAGGGCTTCGGCGCGGCGCTTAAGTTCTGCAAAATCGCGGGCACGGGCCTTGATCTCGATGTTGGTCGGCATGGTCCTCCCATTGTATCAGCACTTGCGGGGGCCGGATTTGAAAACAGTTTGCAATTTGATCCCCCCCGGAGTCCCTGTATAATCCCTTCCATGTTAACCTATGCTTCCAATTTGATCAAACTGGCGCGCAGCGACCGTCATCTTGATCCGCGCGTGGCGATCTATTATGTCACCACGCAGTGCAACCTGAATTGTGCCTACTGCGAAGATTTCGGCGCGCGCCGCAACGACCATGCCGAGCCGCCCCTGCCGCTCGGGCAGGCCCTGCGGGTCCTGCGCGTCATCCGCTCCGGCGTGGAGGCGCTCTTCATCACGGGCGGCGAACCGCTCCTGCATCCGGAGATCGACGAGCTCCTGGGGCGCGCCAAGCGGGAAATGAAGTTTCGGGAGATCACACTCATCACGAACGGTTTCCTGCTCGGGAGGCATGAGGCGGCCCTCTCCGCCGTCGACCGCCTGATCGTCAGCCTGGATTCGCTGGACGCGGAGAGCTGGTCGCAGACCATCGGCGTGCCCGCCGCCTCCGCCGGATCCATTCACGCCAACATTCGCAATTACGCCCTCCGCCAGAGGGAATTCGGCTACCGGATGATGGTCAACGCGGTCCTTTCGCCAGAGACCCTTTCCGGCGCAGGCGCCCTGCTCGAATTCTGCGTGGAGCACCATCTGCTGATCTCATTCTCGCCGCAGGCGGTGAACAACTGGGTCCGCTATGAATTGATCGTCTCCCCGGAATATCAGACCTTCATCCGGAAGCTGATCGCATACAAGAAACGCGGCGCGCCGATCGCGGGGAGCATCCGCTACCTTCAAACGCTGATCAACTTTCAACCGTACGATTGTTATCCCACCCTGGCGCCCCGCATCATGCCCAACGGTGACCTGACCTATCCCTGCCGCCCGTTCGAAAAGGCGGATCAGGGTCAGGGCGGACGGGGGGTGAATCTGCTCGACGTCCAGGACTGGGCGGAGGCCTGGAGGCGGGCCCAGGCGCTTTACGGGCAGCCGCCGCGCACCTGTCACAGCTGTTTCCAGCAATGTTACATCGAGCCGTCGCTGATGCAATCCAGGCCTTTCACGCTGCTCTACGAATACCTGCGTTATCCGCCCAGCCGCAATGGAAATCTGAAGACCTATGCCGCCGGCTGAGCCGCCGGGGCCAGGCGAGGTCCTGATCATCGGCGGCGGAATGGCGGGCCTGAGCGCGGCGCTGCATCTGGCCGAGCGCGGATTGAGGCCGCTGCTCCTGGAGGCGGATGGGCGCTTCCTGGGCGGGCGATTGGCGGGCGGCGAAGAAGTCGAGGTCGCAGGCTGGCGCTTTCGTCTGGAGCACGGCGTGCATGGAATCTGGTCGCAGTATCGAAACCTGCAATCCATGCTGGCGCGTCATCATCTGCGGCCCGTCTTCACGCCGTCTCAGGAGGAGCTGTGGATCTACCGCGACAGCCAGGAGACCCGCCGGGCGGCCGTCGGCAGCGCCATTCGATACAGCATTTTTCCCGCGCCGCTCCACTACATTCAACTCTTTCTTCGGCCGCGCTTCTGGTGGATGATCGATCTGCGCGATCTATCCAGGATGTTTCACGTCTGGTCGCTGCTGATCATGGCTGTCGGCATCGACCCATTTCGCGAGGATCAGCCCCTGGAAGGGCACACGCTCAATGATTTCGTCAAAGACTGGGCGCCCGCCCTGCGGGCGTTCTTCATCGGCCTGGCGCGCAACGGTTTCTCCACGCAGGCGGAGGAGATCCCGCTCGCGGGTTTTCTGGCCTTCCTGCGTTTCTACACCATCCTGCGGCGGGACGCCTGGGCCTTCTCCTACCTGCCGGAGGACGGAGGCACATCGGTCATCGAGCCGCTGGAGGGACGGGTGCGCGAACTGGGCGGTGAGATCCGGCTGGGCAGAAAAGTCGACCGCCTGCAGGCCGGTTCCACCTGGACGGCTTACTGCGGCAGCGAAGTGCTGCGCGCCAGGCAGGTCATCCTGGCGGTGGATGCCGCCGCGGCCTCCACCCTCCTCCGGAACAGTTTCGACCGAACTGACCTGTATTTTCCGCGCAGTTTATCCAATGCCATCGTGCGTTTGTGGTTTGATCGCGCGCCCGCCCGCGGACCGGAGAGCGGAATGTTCACGGGCGATTTTGTGATGCACAACTTTTTCTGGCTTGACCGGATCTATTCGTCCTATCGAAAATGGAATCGATCGACGGGCGGCTCCGCGGTCGAAGTGCATATTTATGGAACGCAGGAGGTCCTGCAAAGAGCGGACGCGGTCTTATTGGCCCAGGTGATCAGCGAGTTCTATCAGGTCTATCCGGAGCTGCGCGGGCACCTGCTCCATCAACACCTTCAGCGCAACGCGGCCGTCCATACGCTGCCGAGCCTGGGACCCAAAGGATCACATCTCGGAATCGAAACACCCTGGCCGGATCTTTTCTGCGCCGGAGACTGGGTGCGCGACCCTCTGCCCTCGTTCTTCCTCGAGCGCGCCTGCGCGACGGGCATCAAGGCCGCCAACGCCGTCTTGAAGACGCGTGGACTGGCAGAGTGGCCCCTGGTCGATTATCTGCCGCCTGAACCGTTCGTGGGCTGGATAGAGAAACTGATGATCGCGGGCAGAAAGCGCAGAAATGCAGGGCGCAGGGCGCGGCCGTGAAGAGGTGCCGCTTGCCCGCCTCAAGGAATGGCGGGCGAGCGGCTAATACAAAAAGGGGATGAAGCGCTTGGTGCGATCCATGTATTGTCGATAGGATCCGCCCAGGGCCCTGAGCAGCGTCTGCTCCTCCACCCGGACGCGATAGCTGTAGCCGATCCAGACAATGGCCGTGACGCCGATCAGGCTCAGCCAGTTTGTAAAGACCAGGGCGAAGCCAAGCAGGGTCAGCAGGGCGCCGCTGTAGGATGGATGGCGGATCCAATGATACGGTCCGTCCTCGACCACGGTCTGTCCCGGCTGGATCGCGACCCGCAGCGTAAAATATTTTCCCAGCACGCGGACCGAATACCAGCGGAGGGCGACCCCGGCCGCGATCAGAAAGAGGCCGGTGCCGAACACGAACTCCCGCCTCCAGGGGATGGCAAATGATCGAAAGGCAAAGGCGAACCCGTAACCGGCCAGGATTCCCAGATAGATGCAGATCCGCAGCACCAGACCTGAAGCGCGGTCATCCACTTTTGCGTTCGAGGCGGGCCTCTTCGTAAAAGAGTAGAGGACTTCCGGCAGCAGCCAGATGAAATAGGCCGCATAGAGAACGATCGCATCGCGCCGATCGGTGACAAATACGGGAGGCATCCCAATCAGCTCTCACCCTGGGCCGCGGCCGCCAGACGGGTCAGAAGCCTGTTTCCTCCCCGCCCACCCGAACATAGGCCGCGGTTTTATCGCCCAGCAATCCCACGACCAGATGGTAGATCGCATATAACTCGAGCGCAAACGGCAGATACCCGCCGTATCCCAGGAGCGGCATCTCGAAGAGGTGGAACCAGCCGCCCCAGGGCACATGGTAGATCCATTTTGGATAGGAGAGATAATTCCACATTTCCCAGAAGAAGGCCGTCAGCAGCACGCCCAGCCAAAGCGAAATAACGGGACGCCAATCCCCGCGTTTTGTCCAATCGGCCAGCGAACGATGTCCGAGCCAGATATTAATGGGTTCAATGATGAAATACGGAGACAGCCAGATAAAGGGAAAGAAGATATCCGGCCGGATCAGCACCAGCGCCAGCATGAGCCAGCCCGCGGCGAAGAAGCCCAGGGTGGTCGGCGTACCGGTGCCGATCACGGGCCCGCGTCTCAGGCGCCTGATGAAATCGAAGCTGGCGATGAACTCGGCACTGCCAAACACGGCCGGGATGACCGTCGTGAAACTGATCGTCGTCCAGATGGCGTACTGCCAGGGCGTGAATCCCCCGATGCCGAGATAGATCCAATTTTGAGTGCGGAGGTTCAGCGCTTCAAAGAGCCACCAGACCGGTGCCGAGATCAGGAACAGTCCGATATACCTGCGCCAGCTGCGGGTAAGTAGCGAGCTGCCGGTGCGCCAGAAGACCAGCCCATCGACGGTCAAACAGAAGCCGAGCCACATCGGAAAGAAACCCCAGTTCGTGCGCGGCCCGCTCAAACTCCAGTTGAGCAGCCAGAACAGGCCGGCCAGGATCACTCCCAGCCAGCCGTGCGCGGGGAATTTTATTTTTTCGCTTTCGAGATCTTCGGCGGTGTTTGTTGTCATGCCCCTAGTTTACACGAAGGAAGCCAAGTGTGCGCCACAGGATCCGCATCAGGTTGTGAAACGGGTCGGGCTTCAGAAATTGGTTCGGACACGTTCCCGGAATGACCGCGATCCCGTTGGCGCGGCACAGCTCCACCGCCTCCGGCGAGACGCTGCTGATGCCGGCCGCCAGACCGGGCCGGGTGCCCATCATGCAGTGCATCCAGACATGCCCGATGCCCAGTTCCACGCATTGACGGACGATCAGGTCCGTCACTTTGGGGTTCGCAAAAATGAAGACCGCGTCGGGTTTCTCGGGGATGGATCTCAGATCGGGATAACATGGCGCGCCGTCATAGGTGCGGAGGCGGGGATTGACGGCGTAGCCCTGATAGCCGGCGTTCTTGAATTTGAGATAGTTCGAATTGCAGCCCGTCTCGCGCTGATCCGAGACGCCGACCACGGCGATCTTCTTCTGGGCCAGAAAATCCTTGACAAGCGGATCGACCTGGGACACGGAGGCTCCTTCCTTGATTCCCGTTCTTCACTCGATGACGGCCCACTGATCGCGGCCGCGATTCTTGGCCTGGTACAGGGCCAGGTCCACGCGATTGAGCAGCTGTTCCCAATTTTCGCGGTGGATGCGGTATTGTGCAATCCCCATGCTGATGGTCATGGCCACGGTAATTTCGCCGGACGTGATCGGGGTGGACCGCACCAACTGGCACAGGCGTTCCGCCTGTTCGCCGGCGGCCTTGACCGTGCTGTTGGGCAGCAGCAGCAGGAACTCCTCGCCGCCATACCGTCCGAGGATATCCGGTGAGCGGACATGATCGCGCAGCAGCAGAGCCACAAACCGCAAAACCGAGTCACCCACCGCATGGCCGTACCGGTCGTTGACCTCTTTGAAGTGATCGAAGTCCAGCATGGAGACGGAAAACGGGCCCTCATAACGTTCAGAGAAAGTGACCTGGCGCTGCAAATCGGCCACGATCTGCCTGCGGTTGGCAAGCAGGGTCAGGGAATCGATATGGGATACTTCGTCAGCCTGGGCGATCACCGCCTGCACTTCCTTCTGTTTTCTTTCCAATGCCCGCCTGGTTTCCGTCAATTCGGCACTTGCCTCCTCAAAGCGTTGAAGCAGGCGCTGGTATTTTTCGGTCAGGTCGAAGGCGAGGCCGGCTGGCTCCCCAAAGAACAGAACCCGTCCGTCCTCCAGAGGCACGAAAAGGCACCTGCACCGCTGGGGCTGCTTCTCCAGACCAAGATCCAGCTCGCCCTGCAGCACCTGGTGTTTCTGCCTGGCCTCCCGCAGCAACTGATCAAACCCGGCGCGCGCCGAGGGCACGACAAGTTGCTGGAAGTCTTCCGGGCCTGACAAAGCGGATTTCCAACCCGCAAGCGCGGGGTTCGCCAGGACCAGGCGCGCCTCGGCGCTCAACAAGCCGACCAACACCTGGGTAGTCTCGAGGAATGGGACCAGGCCCTGTTGGGAGATCAGTTGATTCAGTTCACCCTCAGAGGTACGTTTGGACGGCAATATGTATCCCTCAGACCTGGAGGCGCCTTCGCGAAACAGCAATAAGTCCACTCGGTCTCATGGCAGCCATAGAATTACCTTGCCCTATTATACGATACAAAAAGGCCGGCGGCTGGTGGCGGTGCTCTCAGGAGGGAATACTTGTTTGTGGGAGTCTTTCTATAGCCGCTGCAACAGCAAATGTCGCACCCAAAACGGGAAATGGGGCCCCTGTTCCTTTATCAGCAGTAAAAGCAGGGCATTTCGAGTACAATCCTGCAAGCTAGCGCGATACCGCATGGGAATTGGTTACATACTTAATTTTTTCGACCCATCAGTGGGCGCTGGTCTGAGTTATTTTATCTCCAGAGGCTAGAAGTTTGAAAGGAGGTCGGCCTGTGGATCATTCAATTTTAGCCACTCGGCAATTTTCGTGTAAGACTGAATATTGGGATCGCCAGCTGCCACTTTGAGGTCGGCGAGAACAATATTCTTGAACTCGTCGGTGGATTGCTTTCCTTGCAGGAAGTTTGCGTCATGGTTGATGCGAACATCTGCCCTATTGGTTTCTATCCATACATCGTAATTCTTTGAATCTCTCAGTTGGATGGCTGCCGTCAACTCGGTTTCGGCTTCTTTCCAATCCATATCTCTGGCCACCTTCATTGCAAACCCTAGCCAACCATGATACAAATAATTCTTCGGGTCGTTAGTAATCAGAGCTCGAAATACCGGGATGGTCGATTCCATTCTTGGATTTTCAAAGTCGCCTCCGAAGATATTGCATGCCTGTTGGAAAATCTGTTCTCTGCCAGAGACGGACGCCGATCCTATGATCTTTTCCAATTTTCCCTGCGTAATAAGCTGTGAATTGGTTGTTGGCTTAAGTTGTCGCTGGATGATAATCAATGCTTTGGCATCGGCTTCTATATCGCTGACCTTCTTCACGATCCCTCCCATGGCATCCCGGTCAGCTTGCCCAAAGACTCCCGCAAGGTACAACCTTGTCCACAAATAGGTGATTAGGAAACCACAGATCAGGAAATATAGCAGCAGAGCTACAGCAAAAACTTTGCTGCTGGAGAAATTGCCCAACCCTGAGGCTGTGAAATCGGCGTAGCTCTGTAAAGCCGAGGGGATTCTTGCAAGTTGGGTAAGACCGACACCCACAAGAATCTTGGTAAGCCAATCGGAAATCTGCTCTAAGTTAGTATTCTCCTGATATGCACTATTTCTATTATTGGCGTCCTGCACAGAATTACCCTGTGGGTTCGAAATGGCGGCAGAGTCCTGTTGAAACTTTTTAGGGATGCCAAAGAGGAACCCGAGCAGGCCCCCGACCAAGAGGGCAGCTCCAGCAACGGTTAGTGTTGTTATTGCAATTGAAAACCCTTGCGCTAGGCTGGCGGCTTGCAAGGAGTAAAGCACAGAACTCAAAAAGAAGCCCACGATGATACAAATAGCAATTATCCATTGGGCCATTATGCTCTCTTTTTTAAACTGGCTATTCATAGGTTCCTCCTCGGATGATCTGCAATCCAGTTGTGGTGATCACATGCAGAGCAGCTTTAAGTCCCCCGACCAAATACACCTAAGCGCTTCACCTATTTACACAATCCATGAAACCGAATTCAGTATAGCACGGCAGCCTTGATTTTCAAGAGACAAGAACTTCGTGCACAGCCTTCTCTGTTTCTACATCCCGACAGGGTATGTCTGCATCCTTCACGACGTAACGGTCGCCCAGGTGGTTGAGCGCGAGCACGCTTCGGCTGATAGGAAAGATGTTCGCGTGTTCTCCAGTGTCAGCGCAACGACTGCATTCTAAAGGGCTTAACCCACGATGAAACCAGGCGCGCAATTCGTGGCTGCGATAAAGGCTCGTTCATCGAATGCCTCAAAATTCGACCCCCTGGTTCCTCGGGATATCGTTCCCCTTGGCAACAAGCCTGCCTGATAACGCCGATTCCCCAAGTAATAATCCAATAAGCGAGTAGAAACCTAACAAAGCGGTCTTGAAAAGGCAAAAAAAAGCGCGATAATGAGAGCAGCACAAATTGTATATACCAATTCCTAATGTGCAGATAGCCTCCCAGACAGCAATAGGAGACCTTATGACAACCTTTGACCCAAGAGATTTCCAAGATCATCTCAAGAAACTGAGCCGGCGGAATTTCCTTAAGCTCGCAACCATGGTTGGTGGCAGCTTGGTTTTTTCATCTTCCCTTGATGGGTGTGGTCCCCCGTGTACGAGCCCTAATGGCGCCTGCCCAACCAATACACCAGGAACCCCCATTCTGAGTCCCACAGAATTACAGGGCGCCTACTCGTATTTAATGGCTTTACATAACCAACCCTGTTACTTGTTCAGCTCGAGGGACAATGGCGAAGGATACAGACCGTGCTCGTGGCAATTTTTTTATGATCATTCCGATCTGAAAAGTGGAAATGTGACCACGCCTCTGGCAAACAGTAACCATGATTATTCCTCGGTATTAGCGGCTTCCGATGTTCATAATCCCGGCTTTTCCACTGAGGCGGTGATTGAAATCGATGATTCTGCCGCGCACGGCGAGGCCTGGCCAGGCGTGTACAATAATGGGACAGGATCCTATTGTCATATAACCCCAATCGGAAGCTACCGGGATAAGGAGATATACAATCTGGAATATTGGACTTTGTTTGCTTTCAATAAGTTTGCGCCCCTCCCAACAAGAGATCATAAAGGAGACCTGATCTGCGTCCAAATGGTTTACAACGAGTATTATGGTTGTATTACAAGAATAGCATTTATTATTCACGGCTGTATCATCCAGGCGTTCGATCTGCCAGTGAGGAGAGACCCGAAAAGATGTCCTATTGAAGTCATCGATGGGTTGGATGTAACCGCAGATCCTAACGCGGTAACAACTCATATTTCAGTGCGGAAGGTGCCGTGCAGACGGGAATATCACGAGATTGATACTAGTAAACTACCTGAATGGGAGCAGGCACTGATAGGTGCCGGAGAATTGCTTGACTACTCATCATATGAGGCCTCAGATTCTGATGTCTACTTCGCAGAGGGCGTGGACGGTTACGTCCATCCTTGTTTATTTTTCGAACACGGATCTCATGAAACCTGGCCCAATGCCTCAGGATCCTTAGCCACTGCGCCAAGCCATAGTGGTGGCTACTATTCTTTTATTCCAAAGGATATCACCTTACTGGACTCAAATAAAACAGAAAACCGCCCATTTATGTATTTTGGGGGCCACCTTGGCAGTTCGCATGGACCGGTGGGGCTTCAACTCCACAACAGCTGGCTTAATCCAGAGCCTCCTGTACTTGCAAGGGCACGAGACGATATGGATCCATATCTAAGTCTTGGCTCGTTTACTTGGCCGCCTACTCCTTGTTTGCAGGTGGACCAATTACTTTTCCCATCCTTAGTAACAATACTAGCAGCGGATCAGGGCAAGTTCTATTGGGTGCGTCACAATTCAACAGAGCTGCAATATGGAACCATGATGGATGGCCAGTCCAAATATACGGGTATAGCAGACAGTAATTGTACTGCGCGTCTATTGGCGGTCGACCAAGGCAATTTTTACTGGCTGGATCAGAACTCGGCAAGACTGTACTACGGGACAATTGCAAATGGTGCATTGACGGCAATTGGTACCTTGGACGACCAGTGCACAGCCCGTTTATTGGCAGTTGACAATGGCAGTTTCTTTTGGGTAAATCAAGACTCGACTGCGTTATGTCGTGGGATGATTGTAGATGGGAAATTGCAGTCCACAGGCAACGTGGACGACAATTTTACCGGGCGGTTGTTGGCGGTAGATCGTGGGGATTTCTACTGGGTGAATCGAGACTCAGCTGCGTTATATTATGGAACGCTTGTGAATGGCAAGCTGACCTCCTATGGAGAAGTGCACTCAAGTTTTCTCTCGCAGGTATTGGCCGTAGACAACAGTGACTTCTATTGGAATGAATCAGGACGCAATTTACCTTATACTGTGGTGGTCGGAGGGCTTTAGGATAATTTAACACCTTAGATAAAACTATCGACAAACAGTCGCCCGGTCGCGTTTTGAGGCTCCCCGATGGTAGGAATGATGGGCTGGTTTGAAACAAGTGCTTTCTACTGCCGGAGACATTCCGTTATTGACTGGTGGATTAGCTATGGCGTTATTTTCCATGGAAGATCTCAAAGGGATGAGCAAATATTCATACAAGTATGCGACGAAACTGGCGGTGCGCTCCGCCGGGAAGCCTGATCATAGCCTGTCCATGGCGCCCGCCGCAGGAAGCAGTTCATCCGAATGAGGCAGGGCAGGTCCGGTCTGCTTTGCATCTGGATCCGCCCAGGGAGTTCACCAATTTGTGCGGTCAGGTCAATTCAGTATCCTTTCCGTAGCAGCAGGGAGGGACGCCATTTGCGCGTCCCTCCCTGAATGGATGGCGCCGGATGGTTATGGCAGAGTGCAGGTGCGAGGCACGAAGGTGGTTACGGTGCCAAGTGAATAGGTGAAGTAAGGGCCGGAGTAGTTGCCGACGCTATCCACTCCGATCAGGGCGATGGAGGGAACGTTCGTATCCGTTGCCCAGCCATAACCCTCGCTGAGGCTTCTGCCGTTGAAGATGAACGAACCGCAGGTCACGGTGACCTTGCCGGGAGTGGAAACATACAATCCGTCATACCAATTGTTGTCCGCGGTGATGTGCGTCACGCTCACGGTGCTGTTGGAGTACAGGTCCAGGCCGCTGCCGCCCTTGTTACCCAGGAACACATTGGTGCCTTTGACGTTGATCGCGCCCGTGCCGGCGCTGCCATTGGTGAGATCGGCCCCATAGTTGGCATTATAGTTGGCGGTTATGTTGTTGGTCGTGATCGCACCCTTCGATTGGATGTATAAACCGTTACCATTGTTATCGAAGGTATTGTTCCCGTTCACCGACACGCCCGGGGCCAAGCTGGCTCCGTAGTTGTCGAGATAGACCCCGTCGGCGCCGCTGTAGCCTGTGCCGTTGAAACTGGCGGTGAGGTTGTTGGTCGTGATGGCGCCACGGCTATCGATATCAAGTCCGTCGCTGTAGTTGGAGCCGAACGTGTTGACGCCCGTCAGCGTCACGCCCGCGGTTCCAGTCTGATTGTCCAATTTCACGCCATAGGTACTCACGGCGTTCCCGTTGAGCAGGGCGGTCAGGTTGCTGGCGGTGATCGCGCCGTTGCTCCTAACGTTCAGCCCAAAGGTATCGTTGGAATCGAAGGTATTGGTGCCGCTCAGGGTCACACCGGCCGTTCCAGAGTAGTTGAACAGATCCGCACCATCACCGTGCGCATTTCCCACCGCGCTCAGATTGCTGATCGAAATGGTGCTGTTGCTGTTAACATCCAAGCCTATATCGTAGTTGAAATCGAAGGTGTTGGTACCCGTGAGGGTCACTGCGCCCGCGACCGTGCCGTACGCAAGGTCCGCGCCGTCTCCGGACAGGCTGGAATCGGCAGTCAGGTTGCTGATCTTGATGGCGCCGTAGGTTGCCACGGCCAGATTGGTGTTATCGTTGAGACTGATATTGTTGGTACCCAGCAGGGTGACAGCCTGAGGTTTGGGGGAGCCAAACCAGTCATTGTTGATCAAGAGCCCCTGCCCGCCGGTGCCGCCCGAGCTGCAGTTACCGCCGGTAAAGCCGTTGCAGGCGGAGGTAATGTTGTTCACAGTGATCGCGCCGGTGCCATCCAGTTCGGCGCCGGTGCCGCCGTTATAATCCATGGTGTTATTGCCGGTCAGCGTAATGGCCTGCGGCGTGTGGGCTCCTTCATTATAGGCGTAGAGACCGTCGTTGCCCGCGGCGATGGCGTTGTAGTCTGCATTGATGTTGTTGAGGGAGATGGCGCCGTAGGACCCGGCGTACAGACCCTCCTGGCTGTTATGCTCGAACCAGTTGGTGCCGGTGACTTTGATGGCAGAGGGGGTGGTGCTGTTAACACCGTTCCACAGGTACATACCGCGGCCGCCGTTGTAAACGGCGGTGACGTTGTTGACCGAGATCGCGCCGAGCGACCATACGTCGAGGCCATACCCCAAGGTATTGTCGCTGAAACTGCTGGTGCCGGTCAGCGTGACCGGCTGGACGGCGGAGTTCAGGCAGTCCAACCCACTCCAATCACAGTTATCCAGCAGAACGCCGTAGCCGTAGTTCCAGCTGGCATCGAGTGAACCGGACGTGATCGCGCCTTTGGATATCACCAGCAAGCCGTTCCCGGTCACGAGACCGTTGCCGTCGAACATGTTGGTGCCGCTCAGGGTCACGGGGGCGGTTCCGAAGTCGGCGGTGTCAATGTAGGCACCGTTCTGGTTATTAATGTCGACGGTCGTATCGGTCACCTTGACCGGGCCTTTGGACCAAATATACAAGCCAGACGAGCCATCATTGTTAAAGTCATTGTAATTGAAGTCGCTGTTGGTGATGGTCACGCCGGTGCCGTTCGAGTCGTTCAGAAAAGCACCATATTCATGTCCGTGATTGGCCTGCACGTTGGTCAGCGTGATGGCCTTGGGGGAATAGATGAAGATTCCATCCTGTCCGCTCGCAGCAGCTTCATCATCAACGTTGCTCATGATGACGCTGTTGTTCCAGGTGATGCTGAAACCGTAACCGCTGATGAGGGAAGGAATGGAAGTGTTAATGGCGCCGCCGCTGCCGGTCCAGCCGCCTTTGATGGTCAGCGTGAAGTTTCGCAGCCCTGCGTCATGCGTATCGATCGAACCGTCCAAAACGATCTGACCCGTGACGGCCGGAGAGGCTTGTATCCAAAGGGTGGAATTGGTGAGCGTTGGAACGAAAGCGCCCGTTTCGATGGCGTGAGTCAGAGCGTATAGATCGGTATAGGATGTGGAGCATCCGCTCATGCCCGAGACCGGCGCGCCCACCGAGGAAGGGCACCAGATCGGGTCGCCGCTCGCGACGATGTCCTGGGCGGCCTGCGAACCGAGCGGCAGTTTGTCCCCCGCGGAATCCACGATCACGACCTTGGTTCCGGAGGGAAGTTGGGAAAGTGCGGAACCCTTGGAGGAGGTGCGTCCGCCCGAGGTGGTGCCGGTTCCGGGCGGGGTGGAACCGCTGTCGGCGAGCGCCGGCACGCTGAAGAGGGCGCTCAGCACCAGGACGATCAGGGTGCTCAGGGATAACAGGTGAAACAGCTTGTTTCTTGACATGTTCTTCTCCTCTGGCTAGTGAAAGATGGAACGAGCTCTAGATTAAACGCATCAGGTGGATCAAGGATCCACCTGGGTTGGTTGAACGAAAAAAGCGGGATGATGACGAGCGTTGCGTAAGGACTTATACGTCACCTCTCGATCAACGAGACGACGAAACAACTATCGAGCGCAACAGATATCATACCGGTATGGAAATCAGCAGGGTATCCGACGGAGGTACTATCGGAATCCAATCGGGCCTACTCTCCGTTCAGTGTAATTTGCGTTCGGAGGAAACGAAACTCTGCGACGCCTCGATCAATTCCTTGGCATGGCTCCGGATCTTCTTGATGGCCGCGACCGCCTGATCCACACCCGCCCTTCCAGCACGGAAAACGGCCTCGTCCAGCCAGAGCGCCTCATGCTCGCAGGCGCGTTCGGCCTCCGGCAGATCCATCTGCTCGAACTGGAAATACTTGGGGAACGCGCTGGGGACCGCCAATTTCGATCTCTGCGGCTGGAACAGTTCATAGTGATGCATCGCCTCGTAACCCGTCCAGCATTCCACACCCTCCGCGCTCAGTGCGGCCGATAACAGGTCGTGCTCCATGCCGTAGACGGCGGGCGAGACCGCAAACATGTACCGGTAGAACGAACGCGTCGTGTGGCGCTCATCGTGCTTTAACACGCGCACCCCGGGGATCTCGCTCAAGGCTTCATCCATATACGCCGCCATTTCCTCCCGCTGCTTGGATTGTTCAGGGAAACGTTCCAGGCCGACCAGTGCCAGCGCGGCCTGCAGTTCGGACAGGCGGTAATTTGCACCCATCGCCGAAAGGCCGTTCCCAGCCTCCGCTCCGCCGCCGAGCGCATGCGGCCTGCCGCAATCAATAATGGAGGCGGCCCGGGCCGCCGATGCCGGGGTGCGGCACAACAGGATCCCGCCTTCGCCCGAAGTCAGCGTCTTGGAGGATTGGAGGCTGAAGGAACCGAAATGACCCAGCGTGCCGGCGCCCTTTCCGCGCCACCTGGCTCCATGGGCGTGCGCGCAATCTTCGATCACGATCAGATTGTGTTTCTCCGCCAGCCCCATGATCGCATCCATGTCCGCCATTTGATGGCCGAGATGCACGGGCAGGATGGCTTTGGTCCTGGACGTGATGGCCCGCTCGACCGCCTTGGGATCGATGCAATAGGTGTCCGGGTCAATGTCCACGATGACCGGGATCGCGCCCGCCGCCATCGGCGCGGCGGCCGTGGCCTGGAACGTGTAGGCCGGAACGATCACCTCATCGCCCCAGCCGATATCCGCGGCGCGCAGGGCCACTTCCATCGTGACCGTGCCGTTGATCATCGGGACCGCAAATCCGCCGCCCTGCAGCTGGGCGAAGCGGCGCGCCAGTTCAGCCGTCTGTGGACCCGGATACGGGAAGCCGCCCCACCGTCCGGACTTGATGACCCCCGTGACCGCTTCGATGTCGCGTTCATCCCAGACCGGCCAGGCCGGATAAGGCTCGCTCCGAGTTTTGGGCCCGCCCAGAATTGCAAGTTCAGACATGATCGCCTCCTGATATTTTATGACCGCCGTTATGCCTGCCGGATAAATCGCCGGGTGGATTCGATCAGCGCCCGGTGAACGGACGTCGTGGGCAGGCCCGCCTTCTGCATGGCGAGGATCACACCGCCGACCACGGGCGGAGCCTCGAGCCTGACCAGCTTCGCCCGCGGTGCCAGTTTTTGAATGGTGTGACGCAGCGGCTCAATATAGAGTTCCCCGCCGTCAAAGATGCTGCCCGCCATGACGATCTCAAATTCTTCGCCTTCGATCCCCAGTTGGCGGATCACCGCGCACCCTGATTCCCCCAGTTCGTTCGCCGACCAGGTGATCACGTCCCTGGCGACGGGATCGCCCAGGGAGGCCGCCTCAAAGACCAGCGGCGCCCAGGCCGGATCAGGTCGATAGCGCTCCAGATCAATGCCTTCCACCAGGTCATTCAGGTCCTTTGCTCCTGCCAGCTTGATGAACATCCCGCTCAGGCAGGTTTTCGGACCGCGCCTGCTCCATTCATAGGCAACTGCCTGGACGGCCTTCATCACCATCTCGCTGGCGCCGCCGAATTCTCCGAAACGGATCCCTTCCCCGGTGATGCGGGCTTCGCGGTGATCACGATCGCGGCCGCGGCAGTTGTTTCCCGTACCTGCGACCAGCACGATGCCCCAGCCCTGGGCCGCGCCCGCCAGCAGACCGATGATGGCATCGTTCGTCAATTCCAGCGGACAGTTCAAACCGATCGAGGTGACGGCCTCGAGATGCGCCGCCAGTTGAGAGGGCCAGTCGTAGCCTGCGATCCCAAAGCCCGCGGCGGAGATCTGATCCAGGGGCACCTGCGCCGAGCTCAAGGCCTGATCGATGGTCGCGCCCACCACCTTTCGCAGGCCGTCAAAACCGACCGACTGCCAGTTGCCGGCCCCATCCAGGCCGAAGCCCAGGGCGATCCCTTTTTCGTCCGCGATCAATGCATGGGTCTTTGTCCCGCCCACGTCCACACCCAGAAAATAACGCATACCCGTTCCTCTTGGAGTTCAACGAAAGAACTGCGGCAGCCATCTCTTGTTGGTTTCGAGCATGTCCTCGAGCACGGCCTGGACTTGATCCGCCTTGGGGCCGAGCGGATGGGCCAGCAGGGCCTGGTAGGCGGCATTGCGGTCACCGCTTACCGCGGCCTCGACGGTCAGCAGCTCATACATCTTGACCTGAGCCACGAGTCCGAAGCAGGCCTCCGGCAGCGGATCGGCGGGAAGCGGATGCACGCCGCTCCGGTCGACCCGGGCGGGCAATTCGAGGACCCAATCTGCCGGCCAGCCCCGGACCGCGCCGTTGTGGCGAACATTGACCACGTGGATCTGCCCGAGGTCGTTGTGGTGGGAGTTGATGAGCTGGGTCGCCAGGGTGGAATAGTAGGCGCCGCCGCGTTTCATCAGGTCGGCGGGAGGCTCGCTCAGATCCGGATCGGCATACTGGCGCAGCAGGTCTTTTTCGATCTCCATCACTTCCTCGGCCCGCGAGGGCGGCCATGCTTCCTGGTCCTTGAGCTTTCGATCCGTGTAATAAAAATACTGCAGATAGTAGTTCGGGATCATGCCGAGCGACTCGATGGTTCGCACATCCCATTCCGGTTCAGCCTCGTGCTTCAACGATTCGATGAAGGCAGGCAGGATCTCGGGCCAGAGCTCCTCGCCATCCACCTTGAAGCCGCGATGCCAGGTGAGGTGGTTGAGGCCCAGCGTGTCAAGCACCGCACGCTCCGGATCGAGGTGTGAACCGGTGGCCTCTTCCAACTCTGCGAGCAGATGCATCTTGGTTGTGATGCCCACATTGCATACACCCACCGCGGCAACCTGAGGCGCATGGCGCGCCAACGCTTCCGTGACCAGGCCGGCGGGGTTGGTGAAATTTGCCAGCAGTGCGCCGGGCGCGGTCTCCTGGATGTCCCGGGCGATCTTCAGGATCACCGGGATGGTCCGCAGCGCCTTCGCCATGCCGCCGATCCCGGTCGTCTCCTGGCCGATCAGGGCGTGGCGGCGCCCCAGATATTCATCGCCGCGGCGGGCGGGCATCATGCCGACGCGCAGCTGGGTCACAACGTAGGAGGCGCCCGCGATGCTCTCCCGTTGATCTGTGCTCAAAAGGACCTTGAAGGGTGCGCCCCTGGCTGCGACCATGCGCCGGGCAAATCCGCCCACGATATTCAGTCGTTCCCGGTCAATATCCATCAGCCAGAGCTCCCTGAGTGGCAGGCAGTCGACGTGGTCCAAAAATCCGTTGACGAGTTCCGGCGTATAGGTCGATCCGCCGCCGATCACGGTGATCTTCATAATTCCACGACCTTCCCCCGTCTGCCCGACCGGTAGGCCGCATCCACGACCTTCATATTCACCAATCCTTCCGCGCCGCCCGGGATCGGCCTCTGCCTGGTCATGACACATTCCACAAAGTATTTCAATTGAGCATTGTACAGGCTCTGCGGCGCATGCTCCTTGCGGGGAAAGGGGAGCCCCGATTCGATCACATCGAACTTCCTGTCATTTGCCCCGGGCAGTTCAATCCTGGTCGGGAAGAGCTGGCCGAATCCTGCGGTCCCATAAAGCTGGGTCGCCGCCTCGGGACCGTCCGCATGGGGCTGCCACCAGCCGGACTCGATGAAGGAGCTCGCGCCGTTATCCCAGTTGACGATCATGACGCCGGTATCGTCGACATCAAAATCCCTGTAGTAGGTGCCGATCTTCGCATAAACCGAGAGCGGCTGCGGGTCGCCGAGCAGGAAGCGCGCCGTATCCAGGGCATGGATGCCCACATCCGCCATGGCGCCGCCGCCGGCGAACTTCTTTTGCGTAAACCACCCGCCCGGCCCCCAATGGGTGTGGACGCCGATCCCTTTCGTGCGGATGATCTTCCCGAGTTTCGGGCTCTGCGCCTTGAGCCACAGCACGTCCGGATCGAACCGCCAACAATGAGCGACCATCAGGGCGGCGCCCGATCTGGAGGCAGCCTCACACATCTGCTCCGCCTCGGCGGCATCCTGCGCCATCGGTTTTTCCACCATCACGTGCACGCCGGCCTTCAACGCGGCGATGGTCTGGGGTGCATGCAGATAGTTCGGCGTGCTCACGACGATCGCCTCGACGCGGCCCTCTTTCAGCAGGGCTTCCACGGTCGCGTATTGGCGCGGGATGTGGAATTGCCCGGCAAAGGCCGCCATCGATTCGGGCCTGTGATTGACCACGGCCCAAAGTTCCAAGCCGCAGGCCTGGGCAGCCCGCGCATGGACCTGGTTGATATATCCGGTGCCTGCAAAGGCGATCTTAAGCGTCATGTTGTCATCTCCAGAATTGCGGCAAATACTCCCGATAGGTTGTCAGGTAGTCATCGAGAATGGCCCCCGCCCGATCCATATCCGTGATCAGCGGGTCAAGCAGCAGACACTGCAGGGCTTTTTCGCGCGAGCCTTCCACCGCCGAGTCGACGCACAGCCTGGCCACGGTCAATTCGCGCCGGCAGAGTTCCGCGATCGCCTCCGGCAGCTGCCCGACCGGCAGCGGATGGATCCCCGCACCGTCCACAAAGACCGGCGTTTCCACCGTGGAACCCATGGGCAAGTTCGAGATCTGTCCGGCGTTGGGCAGGTCGGCGGCGATATGATAATGAGCGCCGTCCCCGGCGATATTCTCGATCATTTCCAGGGCGCCCTCCGAGTCGGCCTCCAGCAGGCCCTCCAGCCCGATTTCTCCCGCCGCCATCCCGGCCAGGCGGGCCAGGTCCAGCTCACGCAGGCGGGCGCGCTTTTCCCATTCATAAAGCCGGAGCTTGTATTTTTCCCAGGGCCTGGTGATCGGGTCGGCAACCCAGGGCAGGTATTCACACAAATGGGTATCGCCTGGGACCGGGAAGAGGCCGAACGCCTGGAAGACCTGCCTGGTCAGCGGCTCAAAGTTCGGGTCGAAGGACGCGAAGCGCTCGCGGAAGAGCGGATACAGATCGGCGCCCGTGCGCTTGTCGCGAATGGAAAGGATCCAGGTAAAGTGATTTGTGCCCGCGGCGCGGATATCCACCAGAGGCAGCGCCGCGTGCACCACCTCGCCGCGCAGATCGCGCTCGACCAGATCGGCCTGCATGCCGGTGATGCCGTCCGGGATCTGGAGCCCGAGGTCCTTGGCCAGCACCATGCCGACGAAACAGTAACCGATCAGGATCTGATGGCACAGGCCGACGGCCTTTATTTTGGTATGGCGGTTGACCAGATCGCAGATCCGGACCATGGGGTTCGTGAAATTGATGAACCAGGCATCGGGGCAGGCCTGCTCCATCGCACGCGCAATTTCAAGCACCGGCCCCGCGTTGCGCGCGGCGTGCGCAAAGCCGCCCGGGCCGCCGTTCTCGCCGTAGGGCTGGCGAAGCCCGTGCTTCTGCGTCAGCTCAAAATCCTTGCGCCACAGTTCTTCGCGCGGACCCACCTCAATGGCCGAGACGACAAATTGTGAGCCGGGGAGCGCCTGCTCATGATGGGCGTGCGCGCTGATCTTCATCTGCGCATCCCACTCGCGGTTGAGCCGCCCGGCGAGACGGTGCACGATATCCAGGCTGGCTGCGTTTCGATCCACGAGACGCAGGGCCGAACCGCGTAATTTCGGGGAATGCATCAGGGCGGCCAGCGTGTTTTCGCCGAAGGAGGCGCTGCCCGCGCCGATCACGGTAATGGTGGTGGGTAAGGTCATGGGCGATCCTGTCTGAGGCGCGCTTTCCTATTCTTTCAAGCCCGTCAGTTTTATGCCTTGAATGAACGTCTTCTGCGCAAAGAAGAACGCGATGACGATGGGCACGGTGAAGACCACCGAGGCCGCCATCAGCTGATTCCAAACCATCGTGCGCTGGCCCTGAAAGTCGCGCAGCCCCAGCGCCATGGTGAACATGTTCGGTTTGTCGAGGAAGAGCAGCGGGCCCGTGAAGTCATTCCATGCATACAGGAAGGTGAAGACGGTGACCGTTGCCAGCACCGGGACGGAAAGCGGCAGGACGATGCGGGTGAAGATCTGCCATTCCGATGCGCCGTCGACCCGCGCCGCGTCGCACATCTCCTCGGGGATCGTGCGGAAGAACTGGCGCAGAAGAAATACGTCGTAGGCGTTGGCAAAGAAGGCCGGAATGATCAGCGGCAAAAACGTGTTCTTCCAATGCAGGAAGTCGTTGAAGAAAAGATAGATCGGGATCATGGTCACCTGGTAGGGCAGCATCATGGTCGCCAGCACAATCACGAACAGGATCTCCCGGCCGGGAAACTTGATGCGTGCAAAGGCATAGGCCACCGGCGTGTTTGCAAGCAGGGTGCCCACGATGGTGAAGAAGGCGATCACCAGGCTGTTTTCAAAGTAGACCCAGAAGCTCGCGCCGACCCCGGGACGGCTGCCGCGCGACATGGCGTCCGGATAATTGTGCCATTGAAAGGAAATCTGCATGATCGGCTCCGCCAGCACCGTCGTCCCTTGTTGAAATTTGGATTGCAGCTGCTGAAGGGGATCCTGCGGATCGACAAAGGTGCCCACGCCTGCCGCGATCTTTACGAGCGCCAGCTTCCGGACGCCCTGCGCCGTCCGAACATTATACAGCGGCAGCTGCTGTCCGTTCAGCTCCACGCGCACATTGTCGTAGGGCAGCCAGCGCGGCGGGGTGTGAAACACGTCCTGGTCCGTTTTGAACGCGGTGGACAGCATCCAGATGAACGGGATCAGGAAGAAGAGCCCGACCAGGTTGATCAGGCCGTGGCTGAAGAGCGATTTGAGAAAGTTCCGCAGCCCTTTCCGGCGCCGGCTGGCGCGGCGTTCCTGCTCGCTCTCCCGTCTGACACGGGATCGTTCCAGCGAAAGATCGGTATCCATCGTGTCAACCCGCGTAATACGTGAAGCGCTCGCTGACCTTGAGCATCAGCAGGGTGCAGGCGAGTATGATCAGGAACAGCACCCATGCCATGGCCGAGGCGTACCCGATCTTCAAGTATTGAAAGCCAGCCTGGTAAAGGTACACGCTGTAGAAGAGCGTGGAGTCCAGGGGGGCGCCCAGGTCATTGGTGCCGCGAAAGACGTAGGCCTGGGCAAAGTACTGGAACATCCAGATCATGCCGGTGATCAGATTGAACAGGGTGATCGGCGAAACCATGGGGATGGTGATATAGCGCAGGCGCTGCAGCCAGCTGGCGCCGTCCAGCTCGGCGGCCTCCAGCAGATGGGTGGGCACGTCCTGCAGGCCGGACAGGTAGATCACAATGGTGCTGCCCATGCCCCACATCCCCAGCAGGATCAACGAAGGCTTCGACCAATTTGGGTTGCCCAGCCAGTTCGGTCCCGGGATGCCGAGGTAGCCCAGCAGGGTATTCATCACGCCCGATTGCGGATTCAAGATCCACAGCCAGAGCAGGGTGCTGGCCACCGTCGGGACGATCGACGGCAGAAAATAGATCACCCGATAGATGGATTGGCCGCGCACTTTCAAATTCAGGAGGACGGCGCACAGGAAGGACGCCAGCAGGGTCAGCGGCACCCCGATGGCAACCATGTACAGCGTGTTCTCCAGCGAGATCCAGAACAGCTTGTCGGTGAACATGGCGACATAGTTGTCCAGCCCGACCCAGACGAGCGGCTTGCGCGTATGATATTCGGCGAAACTGTAGACGAACGAGGCCGCCATGGGATAAAAGGTGAAAAGGATAAATCCGATCGTCCACGGAAGCAGAAAGATCATCCCCAGCCAAAAATTCTGACGGGTGCGCCTGCTCCAATGCACGCCGGGTGATTTTTGTTTGAACACGTTCTTGGTTCCCAGCCAGTCCTGCATACCGCTCTCCTTCGGACGCAGGGAGGACGGAGCACCTCCGTCCTCCCTCGATCATCTTACTTCAAGGCGTCTTGAAGTTTTTGGGCATAATCATTCTGCAGCTGATCCAATTGGGTCTTGGGATCCGCCCCGGTGTGCAGGATGGCCTGCTCCACGGTCGAGTAGGCATCATTGAACTCGCTGGAGATGGGTGACGTGATCATGTATTTCGCATTTTGATCCGCCATCAGATCCACGAAGACCTTGAAGTTCGCGTTGCTGGTGAAGCAAGGATCCTGTGCCGCTTTTTTGCTCGTGGGCAGGTTGGCGTTGACGCACATTTCCTCCGCCACGACCGCGGGCGACTCGAGCCAGGCCAGCAGCTTCGCCGATTCCTGCGGATAACTGGCGTTGGCCGGAATGATCACGACGGTTCCCTGGACGACCGCCGTATGGGCGCGTTCGGGGTGGGCGGAGGGAGGCGGGAAGGGTGCGACGCCGTAATTCAGTTCCGGTTTGAATTTTGCGATGAAGTTCGGTCCGGTCTGCCATTCGCCGTCCACCATCATGGCAAGTTTGCCGGTGTAGAACGGATAGTCGGGCGACATATATTGATTGCCGAAGTCGGTGGAGAAGCCGGTCACGTTATCGTAATCGTACTTGCTGTAGAACTGCTGCTGCCACGTTAGGGCATCGAGCATCGGCTGGCTGTTGGCTGTCAACTGCGTGCCGTCTTTGTTGTACCAGAATCCGCCGAACATCTGGGCGTACAGTTCCTGATGGCCCCAGGCCTGGTCGGGGATGAAGCCGATCTGCTCGATCTTGCCGTCGGCGCCGAGCCTGGTCAGTTTGTCCGCGAATTGGGCAAGCTCTTCCATGGTCCTGGGCGGCGTGTCCGGGTCCAGGCCCGCGGCCTGGAAGAGGTCCTTGTTCCAATACAACGCATAGATATCCGTGCCCCAGGGCAGGCACCAGATCTTGCCGTTTGATTCGCACTGCTGCAGGGGGGCGGAATAAAAATCGTTCAGATCGATGCCGCCGTCTTTGATCGCGCCCGAAAGTTCGGTGATCAGACCCTCCTTGGCATAAGACTTGACCAGGTCGCCGCCGCTGCGGATGATGATGTCCGGCGGCTGGGAACCGGTCAGGGCGGGCAGGAACTTGTCGGTCTCGACCGGCGCCGTCACGATCACTTTTACGCCGGACTGCGCCGTATATTTATCAAACAGGGTTTGGAGTTGGGCCGGATTATCCCCCCATTCGATCCAAACTTGAAGTTCCTTTGGCGCGGCCGCCGGCTGGCTGCCGCAGGCGGAGAGCGCCAGGGCGACCAGGGCGGCAAGGGCCAAAACGGTATACAACTTGTTCTTGTGCATATCTCCTCCAGATCGGATTGAAAATTCAAGGACGGATCACTTCAGGATGGATGATCCCCTTATTTCACCTCCTTCATGGATGAAGGTCCATTCCCGGCCCCGCCTTGCGCGGGGCATCCGCAGGATTCGCGGATCACCAGCTCCGTAGGCAGCAGCGTGATCGGCTGGGCCTGACCGTGCTGGATGATCTGCACCAGCTGGGTGACGGCCTGGCGCCCCACCTGTTCAAGGGGTGCGCGGACGGTGGTCAGGGGGGGCGTCAGGAATCGGGCGAGCGGGATATCATCGAAGCCGATCACGGCCACCTGGGCCGGAACGCGGCGGCCGGCCTTTCGCAAGGCGCTGAGCGCGCCGATCGCGGCATCATCGTCTCCGGTAAAGATCGCATCAAAATCAACGCGGCTTGCCAGCAGACGGTCGGTCGCCTGGGCGGCTTCGGCTTCATCGAACCCGCCGCGCCCGATGAGCGCGCGGTCAAAGGGGACATGGTTTGCCTTCAGGGCTTCGCGGTAGCCTCGTTCGCGCCACTCGGAATCTTCGTGTCCTGCGGAGCCTCTCAGGAAGGCGATGCGGCGCCGGCCGTGGACGCGTATCAAATGCTCCACGAGTCTTTGGGCGCCGGATTTGTTTTCGATGGTCACGACCGGAATGTCCAACCCCTCCGACGGCGTCTGATGGAGCAGGACCACCGGAAATCCTTTCTGGCGCAGGTAGATCAGCTCTTCCTGCTCGACGCTGTGGGTGAAGACGATCAGCCCGTCCGTATTATGCATTCCCAGGGCGCGTTTGGAGGCCTTCAATGGATAGGTCACGTCGGCAGTGTGGATCAACAGATCGTAACCCAGTTCCCGCGCGCCCCCTTCGATGCCCCGCAGCATGGGCGGAAAGAACCAGCCGCCGATCTCCGGCAGCAGCAGGCCGATGGCGTTCGTCCTGCGGCTGGCCAGGACGCGGGCGGCGGAGCGCGGCACATAATTCAATTTCCGGATCGCAGCCTGGACCCGGTCCGCGGTCTGATCGATGACGAGCGGCTTGCCGTTCAGCACGCGGCTGACGGTGGCGATGGACACGCCGGCCCGCCTGGCAACATCGGAAATGGTGGGAGAACGTCTATGGGCGCACATTTTATGAAAGCGCTTTCATAGTATACAGAGGTTTCTCCCGGGAGTCAACCTGCAAGGGCATTAACGCTGAACATGATATATAATCCCCTACCATGAGGCGATCTGCGGTTTTCGAACAAATTCGCCGGTTCATCCTGCCGCCCAAGTTTGATGACCCGGAAAAGAACCTGCGCGGCCGGCTTTTGACCTTTATCGCCTGGAGCGGGTTCCTGATCATCGCCTACGAGATCAGCGTCCGCCTCATCCAGCACACCGGTCTGCTGGACCGTGCGAATCTCATCCTGGAAGCACTGTGGGTCGTGATTCTCATCCTGGTCTGGTCCATCCACCGGGGCCATCTCCAATCGGCCAGCATCCTGCTGGTCCTGGGCAGCTGGGCGGCCATGGCCACGGAAGCCTGGATCGGTTCGGGCGTGCGGGACACGGCCGTGGCAGGGGAACTGGTCATCGTGCTGATCGGCGGCCTGCTGCTGGGCTGGTGGGCCACCGCCGGACTGAGCCTCCTGAGCATCCTGTCCCTGTGGGTCATGGCAGCCTTTGAAATGCGCGGGATATCGCAGTTCGCGGTCGACAACACCTACGGCATCACCCGCGATCTGACCGCGGCCTTTCTGCTGGGCGGGATCATGATCTACCTGGCGGTCAGCAATTTGCAGCGCAGCATGCGGGCCCTCCACTCCAGCGAGGAGCGTTTCCGCAAATTCTTCCATGCCAGCCCCTTGGCGATCGCCATCTCCACGCTCGAGGACGGCCGTTTCATGGAAGCCAATGACGCCTTTTGGAGGCTGAGCGGCCTCGATCCGCAGCAGGCCACCGGCCATACGCCGCTCGAGTTCGGCCTGTGGGACAGCCTCGAAGAACGGCGTCAATTCGTGAAAGAGCTGGTGGCAAAGCGTTCCATTCAAAACATGGAATACCGCTTCGTCAGCCAGAGCGGTGAAAAGCACGACACCCTGGCCTCCTACGAGTTAATTCACCTCGAATACCAGGCCTGCATCCTGGCCGTTTTTTACGATATCACCGAGGAGCGGAAAATACAGGAGGAACTTCATCAAAGCGAGGCGCGCAACCGGGCTCTCTTGAATGCGATCCCCGATATGATCTTCGAGCTGGACCGGAGCGGGGTCTTCATCAATTTCTTCAAATCCGAAGAGATCAGCCCGGCGCTTTCCCCGAAAGAGTTCCTGGGCAGAAATATACGGGAGGTCATGCCCGACTTCATCTCCTCGCCGACATTGTTCGGGATCGAGAGGACGCTGCTGACCAACCAGACCTACGCCTTCGAATATCAGCTGCCCGGCAAGGACGGCATCCATGATTACGAATCGCGCCTGATCGCCAGCGGCGCGAACCGGGTGTTGGGCATGGTGCGCGATATCACCGTGCGAAAATGGGCGGAGACCGAGCGCGAAGCGCTGATCAACGAGCTCGAGACCAAGAATTCGGAACTGGAGCGCTTCACCTATACGGTCTCACACGATCTGAAATCGCCCCTCATCACCATCAAAGGGTTCCTGGGCCTGCTGCGCGAGGACGCACAAAAGGGGGACACGGCGCGCCTGCACAAGGACCTGGAACGGATCTCGGACGCCAGCGATAAAATGCAGGTCCTGCTCAATGAACTGCTGGAATTGTCGCGCATCGGCCGGCTGGTGAATCCCTCGGAGGTCATCCCCTTCGGGGTTCTGGCCAGGGAGGCGATGGACCTGGTCCAGGGCCGCATTCAGGCACGCGGCATCCAGGTGGACCTGCAGAGCGACCTGCCGGAAGTCTATGGGGATCACCCCAGGCTGGTGGAGGTCCTCCAGAATCTGATCGATAATGCCGCCAAGTTCATGGGCGATCAGGCAAAACCCTGCATTGAAATAGGCCTGCACGGATACGCCCCGGACGGCAAGCCGGTCCTGTTCGTCCGGGACAACGGCATCGGGATCGCACCCGAATACCATGAACGCGTGTTCGGCCTGTTCAACAAGCTGGACATTCAGTCAGAGGGAACCGGCGTCGGTCTGGCCATTGTCAAGCGGATCATCGAAGTGCACGGCGGGCGCATCTGGCTCGAAAGCCAGGCCGGCAAAGGCGCCGCATTCTTCTTTTCCCTGCCTGCGCGGCCCAAAGCTTGAGAGGCCATTCGGTTGGGTGTATACTGAATAAAATCATCTTGCTCCGGAGGAAGGAGATCGTTCATGAAACGCGCAGTCAGCATCAGCATTGGTTCGTCCAAAAGGGATAAAGCCGTTCAGGTGAATTTACTGGGGGAGACCGTCAGCATCGAACGCATCGGCACCGACGGCGATATGGAAGCCGCCGCCCGCAAGTATCAGGAACTGGACGGCAAGGTGGATGCTTTCGGGGTGGGCGGCGCGGACCTGGGTTTGATGGTGGACGACAAATGGTATCCGCTCTATTCGGTCCGGCCGATGATCCGCTTCGTCAAGCAGACGCCGGTCGTGGACGGGGTCGGATTGAAGAACACGCTGGAGAACAAATCCGCCGCCCTGCTCGATTCAAAGATCGGCGACTATATCAATAAAATGGGCGGCAAAAAAGTCTTCGTGGTGAGCGGCGCAGACCGCTGGGGAATGTCCAGCGGCTTTTTTAATGCCGGCTACGCCTGCACGTTTGGCGATCTGATGTTCGGCCTGGGAATTCCCATCGCCCTGCATACCGCGCAGCAGCTCAAGACGTTCGCGGCCATCTTGATGCCCCTGGCGGGACGGCTGCCTTTCGAATGGGTCTATCCGACGGGCGAAAAGCAGGAGCACCGCATTCCCAAGTTTCTGAATTATTATCATGATGCCACGGTGATCGCCGGCGACTGCCTGTACATCAAGCGCCACCTGCCGGACGATATGCAGGGCAGGATCATTGTCACCAATACCACCACACCGGAAGACGTGGCCCTGTTCAAGCAGTGCGGGATCAAGTATTTGATGACCACCACGCCGGTCCTGGACGGCCGTTCGTTCGGGACCAATATGATGGAGGCTGCGCTGGTGGCCGTATCGGGAAAGAAGCGTCCGCTGAGCCGCGACGAGTACAACGACATGTTGACCAAGCTCAACTTCGAGCCGCAGTTGCAGGAAATCAATTAGCGTCACGGCGGGCCGCGAGCAGTCCTCCCGCCATGACCTCAAGGAGGTAATCTTATGGATGCAGTAGTCACCGCAGGTGGAATCCCACAGCCCGACGATCCGTTATATGACTACACCAGGGGCGAATCAAAGGCGATGGTGGACGTCGCGGGGAAGCCGATGATCCAGTGGACGCTCGATGCGTTGAGCGGCGCCAAAAACGTGGAGAACGTCATCGTGACCGGCCTTTCACCGAAGAGCAGCCTGAAGTGCCGGAAGCCGATCCATTATCTTTCCAATCAGGGCAGGATGCTCGACAACCTGATCGCCGGTGTGAACAAGTCGCTGGAACTGAATCCAAAGAACAGATACGTCCTGCTGGTTTCTTCCGACATTCCCGCCCTCCAGGCGGAGATGGTGGACTGGCTGATCCAGACCTGCATGGAGACCAGCGACGACATCTACTACGGCGTCTGCCCGCGCGAGGTGATGGAGATGCGCTACCCGGGCTCGAAACGGACCTACACCAAACTCAAGGACATGGAAGTGTGCGGCTCCGACATCAACGTCACCCACGTCCGCATGGCCAGCGAGCACCTCGATGTGTGGGAGGCGCTGATCGCCAATCGCAAGAATCCCGTTGCCCAGGCGCGCGTCATGGGAGTGGATACGCTTTATCTGCTTCTCACCCGGCAGGCAACGCTCCAGGATTTTGTGGAGCGCGTCAGCAAGAAGATCGGCGTCAAGGGCCGGGCCATTGTCTGGCCGTACGCGGAGCCCTGCATGGACGTGGACAAGCCGAGCCAGCTGGAAATGATGCGCGCCGACCTGGCGAAGCGGGCCAAGGCCGCTCCACCCAAAGCGTCCGCCAGGAAGAAGCCGGCCGCCTCGCCGCGAAAAAAGGCGGCTGCCAAAAAGCCGGCCAGGCCTGCCAGGAAACGGGTTGCTGCAAGGAAATCCGCAGGCAGACCAAAAGCCAAAAAGAAATAGCCAGATCAATCTTTATCCCCCCCGCCAACTGAAAGGATGAGCCTCCGCACCCGTGGAGACTCTGCGCGCTTTGCCCACCGATCGTGCTGAGGTCCTTCGGGAGCGCGGCGCATCTTTTGAAGGTCTATGAATCTTACCTCCCTCCTCAAACTCGACGTGCGACTTTCGGATGGCCTGCGCGTGGCGGAAAAACCCGGCGCGCTCCGGGACGCGGCCATCTTCTTTGCACACTCCGGCGACTCGTGGTTTTGGGCCGCGGCGTTGATCGTTTTATGGGGCCTGGGAAACTCGTTTTGGAAGCAATGGGCGATCCTGGAACTGGCGGGCATATCCGTGCTGGCGGTGCTGGTGATGACGCTCAAATTCGTCATCCGCCGAAGGCGCCCGGCGGGCGAATGGGGAGGCATTTATCGCAACACCGACCCGCATTCGTTTCCATCCGGTCACTCCGCCCGGGCATTTATGATCGCACTGGTCGCGGCCGGGCTGGGTCCCCTCTGGGCTGCCCTGATCCTGGGGATCTGGGCCCCGCTGGTAGCGCTGGCGCGCGTCGCCATGGGAGTCCATTACGTGTCCGATATCGTGGCCGGTTTCCTGGTCGGCATCCTGATGGGCCTGATCGTCATCCAATTCCATCAGCCATTGGCGCTGTGGCTGGCCGCATTTATTCACTACCCGCTCTGGTAAATTCAATTCCCGGCCTGTCCGGGCCCGACCCTGCCGCTGGAAAACGAAGGAAGCTCGCGAGCCCCTACTTTGCCTTTTTCACCGTGGCCAGATGTTCTTCGAGATGCTTCAGACTGCGCTCGACCCACACCTGAAGTGTCAAGCCGCCGCCTTGGGCGGCATGCCGCGACTCGCGCGACCAGTCCGCACCGGTCAGGCCGCGCAACATTTTGGTCAGGTCCTCCACGCTCGAAACCAATTCATTGAGGATGTTCTGAAGCGGCTCCCCCCGGTCATAGTGCTCCGCCATATACGCCTCCCCGTCGAAGTTTTGGAATTCAGGATTTTCTTCGCTGATCGTGCGGCGGGCCCGGGCGCCGTAGATCATCCGATCCACGTCGCGCGTATGGGCGGCCAGTTGGTGCACGTTCCAGCCCGCTTCAATCGGTTCAAAAGGGTCCTTCACGGCCAGACACGCCGCGCGGAATTCCCTGGCCGCGGCGGGCAGCCGATCCATTAATTGCGCCCGATAATCCAGCAACTCCTCCATCATGCCTCCACACTGACGATCTGTCCGTTCAAGGATCTGTTTTGACACAGGTGCAATACGGCCTGGGCGAGGTCCCGGTGCGGCAGATCGGCATCGCTGTGCCGATATTCCTGCAATCCCGTCCCGACGGCGTGAACGCGGACGCCGAAGGGCGAGAGCTCCTGTGCGGCAGCCCGGGTCAGCGCGATCAGCCCCGACATGCTGGCGAGGTACGCCGCTTCCCTCTTTTCTTCAAGAGGGACCCCCGCCATGATCAAATTGATGATCACGCCTGAGCCTTTTTCCTTCATCATGCGCCCCACCGATTGCATCATCAGGAATGCGCCGGTCAAATTGACATCGAGCACGCGATGCCAGTCCCATTCATCCATATCGAGCAGGGACAGGCGCGGCTCGACCGCGGCATGATTGATCAGAATATCGATCTGGCCGAAGTCATCCTCGGCTTGTTTGACGACAGCCTGGGCACCGACTTTCTTGGCAACATCCTCCACATAGGCCCTGATCTTCCCGCGGCTTTGAGCGACGAGCGGGTCCAAATTCACCGGCGAAATGTCGTTCGCCGCCACCCGGGCCCCGCGCGCCGCGAACGCCTCGGCCAGCGCCCGACCGCCTCCCCGGCCGGCGCCGGTGATCAAAACCACTTTTCCGCTGAAGTCATCGGGCATGATGCAGTCATCATATCAGGAATCTCCTGGAAATTCAAAACCGCGCCGGTTTCATGAAGGAGATTGCGAATGAGAGCGGGTGTCTCCGGCCCTCCGCATCCTGTTGGAGCGGTACGATGGTCTTCCCCAGGGTGATCGGGACCAAAGAGCATGGCCGCGATCGATCTCCACGCAGTTTCCTGCAGGCGGATCCTGGGATGCACCGGTCATAACGGGCGCAGGAGACCCAAAGAGATGCCGGGGACCCTCACGAGAGAAGGTCCCCAGCAGGTTTGGCCCCGTTCAAGCAAATGACGCCAGGGCGTTCCAGACCATGGCACCCTGCTGGAAATTCGGGTCGAGCAGGCGATGTTTGATCGGGCGCACATCGGCGCCTTGCAGCATCAAAGTCCGCAGGATCCCGGCGGAGCGGATGTCGCCGGCCAGTTGGAAACCAACCACACGGTTCTGTTTCAGGTAGATGGTTCGAAGGTCGCCGTTACGCTTCTCCTGCAGGACCTCCTCGCCTTCCTTCAACCCAACTGCCATGATCGGCAGCCCGAGGTGCTTGAGGCTGTTCATCCTCTCAGCGCCTTCGTAGCGCGTAGCATATCCAACCAGGTTCAGACCGACCACACGTCCCTGCTCCACCGCGTTGGGGAAAATGGCGTGGACGTAGGTCTCGCCGGTCAGCCGGTCGGGGACTTCGACGGCATCGCCTGCGGCGTACACGTCAGGCATATTGGTATGCAGGTGATCATCCACGCGGATGCCGAAGTTGTGGGCGATGCCGCTCCCCTCCAACAGATCGAGATTGGGTTTGACGCCGGTCGCCGCGATCAGGATGTCACCCTCCAGGATCTTTCCGGAACTGAGTTGGACGCCCTTTGCCTTCCGCCCGCCGACAAAACTTACTGCTTTGGTCTTGAGGCGAACATTTACGCCGCGTTTGCGCATCAGGTCAAGCGCGACGGCCGCGGTGTCCTGATCGAGCATGGTCGCCATGACCTGATCAAGCATCTCGATCTGCGTCACCTCCACGCCGAGGTCACACAACAGAAGCGCGATCTCCATGCCTATGAACCCGGCCCCCACGATGACGGCCGTCCTGGCTTTTTTGCTTTTCACCTGCGCGACGATCGCCTCCGCCGCGCTCAGGGACTTGAAATTGTGCACGCCGGGCATGTCCGAGCCCGGCACGGGCGCGTACAGCCGGCTGCCGGTCGCAATGACGAGCCGGTCGTATCTGGTGCGGCGGCCGTCTTTGAATTCGATGCGATGCGCCTCCGGATCGATGGCATGGACCTCGACGCCTTTTCGGTAGTCCAGGTCGATCTGTTTTGGCCAGTGCCTGTCACGCCAGAGATGCAAATTGGAGCCTGTGATGAAGTGATCGGCCATGGCCGGCGGTGAATACGGCAGATACGGCTCGGCGCTCAGCATCAGGATCCTGGACTGGCGGTCATAGGTTCGGATGGTTTCCGCGGCGCTGACGCCCGCGGGTCCCGCGCCGATGATTACGATTTTCATTTCGTTTCCTTCCCCCCTCTCCCATAGCGGTGGGAGAGGGGCTTGGGGCAAGAGTTACGCCAGAGACAGTTCTCCTTGCGGCAGGGTAATATCGTCGGGGTTGAGAGCCGAGAGGCCAAGACCGGCGCGTTTTTTCTCGATATGCCGCCGGATCAGGACAGCCGCCCTGTTCGGGTCCGGTTCGACCGCAAAGGTCGCGCCGAAGACGCCTTCGAGGCCCTCGGTCAGCAGCTTGACAATGTTCGGGCTGCCAAAGACCGGAGGGGCAATGCCCAGGACCGTGAAGATGCCTGAGCTGACCACGTAGGTGCCGATGGAGACGGCCTTCTCCGAGTACCACTCGGGAGCGGCGCCGGCCAGCGGCAGGGCGCTGATATCCACGCCGAGCGCATTGGCCAGGGCGGCGGCCAGCACCAGGATGCGGCTGTTGTCCACGCAGGAACCCAGATGCAGCACCGGCGGAATGCCCAGCGCTTTGCAGACCGCGCGCAGGCCCGGCCCGGCCAGGTCGGCAGCTGCGGGTACCATCAAGCCAGCCTTGCCGTCTGCGACGGTCGTGCAGCCGGTGACCACCACCAGGATGTCGTTTTCGATCAGGCGTTTCGTCAATTCGGTGTGGCCAAGGTCCTGCTTGATCTTGGGATTGTTGCAGCCGACGATGCCGACTGCGCCGCGGATCTGACCCGCGACGATGGCATCGATCAGAGGTTTGGGGGTGCCACCCAGGGCGCCCAGGATGGCCTCGATGGAGAAGCCGGTCATCATCTGGACCGGTTCCACCGGAATGAATACCCGGGACGGGATGCGGTTGACGAAGTTCTCCACCGCGGTCCGGACGATCTGCTTGCCGATCTCCAAGGCACGCGCCGGGTCGAAGCTGATGTGCTCGGCACCGGGGAATTTGGCCTTGTCGAAGGTGCTGATCACCTTGGTATGGAAGCACTTGGCGGTTTCCGTCACGGCGGGCATGATGCACTGATAGTCCACGACCATCGCTTCCACCGCGCCGGTCATGATCACGAGTTCCTGCATGAGGTGGTTGCCTGCCATCGGGATGCCCCTGCGCATCAGCACTTCGTTACCGGTGCAGCACACTCCGGCCAGGTTGATGCCCTTGGCACCCTTCTCTTTGGCCAAGGCGAGCAGTTCCGGTGTTTGCGCGGCCACGGCGATCACTTCGGAGAGCATGGGGTTGTGGCCGTGCAGTATGATGTTGACCTGATCGGCCTTGAGCACTCCCAGGTTCATCTGCGACATCTTGGGCGTGGGTGTGCCGAAGAGCGTGTCGGACAGGTCCGTCGCGAGCATTGACCCGCCCCAGCCGTCGCTCAGACTGGTACGGACGGCATGCAGGAGTATGTTGACCCAGTCATTGTCCACCCCCATGTGCGTGCGGTGCATCATCTCCACGTTCTCGCGGTCGATGCCGCGCGGGTAGACGCCCACCTTGTTCCACAGATCCTGGCGGGCCTGCGGGGCGCGTTTTGCCAGGGGGAGGCTGTCGCGGCGCATGCCGTAGTCTTCCATCATCTCCCAGGCCAGCTGCTTGGCGATCTGCAGGTCGCTCTTTCCATCGGTGGGGATGGCATATTCAGCTGCGATCTTCCTGAGTTTCCCGCTGTCGGTGATCTTGTAAACGTCAGTCTTCCCCTCCCCGACCCGGTGAAGGGTCTCGAGGATGTCCCGTCCGTGATCGGAGTGGGCTGAGGCGCCGCCTACGATCATACGCGCCAGGTTGCGGGCCACGATGATATCCGCGTCCGCTCCGCAGACCCCTTTTTGCGGCCCATCCCCGAAGGGATCGACCCGGCAGGGGCCCATGGTGCAGATGCGGCAGCTGGTTCCCAAATTGCAATATCCGCACTGGGGCTGCTGTTTTTCCAGCCGGTCCCAGACGGTTTCGATGCCGTTTTTGCGGGCCACTTCGAGCATGGCCTGCGTATCGGCGTTGATGCTTTTTTTCTTGAAGCCGTTTCCACTGAAGGTGGTCATGCTTCACGCTCCTTTCTTGCCGTTTGCGTTGAGATGAGACACTGCCGCTCCATAGCCACGCCAGGCTTCCACATTGGCGGGCAGTGCGGTGACCTGCGGGCTGACCTGGCCCACTGCAACGGACAGCGCCTCCGAATAGCGAGAGCGCGCTGCCTTTACGAGTTCGTTGATCTCGCCGAATTCCAGTGCGCCCACCTTGCAGGCTTCGACACAGGCCGGAACCACACCCAGCCGCTGTCTTTCAATGCAGTTGTCGCACTTCACGGCGACCGTCTGCCGTTCGGGGGCAAGGGCCAGCGGGTGATAGGTGATCACATCGAAGGGACAGACCATGGCGCACATGCCGCAGGCAATGCACTTGTTGGCATTGATCATGACGATGTCCGGGAAATCCGCGGCACGATGGATGGCGGCGGTTGGACAGACTCCCATGCAGGGAGCCGGGTTGCAATGCCTGCATTTGTTCGGGAAGGAGGTGTTCATTGCCAGGCCCGGTTCGGCATGGATGCGTGCTTTGGGAGCGGGGGACTCAAAAACGGCGAGGAATAGATTCTTGGTTTGCGAATGGGCTACTGCGCAGGCAGGTTCGCACTGCTTGCAGCCAATACAACGTTCTGGATGCACAAAAACAGTCTTCATGCAGAGATTCCTTTCTCCAAGCCGTGTGAATTGGACAAACAGACCGGATCAGTTTTCCAGCGCACCTCCTCTCAAAGATCCATTTCCCCCAGGAATACAAAGGCAGGCAAGCCCGGTTTTTGCTTCCATAACTGCGACCCCGACGCAATGGGCTGGCCTATTTAATTACGAGTATAGTGAGGAGGCAGTGCCAATACAAATGCCAAATGTCATATTCTTTCACGCCTCAGCGCGCAATTGTCGGGCGGAACCATTTCTTCCTTGCTCAATTCCGCAAACCCCACTATAATTTGTCCGCAATTAAGGCGTCGGCCTTGGTGAATTTTGCGTCGACAACCCAAAAAGATCCGGCGCGTGAGTTTTTGTGGGGCAGAATTCTGTTTCCCTGCGGGAGTCGCCAAGTGGTAAGGCATCAGCCTTCCAAGCTGATATTCGCGGGTTCGAATCCCGTCTCCCGCTCTGGTTGGCGGTTAGTCATTAACGTTCCCCGTACCATTCACGTTAACTGGCTAATCGCTAATTGCTTTACGGGGGCCTGGGGCGCAGCGGTCAGCGCAGGCGCCCCATAAACTTCTGCACGGCGCTTAACCTAACACCAGAAACGCTCTCCTTCCTTCGATTTCGAGCTTCGTGACTACACCTGGGGTGTGCAGCGTGCTTTTTTCGCC
>DATJBI010000012.1:0-7063 GCA_035515435.1 Anaerolineales bacterium
GATCGTTCAATTTGAAGAACGGGTACCCATTGAAAAGGATCTGTCCGCGGGCCGGCTTGATCAATCTGGCCAGCGCCAGCAACAACGTGCTTTTCCCCGCGCCGTTTGGTCCCACCACTGCCAGGGTCTCGCCTTTTCGAATATCGAGCGCGTCGATTTGAAGCGTGGTGCGTCCGCTGCGTTGGATCAACAGGTCGTCGATCTCGATCAAGGCGGTCATCGCTTCACACCCCTCTGTTGAATCCAGGTTAATGCCAGGTTGATCAGATACGTAATGGCCAATAAGAGCGCGCTCAGTCCCAGGGCCACATTGAAATCCCCCTTGCTGGTCTCCAGAACAATGGCGGTGGTCAGTACTCGCGTCTGACCCTGAATGTTTCCGCCCACCATCATCGAGGCACCGATTTCGGAAATGACCGAGCCGAATCCGGCCATCAGGGCAGCCAGCAGGGGCAGGCGCGCTTCGCGCCACAGCATCCAGATCATTTGCAGGTGGGAGGCACCCAGGCCGAGCAGCTGCTGACGCAGGCGCGGATCCAGGGCCTGGAGCGCGGCGGCGGTCAATCCGGTGACAACCGGCGCGGCGATGATCGTCTGCGCGATCACGATCGCGGCGGGGGTGTAGATCAGATTGAAGTCGCCCAGCGGTCCCGAACGCCATAACATCATTGCCACCACCAGGCCCACGACTACCGGAGGCAGGGCCATGCCGGTGTTGATGATGCTCAGGATGAACGAGCGGGCGCGGAAATTCCCCAGTGCGAGCCAGGTCCCGGCCGGCAGGCCAAGCAGCAGGCTGATCGCGGTGGCCGAGGCGGAGACTTGCAGCGATAGAAGTGTGATTTGCCAGGTTTCAGAATCGATGTTCATGAGCCTCGAGGGGCCTGCCCGTGTAGATTCAGATTCTCCAAATTTTACTATTATCCAGCCAGCGGATCAGCAGCAGCAGCAGGAAGGTGACCGCCACCAGAACAAACGAAAGGGCAAGGGCAATATCCAGGCTTTGCTCAAAGCCCAAATAGATTGCCAGCGGCATGGTCTCCGTAACCCCCTCCATGTTTCCGGCGAAGAGGATCGTGGCGCCGAATTCCCCCAGGGCCCGCGTCCACGCCAGCACCGCGCCGCTTAACATGGCGCGCCCGGCGAGCGGCAATATAATGTGGCGGAACAGCTGCCATTCGTTGCTGCCTTCCACATAGGCCGCCTCGTGCAACTGCGGATCAATTTCCGCAAAGCCAATCCGCGCGGCCCGCACAAACAGCGGAGCCGAGACAAAGGTCTGCGCCATGACCACGGCGGCACTGGTAAAAGGGAGCGTGATCCCCCAGGCACGCAGCCAGGCACCGAAAACACCCTGGCGCCCAAACGCGATCAACAGCGCAATGCCGGCTACCGAAGGGGGCAGCACTACCGGCAGATCCACGATCAATTCCAGCCAATTCTTTCCATTGAATTTTCGCTGGGCAAGCACGAACGCCAGGGGGGTGCCGGTAATCACCGTGATACACACGCTCAACGCACTGGTCCAGAGGCTCAAGCGCAGGGCGGAAATTGCGCCCGGCTGCGTGATGTACGGAAACAGGCCGTCCACGCCGGCCCGCCAGATCAGCGCAACGATCGGCAGGGCAAACAGCAGCAATAGCGCCAGGCTTGGAAGAACAAAGATCCATTCCAGGTACTGGCCCGTATACAAACCACGAAGTATCTGACGAAACCTTGGCATCCTGAGCCGGATCTCCCCTGCTTCTTTAAGGGAGATCTATTTTTACATCATTGAGAAACAGATGTAAAGCCCCACTTCTGCAGTGTGGCCTGGCCATCCGCAGACAGGACATACGCGATGAACAGTTGGGCAAGGGCGGAATTCGCAGAACCCGCCACGGCCGCGATCGGATATCTGGCAATTACATTGGCATCGGCCGGAATGATGATCTTTTGAAGGCCGGGTGCGGCGACCGAATCCGATATATACACAATGCCCGCATCGGCTTCGCCCAACTGGACCTTCGCCACCACCTGCTTCACATCCGTTTCGCTGGAGACAACATTGGCCAGCACCCTGGTCTTGAAATCCGAACCATACTGCGCGTTCAGATTGTCCAGGACCTGCAAGGCATAGCTGCCCGCCGGAACCGAGGCCGCCGCCAAAACAATTTTCGTGCCGGGCCTGGCCAGGTCTTGAAGCGATGAAATACCGGCGGGATTATTCGCAGGCAGGATGACCACCAGCCGGTTGGTCAGGAATATTTGCGGTGCGTTGGAATCCACCTTATGCTCGCCGACCAACGTATCCATTTCTTTTGTATTGGCAGAGGCAAAAATATCCACCGGCGCGCCCTGTTCGATCTGGGCGCGCAGAGTCTGCGAACCGGCAAAACTGAACTGGACGGTCACGCCCGGATGCGATGCTTCAAACGCCCGGCCGATCTCATCGAATGCATCGGTCAAGGAGGCGGCCGCGTAGACCGTCAGGGTTCGCGGCGCAGGGGTGGGGGTGGGCGCGCTGGTTGCAGCCTCGGCCGCCGGCGGTGCGGAAGCCCGTCCGGGCGTGGCTGTAACCGCCGGGCTACAGGCGGATCCAAACAGGGCGAAGAGCAGAAGCAGGGGGAAGATCCGTTTCATGGTTTACTCCAGTGAGTCAAGGATGCTGGATCTAATGTCGCTCATCCATTCCTGGATGAGCTTCATCTGCCTTAACCGAAGATCGAGACTGAAGCGGTTGAATTGCTGCTCGGGCGGAAGGTTTGCGATCATCCGCTCCAGCCGCTCAATGGCTGCCGTAAGCGCCTCGCATTGCGCTTGATAGATCCGTTTGGCCTTTTCCGGTCTGTAAATTCGGGCAAAATACAGCCGCGTCAGGAATTCAAGGCGGATGGCGCGGGAATTGACGCTGACCGCTTCCATCCACTCCTGAAAGCGCCGGCGTCCCTGTGCGGTGAGCCGCAGCAGCTGGCGCGCAGGCAGTTTTTCCTGTTCCATGATCTTTACGGAAATATCGCCCCGTCCTTCCAGCCGTTTCAGGATGCCGTACGCCTGACTTTGACTTAAATGCCAGACCTGACCAAGTTCTGCGGTGAACCGCTGATGCACATCGTAGCCGTGACTTGGGCCCGCGATCAGGAAACCGAGCAGGGCGAACTCGGGCGAGAGATTGCCGGCGCGACGGCCTCCCCGGTATATACTCACTAAGTGAGTATATACGCTCGGCAGGATTTTGGCAAGGGCCGTCTCAGGGGGCTTGTTCAATTTCCTGAGAAAAGTCAGGGGCGGCTCTCGCAGCCGCCCCTGACGAAGGGTGAGTCGAGCCTACAACCCCAGATCGGAATCGCTCTTCCCCGCATCGGGGACGAAAAGCTGCTGGCCATACTTATCCACGCCGAATTTGCCGATCACGTCCTGAACGGCGGGCGAAACGATCCATTTGGCAAAAACCAGCGCACCCGTGTAATTGACCTTGGGCCACTTATCGGGATTGACCGTGATCACGTGATACACGTTGAGCAGAGAATTATCCTTCTCCACCAGGATATCAAGCTGGATATTTGCCTGATAGGCCAGATAGGTTGCGCGGTCGCTCAATGTATAGGCGGCCTTTTGCGAAGCAATCGTCAATGTTGCGCCCATGCCCTGTCCCGTTGAGACATACCAGGAGGGTTTTGTGCCGGAGGGGTCCACGCCCGCACTTTTCCACAGGGCCAGTTCCTTCGTGTTTGTGCCGGATTGATCGCCGCGCGAAATAAAGGTCGCGCCTGCCGCGGCGATCTTCTTGAACGCGTCCACCGCATCCGTATCCCCCTTGATCTTGGCTGGATCGGACGACGGTCCGATGATAATGAAATCATTATGCATGACCAGGAAACGGTCCTTGCCATAGCCGCCGGCCATGTAAGTCGCTTCAGACGATGGAGCATGGACCAGCAGGACATCCGCGTTCCCCTGCTGTCCCATCTGCAATGCCGCACCGGTCCCCACGGCAACCGTCTTGACCGTATAACCGGTCTGCTGTTCAAAGAGCGGGATCAGCACATCCAGCAAACCCGAATCCTGCGTGGAGGTCGTTGTCGCAAGGATCAAGTTCATGTTGCCGGAGGCAGCTGGCGGGGCCGCGCTCGGCGCAGCGGTTGGGGCCGAAGTGGCGGCCGGTGCCGGGGTGGCGGGAGCCACGCCCGGGGTGGCGGCGGGTGCGCATGCCGAAAACAGCATCGCCAGCACAACGATCAGACCAAACAATAAGGGAAAACGTTTCATCTTTCTCTCCTAGGGAAGAATTTGCTCACCGCTGTGGGCGGAGCTATAGCCCGTCAGCGAATGGAGGTCAGCGCGAAATGCCGCGGTCTGCAAAAAATCCAGCAGAGGCGAAATGAATTCTTCGTTCGCGCGCGGCAGGACGAGATCGTATCGTTCTTCGAACAGGGGAACGAAATCGAGCTGGTACAGATGCGCGGCGGCCTGCAGACCCAATGCCACATCCGCCCCGCCCGCCGCGATCAGGGAGGCGGACGCGCGGTGCGTCCTGGCGATCTGGTCGTAGCCCCGGATCTGCTCTGCATCGATCCTCAAACGTTTGAGCTCCGCGTCCAGCCACAGCCGCGTGCCTGACCCCGCATTCCGGTTCACAAAGCGGACGCCGCTGCGGGCAATATCCTGGAGCCTCCGGATGGATTTTGGATTGCCCGGATACACCAGCAAGCCCTGGGTGCGATAGGCCAGGGTGACCATTTCCACAGCCCGATCCGGGAAAAGATGCCGGACGGTGGAGGCGTTGTACCCGCCATCGTCATCGCGAATGTGCGCGCCCGAAACCTGACACAACCCCTGGCGCAGACGGACGAGACCGTCCAACGAGCCGACCGGGAAATTCAGGAGATGAAAATGTTTTTCCAGATGGTGTGCGGCGGATTCCAATGCAAGATCATGGCTGCCGGCGAAAACCAGCAGCGCTTTTTTTGTTTTCGGCAGCACCAGTTGCTGCAGCAGGAAGGCGCCGGCCGTGGCCCGATAATATTTCTCGGTCACTTTGCCCGTCTTGCGAATATCGACCAGCTCGACCAGCCCGGCGGATAGAAGCGCCAGGAGGTGATGACGGATCCAGGCCGGGGATTGGTGGAGACTCCGCGCCAGGTGCGTCAGGGTCGCGGGGGAGGCCATCAGCAGCCGCAGGATCTTCATGCGGCGCGCGTCCGCCAGTACTTTGATCTGATCGAAGGCGTCCAGGGTTTCGAAGTTTTCCATACGATTAAGCTTTTCCTTAATCATAGGCGATTATATCAGAAAATGCCCGTCCGTTTGACAACCCCCCCTTGGCATGATATAAAGCAAACACTTTTCTCTGCGTTGGCGACCTCGGCCTTCGATCCTTTGCTGAGATATTCATTGATCATGGTTGAAACAGTATTTTAGGAACCGGGCAGGCCCACATGTTTGCGTCATTGAAAAACCGTTTTCCCAGTCTTCAGCAGGTCCTGGCCATCTATGGGGTCATCTCATTGATTCTCTGCGGCTGGACCCTGATCTGGTTCTTTTGGAAATTACCCAGCTGGGAGTTTTTTATGACCACCGGAGAAATCGCAACGGTCTTGGCCTATGCCATGGCCACCAATTTTTTGGAGAGCTGCACCGTATTATTGTTGCCGCTGTTCCTTTGCGTCATCCTGCCTGCGGAATGGTTCAAGGACTCGTTCCTGTCAAGAGCTTCGGCGCTGGTGGTCCTGGGGCTGGGATATATCATGTACATCTCTTCACACATCTACAGCTCGCCGAATGACGATAGCTATCCAACGAGCCTCGTTCGGCTGATCCCGGTCATCGGTCTTCTGATTCTGCTCCTGACGTTCGTTGCCGGAAGGATCCGCTTTTTGCGAAGGCCCCTGGAGGGGCTTGCCGATCGAGCCACCATTTTCTCCTACATTCTTCTGCCTGTGGGTTTCATCTCGCTGCTGGTTGTCATTATCCGGAACGCGTTCTAGGAGATCATGAAATGCGGCCTTTCAGCAGACGCGATTTTTTGAAACTGTCGGCCCTGATCCCGATCCACGCGATCATTGCCCCATGGAGCAAGAATCTATCCTTCCCAAAAAGGATCGATCAGGCTGACCCGCCGGCCAATATCATTATCCTGTTGTTCGACGCGCTGAGCGCCAGGAACCTGTCGGTCTATGGCTATCCGCGCGACACGACCCCCAATCTGCTTCGGTTCGCCAGGCGGGCGAACGTCTATCACTCCCACTGCTCGGCGGGGAATTTCACGGTTCCCGGAACGACCTCCCTTCTGACCGGTTTGTATCCATGGACCCACCGGGCCATCAATGAGGCCGGACTCATGGCCAGGGAACTTGTCGAAAGAAATGTCTTTCGGCTCGCGAACCCAGGCTATAAACGCCTGGCCTTTGCGCAAAACATGTGGGCCGATTACATCTTGAGCCAGTTTCGATCAGATATCGATCTGCGCTTCTCACCCACAACGTTCGACCTGGCAGACGGGATCGTCGGGGATCGATTCAAGAACGATCCGTCCGCCAGCTCCCGCTCCGTGGACGACTTCCTCTTTTGGTTCTTCGGCAAGGGTGTTTCGCCCTCCTTGTTATTTGGCACGGTCCAAAGGCTCGCTTACCTCAGGCAGGTGGCAAGAATACAGAATATCTACTCCCAACAGTATCCCATTGGGTTGCCGCGGACAGAGAGTTATCCCATCTATTACCGTCTTGAGGATGTTTTTGACGGTGTGATTTCGAGCATCACGAACATCAAAACGCCGACCCTGGCCTATTTCCATTTTTATCCGCCTCACGAACCTTATCGCCCGAGCCAGGAATTCTTTGTGAAGTTCTTTGACAGCTACCTGCCGCCCGCCAAACCCGAACATCGATTAAGCCAGGGCAAATCTCAGACTGCGTTGAACAGCCAACGCAGAAGGTATGATGAGTACATCGCGGATCTGGACGCGCAGTTTGGGCGTTTGTTGGATGCGCTCGAGAGTGCCGGCTTTCTTGAAAACAGCATGGTCGCGGTCACGGGCGATCATGGGCAGCTGTTTGAGAGGGGGGAGCTTGGCCATGTTACGCCG
>DATJBI010000013.1:0-54319 GCA_035515435.1 Anaerolineales bacterium
TGACGGAAACATCGGCGGTGGCAGGCGACTTATTGGTGCCTCCCTCGGCGGTCGTCAAGGCATCCGCCGGAATGGTATTCGCGTTCGCACCCGTGTACGAGGCTGCAGGATCCGAGCCACTATGCGTGGTAACGGTGGCTGTGATGGTACAGGTGCCCGGGCTGGCGAGCGAGCCGCCCGGAATGTAGCCGCCCGTCAAGTCCAGCTCGCGCGTGGGCGATCCGGAAAGCGCAACTGTCGCGGGGGGAAAGAGAGGATTACAAGTCGTCGTGGGCGTCCCGGTGAATTCCAGGTTGCTGTTGGGAGACGTCGGCAGAGTATCGGATAGGTCCGCCCCGCTGAAAGCATTCGGGGATGGGTTATAAATATGAATCGTCAGGGTGGAGGTTCCGCCCGCTGCGAAAGTGGACGGTGAAAAATCCTTTGAGATCGAGAGCGACGTGACTTCCAAAGGAGCATCCGCTTCCGCTTCATTGGTGGCATGTTCATTTGTCGTCAAGGCGCCGATCGGGATCTTGTTGGTGTATGTTCCCTCTGCCGCGCTCATCTGTGCCATGACCGTTGCCGTGATGGTGCAGGTGGAACCCGCCGGGAGCGTGCCGTTCGTCAGTTGAAGCGTATCGTTGGTGATTGTTGTGGTGGCGATCCCGAGCGTCCCCCCGCCGGAGGAAGTTCCGCCGACACAACTAATGGAAGGCGCCGGCACAAAGATGGACGTATCATACACGAGCCCGGGGGGCAACTGATCATTTAAGGCCGCGCCCGTGTAATCGCGGTTGGCAATATTTTGAATCTGAATGGACATCTGGGTGTCGCTGCCAGGCGCAATCGGCGAGGTGGTAAAGGACTTCGTCAGGTTAAACGCCTGAACGTTCAGCTGATCGGTGGCGGGGCTGGAATTGGTCACGCCTTCCTGGGTTTGGATGGCGCCGGGATGGGCCGCAGCCGGCCCGGCCGGAATCGTATTGTCATAGCTGCCCTGCGTCAACGAAGTGACCACCACCGTGATCTTGCAGGTGGAGTTCTTTGGGATGGTCCCATTGTTCAGCATCACGGAGGTGCTGGTCCCGCCGGACAAGGGATTCCCGTCCTTGTCGGTCAAAGTGGCCGGACCACAGCCGGTCAGTGTTGTGGTAAGGGGGCTGGCCACGACCACGTCCCCATTTCCCGCAGTGGGGAGAAGGTCGAACAGCGTGACCTGGTTTAGAGAGTTGTCGGTATCGTTATTGATGACATTAATGGTCAACGTGCTGGTTTGCCCCACGGCAATCGTATTGGGGCTGAAGCTTTTGTTCAACGAGGGCGGCTGGACCGGGATCACGTTCAGTGTGGCGCTGGCGGGCGTGGTGTTGTGAATCGTGACCGACGTACCGCTGTCCAGGGTGGTTGCGGTCAAACCCTGCCCGCCTTCCAGAGGCGGGACGTCAAAGGCCGGGATGGTATTGATCAGGTTGCCCGGTGTGATGGAGGTCACATCGACTTGCACATAACAACTTCCGGGCTTTCCATCGATGACATCATAGGCAGGAACCGTTCCGTTATTTAGCTGGAGTGTCGTCCCGCCCGCGGCCAACGCACCGCCGCCGATCGCGGTCACATCGGCTGCCGATCCGCAAGTGTTCGTGACATTGGGCGGCGATGCAATCGAAAGTCCCGGTTGGGTGCCTCCCAGGGTCATATCATCCTGCCAGGTCGCGCCCGTCAGTTGGTCCGTGTTCGGGTTGTAGATGGTAATCCGCAGTGCGGAAGTGGCGCCTGAAACAATGGCGATGGGCGTGAAACTTTGGTTGATCTCTGCGGGAAAAGTCAGCGCAGATGCGGAGGTGACCGGAAATAAAGCCACGGAAAAGATCAGGATGATGGATAGGATCAATAAACGAAGTGACTTAGACACGGGATATGTTCCTCGGACAGCAGAAATCATCATTCCGCGGATAGGATCGGCAAATAACCGCACCATCCGCTTGAGCCACTTCACTTGGTCCTGAAAAAACGATGATCACGTTCGCGTGAAGGCAACCAGGCGGATCTTTTCGTGGATGGACGGCCTCCGCCTGGCGGCCGGCCGCATCGAAAAATGGGAGGATAAGAAGATTATACAATGCCGGGGGAAGGAAAACAAGCACAAACAGGGAATGTGACCCCAGGACCTCGTTATCCACGCACCAGATAAATGATCGCAACGATCACGCCGATCGTGACAACGATCCAGCGCAGGGTTGCGGGCTTGACCCGTCCGGCCAAGCGTCCGCCCAGGCTTCCGCCGATCAACGCGCCGACCGCCATCAGCAGCGCGACCGACCAGATCACCCGGCCTGAAAATAAAAAGAAGATCGCGGCCGCAAAATTGACGCTGAAAGAGACGGCCTGTTTCAACGCATTGAGCCGCGTCAATGTATCGTCGATCGTCAACCCCAGTACGGATAACACGATTACGCTCAATCCCGCGCCGAAATATCCGCCATAGATCGCAGCCAGCCCAATCGGCAGGTCCACGATCCATGATTGATTCGGTGTTGGCTTCTTCTGACTCGCGCGGCGGACCAGCCAGGCGCGCACCGGCTCCTGAACTGCCAATAACGCGGAGGCCAGCAGGATCAGAAAAGGCACCAGCGAACGAAAGACCTTTTCGCCGGTATGGAGCAACAGGTAACCGCCGATCAATCCGCCGATCACACCGGCGGGGGCGACCAGCCATACCCGCCTGCCCTGACCGCGCATATCATCCCATTGGCCCAGGATGCCGCCGATATAACCGGGGCAGAGCGCCACCGTATTTGTCACGTTGGCGACCACCGCCGGGAGGCCGATGGCAGTCAGGGTCGGGAAAGTGATCAGCGTCCCTCCACCTGCCAGCGCATTCACCAAACCGGCCGCGATGGCCGCCAACCCTGCCAGAAGAAAATCAATCCAGTTCATGATGATGTTCACCTCGTTGTCATAAGATTCAATTCATTGTGAGCGACGCAGGCTCGGCCGGCCCTGGACAATCCATTGTCTGAAAACCCGATAGTATCAGGCCGCGGCAACACCCATATTATATCTTCGGCCAGTCCAGCAGGACGATCTCCCCCAGCAGCCTCGCGTTGACATTGGACTCCAGCTGCGCCAAGGATTTTTCCAAGGCGGATACCACCCGCCGCGCCTCGGACATGGAAATGCGTTCCACCAACCCTTCGATGTCCTGCGCCCGGTCTATATTTGCAATCGGCCCCCCCGATCCTCCTGCACGCAGCAGGACATCCCGCCAATAGGAAAGCCATAATAACAGTACGTTCCGCATCGCGTCCTTGTCTTTGGCGAGTTTCTCGGCATAGGAAAACTTATCCAGGCGGGAGGCGATCATCAGCGATCGGAGTTCATTCAGTTTTTCATCGCGGAACTCCAGGGCGGATGGATCGTGCAGCAGCCGAAGCGCATGTCCCAGCCGCCCGCCGCTGATATGCGCGATCAGCCGGGCCTGGTCCTGATCTGCGCCGCGTTCGGACAGAAATGATTCCGCCGCCTCGAGCGGCGAGGGGCGCAGGCGCAACACCTCGCAGCGCGAGACGATCGTAGGCAGTACCTGGTCGGGATGGTCCGCGGTCAGGACAAGGACGGCATACGCTGGAGCTTCTTCGAGAATTTTCAACAGGGCATTCGCCGCACCCTCCGTTGCCTGCTGGAAGCGCAGAAAAACGGTGACGCGATATTTGGACTGATAAGGCTTGAGAGTCAGCGTCCGCCGTGCTTCACGGACCTGATCCACTTTCAGTGTCCCGCCTTCACCTTCCGCTTGAACGATGGTCAGATCGGGATGTCCCATGGCCTCGATCTGCTTGCAATCCCGGCATTGGCCGCATGGCACTCCCGGCTCGCTGGGTTGGGTGCAGTTCAAAGCCTGGGCGAGTCGCAAAGCCAGACTGCGGCGTCCCACCCCCGGAGGTCCCGCGAAGAGATACGCATGGCGCGCCGTGCCGCGCCTGATCTGCTGGCGCAATAATTCCACAGCCCATTCATTCCCGACCAAATTCCAGTTGCTATCCATCATCGGTCGTGCCCCGTCCGCAGGCGCAGATATGATTCGTATCGCTGCGGGTGCACTTGGCCGGATTCCAATCCGGCGCGCACCGCGCAACCCGGCTCATGCAGGTGCGTACAATCACTGAACTGACATTGCGCCACCAGCGGCGCGAGTTCAGGAAAATAGGCGTCCAGCTCCGCGGGTTCGGTATCCCATAACGCCAGCGACTTCCAGCCGGGGGCATCGGCCACATATCCGCCTCCAGCGAGCGCAAACATTTCGCGCGCGACGGTCGTATGTTTGCCTTTCTTCACTGCGCTGACTTCCGCGGCTTTCAGCTCCAGGCCGGGTTGAATCGAATTGAGCAGGGTCGATTTTCCAACGCCGCTGGGCCCCGCGAGCGCGCTGATCCTATTTGCGAGACAGGCCCTGAACTGATCCAGGCCCTCGCCGGTTTTTGCCGAAGTATACAGCACCGAATATCCCAGCGTTGAATACAATCCAAAAATCCCCTGAGGCTGTCTGTTGTCGACGAGATCAATCTTGTTTCCGATGATGATCGGGGGGATCCGTTGTTTTTCCGCGATCACAAGAAAGCGGTCGAGCATCCGCAGTCTCGGAGCTGGATCGGCGCAGGCAAAGACAAAGACTGCCTGATCCGGATTGGCCAGCAGGACTTGTTGATAATCCCCCTGCGGTCTCGGGTCAAGCCGGACGATCGCCCGCTTCCGTCCTTCGACCTCCTCGATCACTCCCCGGCCATCCCCCAGGGCCGCAATATGGACGTGGTCCCCTAAAGCGGCAATATCGCCTTTTGCTTTGCCCTGCTTCAGTTTGCCGCGCAGCTGACAGACCAGGCGTCCTTCACCGGTATCGACGGTAAAGAAACCGGACTGTGCCTTGACGATCAAGCCGTATGCGGAAACGTTGCTCACACTTTACGGACGCGGCGTCTTGGTGGGCTTTGGCGTTTTGGTCGGGATGCCGCCCAGGGGTGTCGGCGTATAGGGATTGCCGATGGGACCAAGGATGGGGGGGATCGTCTGCGGTTGACCATAATAATACGTTTCGATCATCCAGCGGAAGACCGGCGCGGCGTAATCCGCACCTTCGCCGGAGTTCTCCATGATGACCACAACCGCAATATCCGGCTTGCCGGAATTCTGTTGATCCTGAGTGTATCCGACGAACCACGCATCCGGCTGCGGGGCTCCGGTTTGAGCCGTGCCGGTCTTGCCGCCCATCGGAACTGTCAATCCCAGCATCGCATAATAGGCGGTGCCGCGCGGGTCGGAGATCACCCATTGCATGGCCTGCTGAATGGCGGCCAGACGGTCCGGTTGAATCGGCAGTGTGCCTGCCGCTTCCGGTTTGAACAGCGAGACGGGCTTGCCATCCGCAGATTGAATTTCCTGGATCAATTGTGGGGTGTAAAGGGTTCCGCCGTTGCCGATCGCCGCGACAAAGCGCGCCACTTGGATCGGCGTCACCTGCACATCGCCCTGACCGATCACCTGGTTGGTCGCCTGGATCAACGTGGTCGGCACGGAGATGTTTCCCGAGGCTTCCGCCACGGTGCCGATCCCGGTGGGCGAGCCGAGGCCAAAGGCACGTGCCATGTTCGTGATATCCGCGGCGCGGTCATGGTTGAACAGATCAACGCTGATGTGCCAGAAATAGGGATCGCACGACCGCATCAGACCCTGCTGGAGGGTGATCAGGCCGGAGGGTTTGGTCGAAACCGTATCGCAGGCTTTGCCCGTCTGCAGGCGCTGTTGGCAGAAGTCCCAGGTCCAGTCGTTCAAAACGATCCCGTTGAGTTCCGTGAAATGATATTCGCAATCGTACGTTGTGTTCGGTGCATACAAGCCGCTTTCCAGCGCGGCGGCCATCGCCGGGATCTTGAACACCGAACCCAGTGGATACTGTCCCTGCGTGGCGCGATTAACGAGCGGCTGATCCACGCGATTGGACAGGTCGTTCAAAAGATATGAGCTGTTGGCATTGGAGGCAGTGAACAGATTCTGGTCGTATTCCGGCGAGGAGGCCATGGCCAGCACCCTGCCCGTATTGAGCTCCATCACAACGATCGCGCCGTCATAGCCGGTCAGCGCCTGCTGGGCATAATGCTGCAGGTTTTCATCAATTGTCAAATAAACCGAATCGGCCGGCTGCGGCTCGGTCGCGCCGATCTTGCTCACAAGCTGGCCGTTCGCATCCACCACGTAGAGCGTGCCGCCGTGCCTGCCGGCCAGATAGGACTCCATGGATTTTTCGATCCCGGTCTGGCCGATCAGTTCAGTGCCCTGATAACCGAGACGCCGATAGGTGTTGAGTTGGTCGGGTGAGATCAACTGGGTATATCCGACCACCTGAGGCGCGATGCCCTGATCAAAATAGAATCGGGAAGTATATTTGGTGGTCTCCAGGCCGGTCAGACTTAAGTCCAGTTGCGCCTTTTGCATTTCATCCGCGGTCGCCTCGGTGATGCCCACATAAGAATCGGGCACGGCATTCGCATACAGACTGTGAACCGCATCGGGCGGAATGCCCATCAGCCTGGAGAGTTCAACGTCCACCGATCCGGCGGCTTTGCCCAGCTGGCCGGGAATGACGCCGATCGCATACGCGTCCGACTGCTGGGCGATCGGCGCGCCGTTTTGATCGTAGATATTGCCGCGCGACGGGATTTGGTAGTCCATCGCCAACTGATCGCTGCCGGTTAATTCAGGGAGAATCAAGGTCGGGTCCCATTGAATGCGCCATTTGCCCTGCTCCAGCACCAGATGCGCGATGATGGTGCGTTGAATATCGCCGACCAGCGCGGTGTGATACGTGATCTGAAAGTTGACCTGGGCGCTGGTCGGATTCAGCTGCTCCGAGAGAAGTTGATAATCCAGTTTGCTCGCGCTCATGGTGTTGAGGGCATCATCGTATTTCTTGCCAAAATCCGCCTGGGAGATGGAGTTCTGGGTAGCCTTGGACAGCAAGGCGTACATGGCTGCATAGTCGCCGTTCTTGAGCGCCTCCAGATAGATCGTCATGGCAGACTCGGCATCGGGGACGTGCGTAATCCCGACCGGCGGAGTTCGCAATGGCGTGGGAGAGGGGAAAAGGGAAAATCCGGGCTGCGGCGTGCCATTGACGGAGGCCGGCCCACAGGCCGTCAACAGGAGCAAGATCGAAATCCAGATAATTCGACGGGTTAATCTCATTCTTTTGCCTTTTCATCCTGCCTGTTCGCCGCGCAAAATGGCGGACGAGACAGGACATTGATACTGCAACAGGGATTGACATGCGGCGGGTATGTCTGCGCGGGGATGGACATTCATCTTATTCAATATCCGGACCAGGTGACACAAGGGCAGTCCCATCACGGAGGCGTAACAGCCCGTCATGGCTGCCACCGGATGAAATTTCCGGTGTTGAATCCCGTACGCTCCGGCTTTATCAAGCGGATCGCCGCTCCGGACATAAGCCTCGATCTCTTCATCACTGTAGTTCCGCATCGGGACGCGGGTCACGCATAGATCGGTGACGAGGCGTTCATCGGGAATCCGCAAAACCGCCAAAGCAGTGTAAACCCGATGTGGATATCCGCGCAGAGACTTGAGCATCGCTGTGGCTTCCAGCCGGTCTCTGGGCTTGCCGAGAATCCTGGTTTCATCCACAACCGCAGTGTCTGCGCCGATGATGACATGTGGAGGCCGCACATCTCGGCTCGCCGCACGCGCCTTCGCTTCTGCCAGGCGAAGCACATACTCGGCCGGCGCCTCGCCGCTTCGTTGAGTCTCATCCACATTGGAGGCCGAGACGCTGAACATCCAGCTGCCAAGCGAGAGCAATTCTCTGCGACGCGGCGAATTGGATGCGAGCAGAAGCAGCGTTCGTTTCGTCACGGATAAATTCTAACACAGACTAAAATCAGGACCTGATTGCCCGCTGAATCATAACTGGCATGGAGGGGGCGAGTGTTGTAAAATCGATATGTCTATACTTGATTTTCGGGAGGCAGGCATGAAGGAACTTGAAGAGCGCATTCTGCGCGACGGGCAGGTGCTCGGCGATGGAATTCTCAAAGTGGACAGCTTCGTGAATCACCAGGTGGATGCGGCGCTGATGGATTCGTGCGGAAAACAATTTGCGCGGCGTTTTGCCGGTTTGGGGGCGACCAAAGTGTTGACCGCCGAAATTTCCGGCATTGCTCCGGCGCTGACGACGGCCCTTCATCTCGGACTGCCCGTGGTCTACGCGCGCAAAACCAAACCGGTCACCATGCCCGATCAAGTCTATCTGACGCTGGCGCCCTCGCACACCAAGGGCCGCATGGTGGAGCTGATCATCTCGCCGGAATACCTCGCCGGCGGGGAAAGGGTTTTGATCATCGACGATTTTCTCGCCTCCGGTGCAACCATCCTCGGGCTTGTGCGTCTGGCGGAAGCCGCGGGCGCGAAAGTGGTCGGCATCGGCGCCTTGATCGAGAAGAGCTTCGAGGGTGGACGCGAGGCGCTCCGGCATCTGAATCTCCCCGTTGAGTCGCTCGCCTGTATCGCTTCGATGGAGGAGGGGAAGATCGTGTTTCGTGCGTAGCGACCGGCGTTCCGATCCGGGCTGTGGTTTGCAAATCCCGGTCGCGGCCCAACGTGGATCGGCTGGAGATATGCCGGAATGAGCCTTGCCCCACCCGTGGTTCGCTCACCCGGGCGCGGAACGCCGATTGCTTTTCGTCCTCCCGGGCCTGCGCATTCCTTCCGCGCTTTGAGAAGGCCGAAGAACGCGGTCCGGTCCCCGGGGACCTCAACGCAGACGATCCGACTTTTCTCACAGATCCATCCTCCGCCCTGCGATGCCTGGTCCATGAATCTCATCGGCCGGTGCCCCGTTCGATCGGCGGGGGCGGAGCAGATCCGGATCTTCCGCAGCTCAATTTTCATCTGATCTCCGATTCGAAAACCTCGGATAGCGAATAATCCTTATGACAGACTCAATTGCAATTTTGGATTTTGGTTCTCAATACGCCCAACTGATCGCGCGGCGCGTGCGCGAGGCGCACGTCTACTGCGAACTGTTCCCTTGGGATGCGCCCGCCGCAACTGTGCTCGCGATCCAGCCAAAGGGCTTCATCCTTTCGGGCGGGCCCAAATCCGTCTACGAAGTGAACGCGCCGACGATCCAGAAATATATCCTGGATTCCGCCCTGCCGATCCTCGGGATTTGTTACGGGATGCAGGCCCTGGCGCATGCCTTGGGCGGACAAGTGGATCCATCCGCAAAACGCGAATATGGCCTGGCCGCCCTCGAGCCGCTGACGCCATCTGCATTGTCGGTTCTATCCACCGTCTGGATGTCCCATGGCGACCGCATCACGCGCATGCCGGACGGTTTCGTGGCGTTGGCGAAAAGCGGCAACAGCCCCTTCGCGGCGATCGGTGACCTGCAGAGAAAGTATTTTGGCGTGCAGTTTCATCCTGAAGTGCGGCATACGCTGAAGGGCGCGGAGGTCATCAAACACTTTGCCCTTGAGATCTGTGGAACCACACCCGACTGGACACCCGCTTCCATTATTGAAGATGCCGTGGCCCGCGTCCGCAGACAGGTTGGAACACAGCGCGTCCTGGCGGCGGTCAGCGGTGGCGTGGATTCTTCGGTGGCGGCGGCGCTGGTTCATAGAGCCATCGGCGATCAGCTGGCCGCCGTGTTCGTGGATACCGGCCTGTTGCGGCAGGGAGAACGCGCACAGGTCGTCTCAACGTTCCGCGAAAGGATGCGGACCGAATTGATCGCGCTCGATGCAAGCGATGATTTTATCCACGCGCTGCAAGGGGTTGCTGAACCGGAACAGAAGAGAAGGATCGTCGGCGAAAAATTCATTCGGATCTTCGAGGAACAAGCCAAACAGCTTGGCTCGCCGCGTTTCTTGGTGCAGGGCACAATTTACCCGGATGTGGTTGAATCGTCCGCGCCGGATCGCAACAAAGCGCAAAGGATCAAAACGCATCACAACGTCGGCGGGCTGCCGGAGGACATGCAATTTGATCTGGTCGAACCGCTGAGGTACTTGTTCAAGGACGAGGTGCGCGCGGTCGGTGAAGCCCTTGGACTGCCGGAGCAGATGGTCTGGCGGCAGCCGTTCCCGGGTCCCGGCCTGAGCGTGAGGTGTCTTGGAGAGGTGACCGCAGAACGGCTGGATCGTCTGCGCGCTGCGGATGCAATCCTTCAGGATGAATTATCCGGGGCCGGACTGATCGGCAAAGGCTCGGATCTATCACAGGCGTTTGTGGTTTTGCTGCCGGTGAACTCGGTGGGTGTGATGGGCGACCAGCGCACCTATCAGGAAGTTGCCGCGATCCGTGCCGTGACCACCGAGGATTTCATGACTGCCGATTGGGCGCGATTGCCGGACGACCTTTTGGTACGGGTATCCAATCGGATCGTGAACGAAGTCCACGGAATCAATAGAGTGGTGTATGATATTACCAGCAAGCCGCCCGCCACAATTGAATGGGAATAGGCCATTTATCGATCGATTGTTGAAAATTGAAAGTCACATTTTGGGCCAGAATCAAGAGAGAAAATGCCAAGTTTTGCGACATACTTTATTCAAAAATCAAAAGCAGCCTCGATGTTTAATACTGGAGATAAAGAATGTCTGATCAAATCGAACCTCGCAAGCCGCGGCCGGTAATTCACCGCAGTCCGATCCCGGCCGCACCCGTGCACCCGCTGGCGGCGCTGACCACCCTCGTGCTGGACAACCTGTTCGGTGTTATCGAAATTGCCGACCCGTTGCTGCTGTTGTTCACGGGCCTGGCGGTTGGGACGATCTGCACGGTGACCGTGGCTTTCGTGCAACGCTATATGTCAAAGGATGAGTGGGGACCCGCCATCGCCAAGGGTCTGGTGATGGGGGTGATTGCAGGCGTGCCGTTCCAGGTGACGGGCACCGCGGCGGGTGGCATCCTGCTGGCCTGGGCCGGATTGCACGAATGGATCAAGCTGCCTTTCTTAAAAAAGGACGGGTCGCCCAACGATGACCCGGAGGTCATCGATCTGAATCCAAAGTGAGCGGCAGGGCCGATGCTTCTTGGCGGAGGAGCCAATGGATTACGGCGAGGTTTTGAGCAAGGCTTGGGAGATCACGTGGAAGTTCAAGGTGCTGTGGATTTTTGGCATCCTGGCCGCTTGCAGTACCAGCCGCGGAAGCAACTTCAACTTCAATAATAGTTATCAAACCGGCGGGAATGGATTCTCCGGCTCGACCCCCAATCTGCCCCCGGCGCTGATGGACGGGTTATATCGCCTCTCGCATTTACTGGAAAACCCGACATTCCTTTGGAAACTGGTCGCGTCCGTGCTGGCTGTGGTTTGCGTGATTATCCTCGTGGAGATCTTCCTGGGCACGATGGGCCGCATCGGCTTGATCAAGGGATCGGCGGAGGCGGATGCGGGCGCGGCGAAACTCACCTTCGGCGGATTATGGAGGGAAAGCACCCCTTACTTCTGGCGTGTGTTCTGGCTGTCGTTTTTGATCGGCACGCCGGTGGTGGTCATATTCATCGGGATTGTATTTGCTGCAATCACAATCCTTACCATGTCGGTCGGTGCCCTGGGTTCGGCGCCCGCGCTGTCTGGCGGGGGCTCCAATGGATCAGCGCTCTTGATCTTGATCCCCCTGCTCTGCGTGATCTGTCTGCTGTCCTGTGTGGTTTTCATTCTTGCGATCATCCTTGGCTTTATTTCCACGCAGGCCGAGCGGGCGATCGTGCTTGAAAATAGATCCATCCTGGATGGATTCAGACGGGGCTGGGAAGTGCTGACGAAGAACTTCGGTCCGATTTTGCTCATCTGGTTGGTCACGGTTGTGATCGGAGTCGTGGCGGGAATTGTCGTCGCTTTGCCGCTCTTCGTCGTGATGGTCCCGTTGATGATCGCATTCATCGCCGACATGAATAACCTGAGCTTTTCCTTCACGCCATGGATCGTGGCGTTCGTATGCATTGTGTGCGCCTACGCTCCGATCTCCTGGTTTGCCAATGGAATCGTGATGACCTATCTGCAATCGGTATGGACGTTGACCTACCTTCGCCTCACCCAACCCAAACAGGAACAGCCAACACCCCTTGCCCTGCCGACCAATGCGTAAGTTCCTTATCACAATATTCAGCCTGAGCCTGTTGTTTGGTTGGAGCCTGCCCGTGCGCGCCCAGGCCCAGGCCGCGGCGATCCTCTACCCCGCGGATGTATCGGGCTTTCCGGCGGTTTCTGCCTTCTTGGATGTGTTTGACGCCTCCGGCGCGTTCGTCGGCGGGCTCAGGCCGGGGGATGTCAATGTGGTTGAAGATGGCCGGCCGCTTCCGATCACGGCCCTGACCGAACTGGACATCCCCATCCAGGTCGTGGTCGCGGTCAATCCCGGACCTGCGCTGGGGCTGCGCGATACAACCGGTGCTCCGCGCTTTCAATGGATCACCCAGGCGCTGACGGCCTGGGCGCAGGCGCGGCCGGGTGGCCAGCAGGATGATCTCAGCCTGGTTACGCTTGCCGGGTCGATCGTCACGCATGCGGGAGCGAAAGACTGGTTGGCGAGTCTGAATGCGTTCCAGCCCAACTTCCAGGCGACCACTCCGAATTTGCAATCCCTGGCGATCGCATTGGACACCGCCGCCGCCGGGGAAGCGCATTCGGGCACGAAGCGCGCCGTGCTGTTCATCACTCCCCACATGGACGATCCCAATGTGGACAGTGAGCTTCAGCCGCTGATTCAACAAGCCGTTCAAAACCGCATCCATGTCTTTGTCTGGCTCGCCGATCTGGATGCGTATCAGGCGACCACCAGCGCGGCAGCTTTCAGCCAGCTCGCCGAACAGACGGGCGGCGCCTTTTATTTTTCGTCCGGCAAGGATTTTCCCGACCCCGAAACGTATTTCGCGCCGCTGCGGAAACTGTATTTGCTCAAATATGCATCGGCGGTGACCACGGGTGGGCAGCACACCTTGAGCGTACAAGTGATCCATGCCGGGGCGGTGATCAAATCCGGGGACCAGACGTTCTCGGTGGATATCCAGCCGCCGAATCCGATCCTGGTTTCGCCGCCTCTGCAGATCACACGCCAGCCTCCGGCAGACGACCCGTATAATACGCAAGTCCTTGTTCCAACGACCCAGGAGCTGGATGTCATTATCGAATTTCCGGACGGGCACACCCGGCCGCTCGCCAGCACCACCTTATACGTGGATGGCCAGGCCGTCGCGCAGAACAGCAAACCGCCCTTCGATAAATTCATGTGGGATGTCAGCGGCTTCACCATGAGCGGCGTTCACAATATCGCGGTGGAGGCGGTGGATACATTTGGGCAGAGGAAAACCAGTATGGCCATCCCGGTCACCTTCACGGTGGTACAGGCCCCGCACGGAATCCCCGCTTTGTTTGCGAAATATCATCAATACATCACCTACGGCGCCATCGGCTTTGCCGGCATTGCACTCCTGCTCATTCTGCTGATTACCCGCCTGCAACTGGCGCTTGCCAGCGCGCGCAAAACCCGCCGCGCCGACGCCGATCCGCTGACGCAGCCGGTGGCGATAGCTGTGGAATCATCTGCCGCGGCGAACAGGAAGAGGGCACGCCCTCGAAGCGCACGCCTCAAACCGATTAATGCCCCCGCGACTCTGGTCCGTCTGGGTCCCGGCCCTGCGGCCGGCTCCGGCCAGGCGCTCGAGCCGCTGGCCGGCAGCCCGATTCCCCTCGTTGAAAACGAAATTACCTTTGGCACAGACCCCGTGCAGTCCAGCATCGTTTTGGATGACCTGTCGATTGCCGCGCGCCACGCCCGCCTAACTCAAACCGGACCGGGCACCTTTCATATCCGGGATGAAGGCACCGTCGGGGGCACCTGGGTCAATTACGATCCGATCGGAACCGAGGGCCGCACCCTGCAGCATGGAGATGTGATACACTTTGGCCAATTGGCCTTCCGATTCGAGCTTAAGAATCCGCCCGTGGCCAAGGAACCAAAGATCACGAGAGAAAAAACCGCGGTATGAATCGAACTCAACGCGCCCACTTGAACTGGGCCGCCCTCACTCACGCCGGACGAAGCGGCAAGAATAACGAGGACCGCTACGCCGTCACATCTTTCACAACGGATGATGGGCATCCGGTGGTGTTTGCCGTCGTGTCGGATGGGATCGGGGGGCACCGCGCCGGGGAAGTCGCCGCAGAACTGGCGGTCAACTACATCGGTCAGAAAGTGGCGGAGAGCAACGGCCGGCAGCCGCTGGCGATCATCGAGTCGGCGATCGATACCGCCAGTCAGGCCATCGCGGCGCGTTCGGCCAGCAAGGATGATCAGCAGGGCATGGGTGCAACCTGTGTCTGTGCCTGGATCGCTGACGACAAGCTCTATACGGGCTATGTGGGTGACTCGCGCATCTATCTGATCCGGGGTGAGAAGATCCAGCGTTTAACGGTGGACCATTCCTGGGTTCAGGAGGCGATCGAGAAAGGCATCATCACGTCGGATGAAGCCCGCAACCATCCCAACGTGCATGTCATCCGGCGGCATCTGGGTTCGGTCGAACTGCCTGGCGCGGATTTTCGTTTATATCTCAAGCCGGGCGAGACCTCGGAGGATGCAAAGCGGAATCAAGGCACCCGGCTTAATCCCGGCGATGTTCTGCTGCTTTGTACGGACGGCCTGACCGATATGATCTGGGATGACGAGATCCTGCACGTCATCGCCACGCGCAGCAATCTGAAAACCATGGCGGAGGATTTGATCGATAAGGCCAACGAGCGCGGCGGCCATGACAATATCACCGTGGTCCTCTTGGGGATGCCCAGGGAAAAGAATATTCCGGGGTCCAAGAGACCAGGGCTGATTGAAAAGCTGTTTGGGGAATAGAACTTGGTCTCGTTCCAGCACGAAGCGTAAAAATACGATCTGAGCACAGGGATCGCCTGCGTCCTCTTTCTGAAAAAAAGGGACGGCTGATCGTGATGCCGTCCCTCCAACTGCGGGGTTGAGATCTATTGGCTGACCAGTACGAAATCGCCGGTCAAATTTGTGTTCACGCTGAAATAACCCGCCGGGCCCAGCGAGCCGCCCAGGTCGTCCCACTTCGTTCCATCCCAGTGCAGGATGGCAAACTTCGACCCCTCCTGGCCGGCTGGGATCTTGAAGCTGACCGTGGCCGTGCCATCCAGCGACGGCGTCACTTCTGCGTCCATTGCGGAGACAAAGTTGAAATTGCTCTCCAGGGTGCCGGGCAGTTTGTTGTCCGCGACGTGTGCCAGTGCGGCATTATTACCGATCGGGCAGGGCAGCAGGACCAGATCGCCGTTCGGCAGAACCAATTCCGTGCCGCTGTACTGCGTGCAATCCAAACCATGGCCCTGATCGCCGCCATCCGGAACGTTGATCACATTCAACGAAAGACCGACAGGAACCACCACCAGGCTGCTGCTGCTCGAGCGGCAACCCGGGTTGCTGACCAAGGTTCCGCCGGTGATATCGGTGGGGCCCACACTGTTGCCGCTGGCCGTCACGCCGCTCAGAGTGATCGTGTTCCCGCTCAGCAAGTTTGCTTCCAGGCCGAAACTGGCATTTTGGTTAAACGTGCTGCAATTAACATTGACATTGCCGGCTGAAGCAATGTCAGCTCCAGCGCCGTCGCCGGCGATTCCATTGCCGTTGGCGTTGACATGGTCGAGCGAAATCAAGCTTCCTGTCCACTCATCCTCCACCGCAAGCCCTCCACCGGCACAATCCCCCAGCGTGCAATTTCCGTCGAATTTGCTGTCGAGAACGGTTACGTTGCCGCCGCCGTCAAAAATCAGCCCGCCGATAGCCAGCGCGGATCCCGTATAACCATTTGCAGGATCATTGCCATTGCCATCCGCGGTGACGTTCTGCACCAGGATGTCGCCCCCGCCAAACGCAACGAAGCCAACACCCAGCCCGCAATCGGTGCAATTCCCGCTGAACACACTGTGTGTGATCGAGATATCTCCCAGGATGGTCCCAATGTAGGCGCCTCCCCCTGCGCCATAGCCATTGCCGAGTGCCGTAACCCCATCCAAGCCAATGTCATTGTTGGAAACCGCATACAGACCCACGCTTGGCGATAAGTTGAACCCATTGTCGTTGAAGATATTGTTTCCGGAGAGCAGGATGCCGCCGCTTCCGGTTGTATTGTCCAGCTCGGCGCCGCCCAGCGCATTGCCGCTCGCCGTCACATCCGCCAGGGCAATGTCATCGTTTGAATGGGCAATCAAGCCTCGGCCGCCGTTGCCGGTCACGCTGTTCCCGATGTTGTCGTCGAAGATGCTGGAACTCACTGCAATGCTGCCATGACCCCCGCTGCCGCTGTTATCCAGATAGGCGCCATCGGTGCCATTGCTGTCCGCGGTCACATCCGTGAGCGTGATCGCGCCGTTCGAATATACCTTCAGGCCGTTCAGTCCGTTTCCGGTGATCGCCGAGTCCCCAAAGGTGCTGTCGTCCACGGTGACCGTGGCGGCGGTGGTACTGTAGGTGTTATCCAGGTGCGCGCCATTGTTGGAGTTGTTATCGGCGGTCACGTCCGTGAGGGTGATCGCGCCGCTCGAAAAGACTCTGAGGCCCGCGCCTCCATTGGCATTGAACTCCCCGCCCAGGCTGTTGTCCACCGTGACCGTATCGGTGCCGCTGGTGTTGTCCAGATGGGCGCCCGCGTCGCCGTTCTCATCCGCGACCACAGCTGTGAGCGTGATGGCGCCGTCGGAATAGACTCTCAGGCCCGCCTGTCCATTCGTATTGAATTCCCCGCCCGTGCTGTTGTCCACCGTGACCGTGCCGGCGGTGGTGCTGCTGGTGTTTTCCAGATGGGCGCCCGCGTCGCCGTTCCCGTCCGCGGTCACAGCCGTGACGGTGATGTCGCCGTCGGAATAGACTCTCAGGCCCGCGCCGCCATTGGCGTTGAATTCCCCGCCCGCGCTGTTGTCCACCGTGACCGTGGCCGCGGTGAGGCTGCTGGTGTTATCCAGATAGGCGCCCGCGTCGCTGTTCTCGTCCGCGCTCACAGCCGTGAGCGTGATGTCGCCGTTGGAATAGACTTTGAGGCCCACGCTTCCATTCGAGCTGAATTCCCCGCCCGTGCTGTCGTCCACCGTGACCGTACCGGTGCCGCCGGTGTTGTCCAGAAGGGCGCCATCGCCGGAGTTATTATCCGATCTAACGTCTGTCAGCTGGATGTTGCCATGGGTCTTGACCGTCAGGCCGGTACTGGAGGTGCTGTCGATGACAATATCGTTGATCGTGACATCGCCGATCCAATTTTTGACCGTGACCGGCACGCTGAAGGTGGTAACCCCGGAGATCACGGGGGAACTGGTGGAACCGTTCCAGCCGCCTTGCATGGTCAAATCTGTCAGATTGAGCAGGTGGGAATTGTTGTGGTTAAAAGTTGCATCGTTCGTGGCATAGGTCGAGGTGAAATAGATGATCCCGGGGCCGCTCTTCGTTGCCAGGTTGGTGATCAGCAAAGCGACCGTCGCATACCCCGCTGTACAATTTACATTGTCAGGCAGATCGCCGCTGGGGCACCAGATCGGGTCGCTGGCGGCGATGATATCCGCCGCGGCCTGCGAGCCCAGCGGAACTTTGTTTCCCATTGCGTCCAGCACCGCCACCTTTGTGCCCGCCGGGACATCGGAAAGATCGTTTGCGTGTTTGAGGCGGGAGGGAGCGCCTGAGTTCGCTGAAGGAGCCGGCGAGACTGGCGGCGTGCCGCCGTCGGCCCAGGCCGGTGTCGGATTCACCGCACTCAGCATCAAGGCAGAAAAAATCACCAACGATAAGGCTGCATAACGAAGCTGTGTATTCATGGTTGGCCGTCCTTCCCGATAAAATAAAGTTTTGCCGGTTTGCCGAATTATACTATGTTGGTCTGAATTGTCTATAGTGCGGCGACCCCCCGAAAAAAGAGCCCTTGGTGGCACAATGCCGGCCGCGCGATCCGCGCGGCCGGCATTGTGCTTGATCGAGCGGGGCTAATCCACTTTGCCCGTCAGCGTTGCCAGCTTCAATTCGCCGATGGCTTTTGTGATGTGAATGTCACGCGGACAAGCCATCGTGCAGTTATAGACAGTGTGACAGCGCGCCAGGCCCGAGGTCTCGCTGATGATCTTCAATCGTTCGGAGGTGGCCTGGTCGCGGCTGTCAAAGATGAAGCGATGGGCGGTGACCAGCGCCGCCGGACCCAGATAATCATCGCTGCTCCAGAATGATGGACAGGAGGTGGTGCAGGCCGCGCACAAAATGCACTTGGTGGTCTCGTCGAAGCGGGCGCGTTGCTCGGGAGATTGAAGCCGCTCTTTGCCGTCGGCGGGCAGCGGCGAGTCATTGATAAAGTAGGGCAGGACCTTTTTGTAGTTGTCGAAGAACGGCTCCATGTCCACGATCAGGTCCTTGACGATCTTCAATCCGAGCAAAGGCTCGACCGTGATCCGGTCGCCGACATCGCGCACCAGCGTTTTGCACGCCAGCATGTTGCGTCCGTTGATGCGCATCGCGTCCGAACCGCACACGCCATGCGCGCACGAACGCCGGAACGAGAGGGTGCCATCGTGATGTCCCTTGACCAATTCGAGCAGGTCCAGGATGCGCTCCGTCTCCTCGACGTCGAGCTGATAGGTCTCGTGGTGCCCCTTCTTGTCAATTTCAGGATTGTAGCGGAAGATTTTCAGTGTTACCTGCATGGCGGCCTCTACTAATAAACTCGCTCTTTGGGTTGATATTTCGTGATCACCACCGGCTTATAACCGATCTCGATCTTGCCGTCCCTTTGCCGGGCCAGCGTATGCTTGAGCCAGTTGACATCATCCCGCTTCGGGAAATCTTCGCGCGAATGCCCGCCGCGCGATTCCGTGCGATTCAAGGCACACTCGGCAATCACCTCGGCAACATCGAGCAGGTTGCCCAGTTCCCAGGCATTCAACAATTCGGTGTTGAAGATCCTGCCCGTGTCGGTGATGCGGACCTGCTGGAAGCGTTCCTTCCACTCATGGATCTTTTCCAGGGCGGACCGCATGCCTTTTTCGGTGCGATAGATGCCGACCTCATCAAACATGACCTTCTTCATCTCGCGGCTGATATCGAACGCGTTCTCTTTGCCGGACCCGTTGCGGAGTGCCTCGAACTGGGCGCGGGCCCCCTCGGTCGGGTCCGCCGGCAAATCCGGGAGGCCGGCCTGACGGGCATATTCCGCGGCGCGCAGGCCTGCGTGTTTGCCGAACACGATCAAATCGAGCAGCGAATTCGTACCGAGTCGATTGGCACCATGGACAGAAACACACGCACATTCGCCTGCGGCATAAAGCCCGGGGTAGACCGTGTTCTTATCATCCGTCACGACCTCGCCAAATTTGTTGGTCGGGATGCCGCCCATCGTGTAATGCGCGGTCGGCTGGATGGGCATCATCTGTGTCATCGGGTCAATGCCAAGATAGACACGGTTGAAATCCACGATGTCGGGAAGTTTCTTCAGCAGTTCTTCCGCAGTAATTGTGAACGGTGAGCCGTCCGGATTGGTTCGTCCATCCGCCGCCGCGTATTTCATCACCGACTCCGGACGCGCATCGAGATAGACATAGTTCCTGCCGTTGACGCCGCGGCCTTCGCGGATCTCGGTATAGATCGCCCGGCTGACCACATCGCGCGAAGCCAGATCTTTCACGTGCGGCGCATACTTTGACATGAAGCGTTCCCCCTTGCCGTTGATCAGCACGCCGCCTTCGCCGCGCACGCCCTCGGTGATCAGGATGCCGAGTTTGTAAATGCCGGTCGGGTGGAATTGGAAAAACTCCATGTCCTCGAGCGGCAGTCCGCGCCGCAGAAGGACCGCCGCGCCGTCGCCCGTATAGGCGTAGGCGTTCGAGGTCACTTCAAAGATGCGGCCATGCCCGCCGGTGGCGAAGATCACGGCTTTCGCATGAAAAGTGTGCAATTCGCCAGTTGCAAGTTCCACCGCGACGACGCCCGCGGCCTGGCCATTCACGGACAAGAAGTCCAGCACCTGATATTCGTCGAAGAAGTTGACCTTGTTCTTCAAACACTGCTGATACAGCGTTTGAAGGATCATGTGGCCGGTGCGGTCCGCGGCGTGACAGGCGCGCCGGACGGGTTTGCCCGTGACGTTGTTGGTGTGGCCGCCGAAGTTTCGCTGCAGGATGCGCCCTTCGGGCGTGCGGTCAAAGGGCAGACCCATGTGTTCGAGCTCGAGCACCGCATCGATCGCTTCGTTGCACATGAACTCGATCGCATCCTGATCGCCGAGATAATCGGAACCCTTCACCGAGTCATAGGTGTGCCACTCCGGATGATCTTCTTCTGTGTTGCCGAACGCCGCGCTGATCCCGCCCTGCGCCGCGCCGGTGTGCGAACGGGTTGGATATAACTTGCTGATGACGGCTGTCCTGGCACCGCGCGAAGCATACAGCCCCGCCATGAGTCCCGCACCGCCGGCGCCGACCACGATCACATCAAATTGATGAACATTTGCCATGAAAGAACTCCTAAGAAGTCCAAATCACATAAACGCCGATCAGGATCATCGCGACCAGGAATGCGATGCTGATATAGCGGACGATCTGGCGTCCAAGCGGTTTCACGATGTAATCATCGCAGATGACGACCAAACCATGCACCCCGTGCGCCGCGGCCACGAGCAGCAACAGGCTGGCGACCGTTCTCCATAACGGCGCCGACCAGGGTGCGAGATCGGGCACGTTGGTATTTTGGACATGAGTCACATCAGGCATGAAGCCCCAGCGCAGCACGTCTGCCATATTCATCTGCGTGCGTGCGCCCATGACCAGCGCCCCGAGGATGGCGAAGAGGATCAGGGCATACATCGCCAGCGCCGAGAGGCGCGTGAAGAGCCACATCATCATCTCGAAGTTCAAGCCGCGTTTGGTGAGCGGTATGGTTCTGGATTTTGCTCCGGTCGCCATGTCAGCCTGCCAATCCCGTGCGGATGATCACGTAGAGCGCCATCCCGTAAATGGGCAGGAAGACCGCCCATTCCACCCAGATGGCCTGGCGTTGATTCTCGATCAGTTTTGGGAAGAGATCCACAATGGTGATCCGCAATCCGTTGATGGCGTGAAACAGGACAAAGAAGAAAATGAAGATTTGGAAAATCCAGTTCTCGTAAATGGAGTTGGTGTAGACTCCGATGGTTCCTCCCGCGAACGATGACAGGATGTGGATCGTGATAAAGATGGCCATGCCCAGCCCGCCGATGCGGTGCAAAACGAACGTCAGCATCGGGCCCTGCCCTTTATATCGCAAGGCCGTCGCCAGGCTGACGTTTCTTTTCAAGCCCATCTGTGCCTCCTTGGAGAGATCATGTATGAGCCCTTATTTTACCTCGGGTTGGGAGGTTGCTGCGAGGCGGACCCTCCGTGGTTACAAAAAACCAGGCGATTATCCTATGGCACTCCGGTCCCAGAAAGTGACAATCATCCCTCTTATTCCAGTCCACACTTCCTCTAAAAAAGAACCGTGAGACTCTTATAATCCGGATGCGTTTTTGTTGGACTGGCCGTATAATTACGAACCGATCCTCCCTCCTGACGCGCAGAGCGATCGGCAAAGAGGATTTTTATCCGCATTTCAACAACTGGAAATCGTGGAGGTGTTATGTCTGAAGGTGATATCAGCCGCCGCGGCTTTTTTATCGCGGTGACGGGCCTCGTCGGGGGAGTGATCGGCGTGGTGCTGGGGGTGCCGGCCATCGCCTATTTGCTCGATCCCGCTTTCCGGTCCAGCCCGAAGGAGGCCTGGATCTCCATTGGAAAGCTGGCGGACATGCCGGTCGGCAAGCCGTATCCGTTTTCGTTCACGCGTGTCGAGCTCAATGGCTGGGAGCGCACCTCCACCAGCCATGGCGGCTTTGTCATCCGCAAATCGGACAGCCCAACCGATCTGATCATCTTCAACAGCCGTTGCACCCATCTGGGCTGCACGGTCAACTGGCAGGAGGCCGCCCAGGCCTTCATTTGTCCATGCCATGATGGGAAGTTCAGCGAAGATGGGACGGTGCTGGCCGGACCGCCGCCCCGCCCGCTCGACCGGTACGCGGATTTCCGTTTAACCGCTGACGGCGTCCTCGAAATTCATTACAAGGAAAGCTAGTCATGTGGAAAAAAGTCTACGAGTGGCTTGACGAACGGATCGGATTGAATGACCTTTATAAAAATCTGCTGGACCGGCCGGAACCAAGGGGCAACTGGTGGAACACGCTCGGCTCGGCCAGTTTGTTCCTGTTCATCCTGCAGGGCGTTACCGGGATCTTTTTGACCGTTTATTACACGCCTTCGCCCGATCACGCCTACGACAGCATCAATTACATTATGAATGGCGTCGCCTTCGGCTGGCTGATCCGCGGCATCCATCATTGGGGTGCGACGCTGATGGTCATCGTGGTCTTCGTTCATATGCTGCGGGTCTTTGTGACCGCCTCTTTTAAATATCCGCGTGAATTGACCTGGCTGGTCGGGATCGGACTGTTCCTCCTGACGCTGGGCATGGGATTTACGGGTTATCTGCTGCCGTGGAACCAGCAATCCTATTGGGCCACGACCGTCGGCACGCAGATCGCGGGAAGCGTGCCGTTGATCGGCGACTTCATCCTCAAAGCCCTGCGAGGCGGTCCGGACCTGAGCGCGCTCACGCTGCAGCGCTTCTTCGCCGCCCATATCTGGATGTTGCCGGCCGCGCTGGCAGGATTGATCGGCCTGCACCTGTATCTCATTATCAAACACGGCGAGTCCAACTTCCCGTCGAAGGAAGACTGAGGCGGCGCGATGAACAACGAAACCAAGCAAAAGATCCACCAACGCTATCAGCACGAGCTCAATCGCGGTGAACGCTTCTGGCCCGACAGCATCTTCAAAGATGTGATTGTCTCGCTCGCGATTTTTGTTTTATTGATCCTGCTGGCGACGTTCGTCGGCGTTGAATCCCAGCCGAAGGTGGATCCGGGCGACACCACATATATCCCACGCCCGGAATGGTATTTCCTCTTTCTATTCAAGTTCCTTGCCCTGTATGGGCAGATTCCGCTGCTGGGAAAGATCGAGTGGCTTGCCACCGTGATCGTCCCGGGGATCGCCATCCTGCTCCTGGCGCTGATGCCATTCATCGACCGCAGCCCGAGCCGCTATTACGGCAAACGCCTCCTGCCGATCTCGGTGATGGCGATCATCGTGGTGGATATCGTGATGCTGACCCTGATGGCAGACGTGCCGACCGTGTTAAGCAGCGGCTCAACGCTGCCGGGCATGCTTCAAGCGGTCGGCGGGCTGCTGATTCCGGGCGCGGCCATCCTCGCCCTGTTCCTGATGAGTTTCGTGTTCAGGAACACCCCGGCCAAAATCATGATCTGGACGGCGGCCGTATCGTCCATCTTAACCATTGGATTGACCGGCGCGGTATTGGCGATATTCTCCCAACCTGCGGCGCAGACGGCCGCCGTGGCCACCGCGCTGGTGGATCAGATCAGCGCGGGGCAGGATCTATATTCTGTAAATTGCACGGAATGTCACGGCGAGGATGGCAGGGTCACCCAGATCACCGGCGTGAAAGGTCTGGAGGGAAAGTTGATCCCCGCCATTCACAGCACCGACGTGCTCTACACATTGGACGACGCCACCCTGGCCCAGGTCATTGCGTATGGACGGCCCGACGCAGGGATGACGCCGTTCGGCAAAACCTATGGCGGACAGCTTTCCGCAAGCGATATTGATAACATTGTGATCTTCATGCGCTATTCGTGGGACGACCGCTTCGTGGCGCCGGTGCTCAAACCGCTCTTCCCGCCGTTGGCAAAGGGTGAAGTTCCATCGTACGCGGTTCACATTCAGCCCATTGTCAAACGGTATTGTATCTCCTGTCACAGCGAGGGCAAGACCAACGATAATTTCCTGATGGATTCGTACGATGATATCCTGCATAGCGGCGACCATAAGGCCGACAATGTGATCGCGGGCAATACGGACAGTTATTTGTTGCAGGTGATTCAGGGTCATCCCATTGCCGATCCGGCCAACCCAACGCAGACCCTGATCCGCGCCATGCCGCCGAACGGCCATCTCCCGCCGGACGCGATCGATGTGTTCGTACGCTGGATCATGAACGGGATGCCGCAAAGCGCGGCAGACGCCGCGCAACTTTCGGCCACCGCGACGCCGGGGACGGGCGCCGCGGCAACGCCCGCCCCTACGCCTGCGCCATAACGTCCAAATGCACAAAACGAAACGCCAAAGGCGCCCTTTTGGGGGGGCGCCTTTGGCGGGTGTTTGTCGTTTTGCTTTTTTCCTTACATATGTCTGATGATCGCCTCGCCGAACTCCGAGCACTTGACCTCGGTGGCCTGATCCATCAGGCGGGCAAAGTCATAGGTCACCGTGCGGGCCTGGATGGCGCCTTCCATGCCCTTGACGATCAACTCCGCGGATTCGGTCCAGCCCAGGTAGCGCAGCATCATCTCGCCGGAGAGGATGACCGAGCCGGGATTCACTTTGTCAAGGTCGGCATACTTCGGCGCGGTGCCATGGGTGGCCTCAAAGATGGCGTGACCGGTCTCATAGTTGATGTTCGCGCCCGGCGCGATCCCAATTCCGCCGACCTGCGCGGCCAGCGCGTCCGACAAATAATCGCCGTTCAGGTTAAGCGTGGCGATCACGTCGTAATCCTTCGGGCGGATGAGCGTGAACTGCAGGCTGACATCCGCAATGGAGTCTTTGATCAACAGCATCTTCTTCCACTTGCCGTCGCCGTGCGTGCTCCATAACTTCAACGCTTCTTCGACTTCTTTCTTGATGTCGTTTTGCTGGTCAGGCGACATCATGCCGAAGCCGGGATCGATCATCCTGGCATTTTGCTCCACGGAAAGACCGGCATTCGTTTCCTTGTTGCCCAGAATCCAGGTTTCACGTTCGGTGACGATCTGATTGCGGAACTCGCGCTTGGCAACGGCATACCCCCAGTCCTTGAACGCGCCTTCGGTGAACTTCATAATGTTGCCCTTATGAACGAAGTTCACGCTCTTGCGTTTGTTGTTCAAAGCCCATTGGATCGCGGCCCGCACCAGTCGTTCGGTGCCTTCCACGGACACCGGCTTGATGCCGATGCCCGCCGTATCCGGGAAGCGCATCTTGGCATATTCCTTTGGAAAAGCCTCCCGGAACAATTGCATGAATTTTCTATTATCGTCGGTGCCGTACTGGAATTCGATGCCGGTATAAATGTCCTCGGTGTTCTCGCGGAAGATGACCATGTCCACGTATTCGGGATGTTTCACGGGCGAGGGCACGCCGTTGTACCAGCGCACCGGGCGCTGACAAACATACAGGTCAAGCAATTTGCGCAGTGCCACGTTCAGGGAACGGATGCCGCCTCCGATCGGGGTGGTGAGCGGTCCTTTGATCCCCACCAGGAATTCCTTGAACGCTTCCGTCGTTTCATCCGGAAGCCAGGAGTTGAATCGCCGGAAGGATTTCTCGCCCGCATAGACTTCCATCCAGTGGATCTTGCGTCTGCCCTGATAGGCTTTCTCCACCGCGGCGTCGAACACGCGCACCGAGGCGCGCCAAATATCGCGGCCCGTGCCATCCCCTTCCACGAACGGAATGATGGGATGGTCGGGAACCTGTAACTTCCCGTCTTTGATCGAGATCTTCTCCCCGCCCGCGGGGACTTTGACGTTTGTGTATGCCATCATTTTCTCCTTGCAAATATAATGGGGCGGATTATATCATCCGCAGTTTTCCGCCTCCAGGTGACGATTGTCCCTATTCCCAATGTCATTGATTTGCCCTTGACAGAATCTCCGGCGTGCATAGAATCAGCCCGAAATGAGAAGACGCTTCTTGCATGCCTGTGGGTGGTTCCTGTCAAATCAAGTTTTCCTTTTTTCCTTTTCGAGAGTCGCTTTGAGCGGCTCTCTTTTTTATCTGCCCGCTGGAAAAGACCATGATCAGACTTCCCGGACTGATTGACCCGCACGTTCATTTCCGTGAACCCGGCCAAACCCATAAAGAGGATTGGGACACGGGCACGTCCGCCGCGCTGGCCGGAGGCTTCACGATGGTGCTGGCCATGCCCAACACCAAGCCGCCGATCTTCGATGCCCCGACCCTGGCTCTGGCGCTCGCAGCCGCCAAACAAAAAGCACGCTGTGATTACGCCCAATACGTTGGCGCCGGGCCGGATAATGCAGACGCCGTCCCCGCACTGGCGCAGGAAGCCGCGGGGTTGAAAATGTATCTCGACTCGACCTTCGGCGAGTTGCGCCTGGACGATATGGCTCTCTGGATGCCGCACTTTGAAAGATATCCGAAGCAGTATCCGATCGTGGCCCATTCCGAGGGCCGCAGCATGGCCGCCGCGATCTTGTTCGCCGCGATCTACGACCGCCCCATTCACATCGCGCATGTTTCCTTGAGGCAGGAGATCCTGCTCATCAAGGCCGCGAAGGAACGGGGCATCAAGGTGACTTGCGAAGTCACGCCGCATCATCTGTTTCTATCGAAAGATGATATTTCCGCCGCCTCTCAGGGGCATCCGGGCCGCGCGGAAGTCCGGCCAAGGCTTGCCGCGCCGGAAGACGTCAGGGCTTTATGGCAAAACCTGGATGTCATTGATTGTTTTGCGACCGACCACGCCCCGCACACCCTGGAGGAAAAAGATTCTGAGAATCCGCCGCCCGGTTTTCCGGGTTTGGAAACCTCGCTGCCGTTGTTGTTGACGGCTGTTTCTGACGGGCGATTGAAGATCGACGACATCGTTGCCAAGATGTATGTAAACCCACACAGGATATTCCGCCTGCCCGAGCAACCCGAAACGTGGATCGAAGTGGACGAGCATGCCGAATACGAAATCAAGGCCGCAAACCAGTTCACGCGCTCCGGCTGGACTCCCTTCGAGGGCTGGAAGGTCAAGGGACTCGCCAGACGGGTTGTCCTGCGGGGACGCGAAGCCTTCAAAGATGGGAAAGTGCTGGCAGAAAAAGGTCTTGGAAGGAATCTAAGAGATGGACGGCGTGAACAACAAGCCGGGGAGGTCCGTTGACATGGGCGGGGCGAGCAGGTGCTTCGGTTGGATTGATTGCTGCCTCGGTGCGCCCCCGCCTTGTTCATGCAATCCGCCGGAAAGCAAAGCCGGACAGGGAATCCCCTGAGGAATGGCCCGCTTTTGCAGATCCGGCAGGAAACCTGGTTCCATATAAAAGACAGGCTCTTCAAATGAAACCGGTCTTGCTTCCCCCCATGAAAAATGCGCCTGCGCCGATTGCGGCGCGTGGCGTGCCTTTTGGCAGCAGCCGCGCTGGAACGAAGCTGGCCAAGGCTGTGGAGCGGGGAAGAATGGGAGCGGAGAGAAAGTGCACGCGGCAACAGGGACCTGCTCTGCCCGCCGGGCGCGGCGAGAGGCAGATGCCGGTGACGACTCAGTGATTGGACGGGAGGCGCCCTCAACCCGCAGCGGGCTCCCGATCCGGGATATCAAACAACAGAACAGAAGGAGAGATAAAATGCCCACCCCATCCTCATCCCCCCACCTGCCGTTCGGTGAAAACAAGAATGCCGAGTGGTACGGCAAGGACATCATTTCCGTCAAGCAGTTCAAGCGCGAGGACCTCGAATATGTTTTCGGCGTTTCGCATGAGATGCGCGGCATGGTCGAGCGCATCGGCACGTTCGATTTGCTCAAGGGGAAAATCCTCGCCAATCTGTTCTATGAACCGTCCACGCGTACCTCGTCATCGTTCACGGCCGCGATGGAACGACTCGGCGGCTCGGTCATCCCGATCAACGAAGTGAAATATTCATCCGTTGCAAAAGGCGAGTCGCTGCCTGATACCGTTCGCACGCTCGAATGTTATGCCGATGTGATCGTGCTGCGTCATCCCGAGACGGGTTCGGCCGCGATCGCGGCGAAGGCGGCGCGCAAACCCGTCATCAACGCGGGCGACGGCGTGGGCGAACATCCGACCCAGGCCCTGCTCGACACGTTCACGATCCAGGAAGAGATTGGACGGCTGGACAATCTCACCGTCACCATGCTCGGCGATCTGAAATATGGGCGCACCGTGCATTCGCTGGCGCGTCTGCTCTCGCAATTCAACGGCATCAGGTTGAACCTCGTCTCGCCGGATATCCTGAAAATGCCCAAGGAAGTGATGGACGAGGTCGCGGCGAAGAAAGTTCCACAGGCCGAATTCAGCTCGCTGGAAAAAGTTCTGCCTGCCACCGATGTGCTGTACGTGACGCGCGTCCAAAAGGAGAGATTTGAAGACCCCGCGGATTATGAAAAGGTCAAGGGCGCGTATGTGATTGATCCTGCCATCATGAAGTCCGCCAAGAAGGAGATGATCGTGATGCATCCGCTGCCGCGCGTCGGCGAGATCAGCACCGACTTCGACGATGATCCGCGCGCCGCGTATTTCCGCCAGATGGAATATGGGCTGTATGTGAGAATGGCGCTGCTGGCCATGGTGCTGGGCAAAGCCTAGACCGGAATCTGGCACGGCTCCCGGCCCCCCCAAGTCCGCCTCTCAAACCCCATGGAAACCTTCTTTTCTCTTTTGGAAAGACGTGTCGGGGATTCTGCCTCGCTCTTATGCGTCGGGCTCGACCCGCACCTTCCCGACCTTGACGAACCTTCTGCCGCCTCCGCCCTCGAATTCTGCTTGAATCTTATTGAACAAACGGCCCCTTACGCCGCGGCATTCAAACCCAACGCGGCGTTCTTTGAGGTCTTCGGCGCGGACGGCTGGACCGTGCTCAAGCAGGTGATCGAGGCGGTCCATGCCGAATCGGCCCGGCTCGGCTCGAAGATCCCGGTCATCCTGGATGCCAAGCGCGGCGACATTGCGTCGACCGCCGAGGCGTATGCCAGATCCGCGTTCGAGAATCTCGGCGTGGATTGCGTTACGCTGAGTCCGTATCTCGGAAAAGATTCCATCGAGCCGTTCATCAAGGATCAGGAAAAAGGGATCTTCCTTTTGTGCAAAACTTCGAATCCGGGTTCGGGCGATCTACAGGATGTGATTCTTGAATCTGGCGATCCCTTATCGATTCACGTTGCCAGACTTGCCCAAAATTGGAATGTCAAAAATAATATCGGTCTGGTCGTCGGCGCGACACACATTGAGGCGCTGAAACGCGTTCGAGCAGCGGCGCCGGATCTGTGGTTCCTGGTCCCCGGCGTCGGGACTCAGGGTGGAGATCTGGAATCGGCCTTGAAAGCAGGCTTGCGACAGGACGGACGCGGACTGTTGATCAATGCCTCGCGCGGAATTTCTCGGAGCGGGAATCCACGCAAAGCAGCGGTAGAATTACGCGATCAAATCGTGAACGTCCAGCTGCATCGGAAATATTGATTTACTGGTGGCGAGACATGCCTAAACTTCTGATACTCTCCAGACAAGCCGAGGAATATCAACACTTGCTCGAATCGGCCGACCTGCCGGAAATCCAGATCTTTCCTGCGACCGAGGTGGTCAAAGCGAAAGCACTGGACCCGGATTTTGAAATCGTCTTCGGCGAACCGCGGCTGATGCGCGAGGTGCTCCCAGGTCTGCCGCGCTTGCGATGGGTGCAGTCCATGTATGCAGGCGTTGAACACTTGCTGGATCCGGCCCTGCGCCGCGATTATATGCTGACCAATGCGCGCGGCGTGTTCGGCACCCTGATGTCCGAGTATGTGTTCGGATATTTGCTAAATCACGAGAGGCGAATCTTTGAACGCCGTCAAGCCCAACAGGAACATCGTTGGGATGGGAGCACGACCGGCATGTTGCGCGGAAAAACGATCGGATTGCTGGGCGTGGGTTCGATCGGCGCCCATCTGGCGCGGGCCGCAGATTTTTTTGAGATGACCGTGCGCGGTTATACCCGTTCGAGCGAGTCGTGTCCCGCGGTGGATGTTTATTTCCATGGCGGCCGCCTGCTCGATTTTGCAAATGGGCTGGATTATCTCGTCAGCGTTTTGCCCAACACGTCCGGGACGCGTCATATCGTCGATGCCGCGCTGCTGGAGGCTTTGCCGCCGCGGGCGGTTTTTGTCAATGTGGGACGCGGCAGCGCACTGGACGAATCGGCGTTGATCCACGCCTTGGAAACGAAGAGGATCGCAGCCGCGGTGCTGGATGTCTTTGAGCAGGAACCGCTTCCGAAAGACCATCCGTTTTGGGAGGCGCCCAATCTGCTGATGACGTTTCACACGTCCGCGCCGAGCCTGACCGCGGATATTGCAGGACTTTTCATCGAGAATTACCGTCTCTACTTGAATCGCAAGGAATTGCTGCACCGCGTTGACTTCGGGCGCGGATACTGAAAGAGAAATCCCATGACTGAAATCAATTCAATCCTCGCCGCGCTCGCGGATCGGCTGCTCGAGGCGGGTTGCATCAGGTTCGGCGACTTCACGCTGAAATCGGGATTGAAGTCGCCGATCTACATCGACTTGCGGCAGATCATCACTTATCCAAAACTGCTGGAACAGACCGGCGCGGCCTATCTGCCTTTGCTCAAAGAGTTGAAGTTTGATCGCATCGCCGGGCTGCCTTATGCGGCGATTCCCATTGCGACTGCGATTTCCCTACAAGGAAATTATCCGATGATCTATCCGCGTAAGGAGGTAAAAACCTATGGCACCCAAGCCGAGATCGAAGGCGAATATCAGGCGGGCGAGACGGTTGTCATCGTTGACGATCTGGCCACCACCGGCGGAAGCAAATTCCAGGCGATTGAGAAATTGACGGGCGCCGGATTGATCATCCGTGACCTCGTCGTGCTGATCGACCGTCAATCCGGTGCGAAGGAAGCTTTGGAGCAGGCAGGCTTCGCCCTGCACGCCGCGTTGACCATCACGCAGTTATTGGATTATTGGGAGCAGACCGGCCAAGTGGAAAAAGACAAAATTGAAGCGACGAGGAAATTTCTGGAGGCAGGCAGATCGTGAGCAGCACTGTGGCAGGACCCACGGTTAATGTTGCAGCAATCCAGGAAGGGCAGATCCTATTAAGCCGGCCGGAGGATCTTGAAACATGGGCCCTGCCAGGCGGCGGTGCGGAAGATCTGGATGAGCTTCGTGGCAGATCAGAATCATCGCGAAAGGATTTTTCCTTGAAGATATTCGAAGATCGCGCCTCGAAAGAAACCCTCGAAGGGAAAGGCTTATGGAATGAGCTGGAGCAGATTGGAAGGTCAAGCGCCTGAACTTGCCGCGTTCGGCGCCGTCCGGCTGCACAACAAAGTCGCCTATCTTGCCACCATCCGGAAGGACGGCTCGCCGCGCGTGCATCCTTTTACGCCCATCATTGGTGAAGGTCATTTCTTTGCTTTCATGGAACCTACTTCACCGAAAGGACATGACCTCCGCCGTGATGGACGATTTGCGGTTCATTGCTCGGTGTCGGATACCAGCGGTGAAAGCGGCGAGTTCTTTGTTTGCGGCAGGGCAAAATTCATCGAAGACCCCAAATTGCGTGCGTTGGCGATCCGGATTTGTCCGTATCCTCCCGCGGAGCGGTACCTCCTTTTTGAATTCGAACCGGAGCGCGTTACGACGACGGAATATAAAGAGGGAGAAGCCGTTCGCCAGCATTGGAAGATTGATGAGCAGAGGAACCGGCCATGACTGAAAGATCATTTGCAGCCGCCATTCGAACCACCGGCGCAGGCTGCGAAAATGGAGATCCGTATTCAAGCGCCAGGGCATGGAAAAGTCCCGGCGGCGCAAGCCAGGCAGGGCAGGGCGGTTGAGGGTGGACAGGTTCAGACTGGACTGGAGGAAAAATGACCGGCAGATATTTTGAAGAGCTCGAAGTGGGCCAGCAATTCAAACATGCGCTCGGTCGCACCGTGACCGAGATGGACAACGTTTTATTTTCCGCGCTGACGATGAACCCGCAGCCGCTTCACGTCAATGAAGACTTTGCCTCGCGGACGGAGTTCGGTCAGCGCCTGGTGAACGGGGTCTTTACGCTGGGACTCGTGGTCGGATTGACTGTTTCCGAATTGACCGAAGGCACGATCGTTGCCAATCTCGGTTATGATAAAGTTGTTCATCCGAATCCCGTCTTTCACGGCGATACGATCTATGCCGAGAGCGAGATTACCGAAAAGCGCGAATCGAAATCGCGGAAGGATGCCGGCATTGTGCGGATCCGGTGCCGGGGCAGGAAACCGGACGGTACAATTGTGGTGGAATTTGAGAGAACGGTGATGTTTTTGAAGAAACCAGGATAGCCAGGGTCCTTGCGGGGCTGCGAAACGGGCGCGGCAATCTCAACGGAACAACAAAGGATCAATTGCGGAATAACCTGAGATTGCTCGGAAGCCAGCCGGCCGCCCCCCGCAGTGACCTGGGATGAGGAGAATCATGCACGCTCGACGCGCACTGCTTTACATGCCCGGGAACGATTGGAAGAAGATCACCAAAGCCACCGCGCTCGGTGTGGACTGCATCTGCATGGACATGGAAGACGGCGTGGCGCTCAATAAAAAAGGCGAGGCGCGCCTCACCATCGCCAGGGCTTTGCGCGAATTGAATTTCGGCAGTCGCGAAAAGCTGGCGCGCATCAACTCCGTCGGTTCGGGGCTGGAGCAGGAAGATCTGGAAGCCGTCCTGCCGTATCATCCGGATGGAATTGTGATTCCGAAAATGGAAGCGCTCGAACAGATCCAGTGGGCGCATGGGATCATCGAAGCCGCCGAACTGAAGAACGGCTGGAGGCTCAATGCGATCCGCGTCCTGGTGGATGTGGAAACCGCCCGGGGGATCTTGAACCTTAAAGAAATCGCATCGCATCCGCGCCTGGATGCCTTGATCTTCGGCGGAGAGGACTTCGCGGCCTCGGTGGGAGCGCGCCGAACGAAGGAGGCAATGGAACTCCTGTACGCCCGTCAGGCGGTGGTCACGGCCGCCGCGGCGTTTGGCCTGCAGGCGATCGATATCGTCACGATCGATTTCAAAGACAGCGCAGCGTTGAGAAAAGAATCTGAATTCGGCGCCCAATTGGGATTCACGGGCAAGCAGATCATTCATCCCGCCCAGGTGGAGCCGGTGCAAGAGGCCTTCACGCCGAACGCGGAAGCCATTGCCGGTGCCCAACGAATCGTTGAAACATTTGCGGCCAGTCAAAAGGAGGGCAAAGGCGCCTATGCCCTGGACGGCAGGATGATCGATCGGCCGCTTTTGAAGAGCGCCCAAAAAGTCCTGGAGCGGGCCCGAGCGGCGGGGAAAATATAGATCGAGAATATAATAGTGCGGCAGGAGTAGGCCATGAAAATCAACGCGAGCTGGAAAATCGCAATCGGGGTGGGATCACTTTGGGTGATTGGTTATCCATTTGTTGTGGTTGCATTCCTTTTTGCCGCGAGCGGAAGCATTGCCTTGGCGGCTGGAAACGGCAGTGAGACCCCTCCGGCGCTCATGCTCCCGTTCCTCTCGTTTTTCTTTATCGTGTTTCCGCTGATGTTCATGAGCGGTCTTCTGCAGATGGGATTATCGGGCTTCTATTTGGCGCACGTGATCAAAAACAAAGCGGCTTCAGATGTGTTGCGGATCATATTTGGGGTGGGGGTGTTCTATCTGCCGTTCATCGCAATGCCCTTTTATTACTTCGTATATGTCTGGCCTGATTCTCCGCCCGCATGGGCTTTGGAAACCAACAGGGCATCGGTTTGATCTCGATCCTGCTCGGCCTTACATCGGCCATCACCTGGGGCGCGGGCGATTTCACCGGCGGATTGGCCTCGCGCCGAACCGGCGCCTATCGCGCTGTTTTCTACGGTGAAGCCGTTGGGCTGGCAGTGTTGTTCGCGGCGGTGTTCGCCGTCCCGGAACGCCTGCCGGGCTTCCAAGCGGCGGCATTTTCGATCGCGGCCGGCGCGCTCGGCACGCTGGGCTTGATGCTGCTGTATACGGCGATGGCGCAGGGAAAGATGAGCATCGCCGCGCCGGTCTCGGCTCTGCTGGCCGCGGCGCTGCCGGTCGTTGTCGGAATGATCACAGCTGGCTTCCCCGGTTACCGGATCTTCGTGGGATTCGGGTTCGCTCTGGCCGCCATCTGGTTGATCTCGCAAAGCGAAGACGGGGTCAAGGATATCCTGACGCATCTGTCAGACCTGCGGCTGCCTCTGCTGGCGGGCGTGGGCTTTGGCTTATACTTTGTCCTGATGAACGCCGCCACGCGCCAGACGACTCTTTGGCCGATGGTTCTTGCCCGGGCGGCCGGGCTGGTCGCCATGGCGGTATTCATTATCGTTCGACGCGATTCGTTTGTGGCCGTGCGGGCCGCCTGGCCCCTGATGATCTTGAACGGCATTCTGGATGTTGGCGGGAACTTCTTCTACGTGCTGGCTGGACAAGCCGGAAGGCTCGATATTTCAGCCGTCCTGAGTTCGCTGTTTCCGGGTTCAACGGTCATATTGGCCTGGATCGTTCTGAGGGAACGGCTGACGCGCACGCAATGGCTGGGCATTGGGTGTGCCCTGATCGCGATCATTCTTTTCACCGTCTGAGGAGGCCCGCATGATCGAAGTCCGTCCGGTCCAAACGAAACGCGAACGAAACATCTTCACCACCTTTCCATGGCAGATCTACAAACACGATCCGTTATGGATTCCGCCGATCCTATCCGAGCGCCAGAAAGCCATGGACCCCGCCCGCGGTCTCTTTTTCAAAGGCGGAGGCATCGCCGATCTGTATATCGCCTGGGAAGCTGGCAGGGCGGTCGGAACGATTTCCTGCTCGCAGGAAAAAGACGGACGCGAGAACATGTTCGGCTTCTTCGAATGTGTGGATGATTATGAGGTGGCGCAGGCCTTGTTCCAGCAGGCCGAGGCCTGGGCGCGGGCACATCGCTTGAATACGCTGATCGGCACGTATAACCTGGATCGGGAGGACAATCGCGGGATCCTGATCGAGGGCCGCGACCGTCCGGCGCCGCTGCTGTGCGGTTACAACCCGCCGTACTATGCAGGTTTCTTTGAACGCTACGGTTTTGGGCTGGAACACGATGACGGCCTGGCGTATGCCATTGATCTCGATTTGAATAATCCAAAGATCCAACGGTTGGCGCGCCTGGCCGAACGCGTGCGCCGGCGGAAGAATATCAAAATACGCGGCGCAAATATGGACGACGTGGAAAACGAGATTGACCGCATCTGGGATCTGCAGAACCGCGCCCTGGCTCATCTGCCGGGATTCATGCCCTATCCACGCGCTGCCATTGAGACCATGGTCCTGCCCCTGAAGGAAATGGCCGATCCTGAACTGGTATTATTCGCGGAAATTGACGGCCGGGCCATCGGCTGGTTTCCTGCCATCCCAAATTTCAACGAGATCCTCATTCACATCAACGGCCTGCGCTATCCTTGGAACTATCTGCCTGCTCTATACTATCAGCACCAAAAAATAGAATCAATTGCAATCAAGAGCGTGGCCGTCCCTCCCGAATACTGGGACACCGGCGTCGCGGTTTTGCTTTTTGATGAAATGGTCAAGCGCGCAGTTGCCAAAGGATACAAATGGGCGGATCTGTCGATGACCGGTGAGGATAACCCGGACACATGGGAGCTGGCCCATCATATGGGTGCAAAGATCTATAAACGCTACCGGTTCTATAAGAAGGAATTAAAGTGACGTTCGGAAGGAGTCCCGCCTGGCCGGAATCACGGTAAGCCCGCAGGCGGTCAGGCCCGCCCTGGAGACCGGCCGCCAAAGAGTCGATCCAGGCCGCACCGGCAGGATTTTTGGTAAAGGCAGCCCTGCCGCGGGAATCTGCCCTGCGGCGGGTAGAACGCAAGACCCGCCTGCGGGCGGAGCGGTTCGTTGACCATGCAGCCAAGGGATCGCGAAGAAGGTGAACGTCGTCCCATGCGGGAGCAAGCCCCCCTGTTCCTGCGCGAGGCGTCGGCCAACGATGTGGAGGCGGTCAGGGCGTGCGTTTTCGCGGCGTTTGACCTGTACACAGAGCGGATCGGCAAGCCGCCCGGTCCCATGCTGCTGGACTTTCAAGCCCAGATCGCGGCGGGACATGTCTGGTTCGCTGAGTCCCGCGGAGCAGCCGTCGGTGTGCTCGTGCAATATGAAACAGAACAGGGGTTTTATATTGACACCGTTGCGGTCGCTCCGCCTCATCAAGGGAGAGGCGTGGCTAAAGCGCTTCTGGGGTTTGCCGAGCAGGAAGCGCTTCGACGCGGTTATGACAGCATCTATCTATGCACGAATGTCAAGATGACCGAGAACCAGGCCTTCTATCCACGCATGGGCTACGTCGAGTACGAGCGCAAGTTCGATGGGGGCTATGACCGGATCTTCTATCGCAAGTCCCTGGCCAGGCGATGAACGGATATGCCCCGTTCCACGGAGACGGTGTACTATACTTAACGCCATCAATCTTCACGGCCTGCCCGCCCACACGGGAGGCCAAAGATGTATTCCGCGGAGATTCATGTTTATGGCTACAGACGGCACATCCATATTGATCGAGTTCATCCAGTACAACCACTGGGCCAATCAGCAGGTACTGCAGGCTTGTCAGAAATTGAGCGAAGATCAGCTCGCAACTGCCATGCCGGGTGCCTATGGCACGATTCGCAGCACCCTGGAACACATTATCCGGGCCGAGGCAGGCTACCTGCGGCTCCTGACGGGCAACCGTCCGCAGCCCCCCTTCCAATGGGAAGATAAACCGGGCGTGGAAGAAATGTCAGGGTATGCCGGCCAGGTGGGGGATGCACTGCTCGAGGCGGCTCAGCGCATATCGCCGACCGCCCGGATCGATCAGGAAATAGACGGCAGGCAGCTTCATTATCAGGCGCTGGCTGTATTCATTCAGATCATCAACCATGGCGTTGAGCATCGCACGAATATCACGACGATCCTTAATCGCGGCCTGCAGACGCCGCCCGATGTGGACGGTTGGAGCTACCTGCTGACCCATCTGGACCGGTTCGAGCGGGTGTAAACAGGGCACCGCGCCCCGCCTCCAACCGACCCGGCGGGCCGGGCAGGGATCGTGGTCCCTGCTTGCAATGCCCGACCCCCGACTTTTCTTATACTTCTCTTATCTCCCTGTTCTTGACAAAAACTTAAGTTGCGTATAAAGTAAATGCCACTTAACTAAAAAGCAGGCTTAATCATGTCCAAATCCGATCCGTTCTCAAAGAGCGTGCACGACTTCATGGATGTTTTCATGCAGAGGTCCATGCACGGCTGGAGTCATTTCGTCAAATCCACCGGTCTTTCGATGCAGCAGTTCAGCATTCTGATGCAATTGCATTATCGAAGCCAATGCGGCATCTCGGATATTAGCGAGCGCTTCGAGGTCACCAGCGCGGCCGCCAGCCAACTGGCGGATAAACTCGTCCAAGGCGGATTGATCGAACGCGTCGAGAGTCCCGAAGACCGCCGCGCCAAGTTGCTGACGTTGAGCGCCAAGGGCAAAAGTCTGATCGAACGCGGTGTCGAGGAGCGTTACCGCTGGATGGATGAACTGGCCGTCGAACTGAACGTGCAGGATCAAAAGAAGGTTACCAGCGCCCTTGTCATCCTGACCGAAGCGGCGCGCAGGCTCGATCAGCCCTGACCGTTTCCGCCATCCTTCTGCATTCAATTCATAGCCACTGCACATTCCGATCCTATAACTTTATCGTCCATTTCCCAATCTCGAAAGGAACATCCATGCAAGCATCCATATCACGTCCCGCTTATGGCCGCGCAGGCGGAAAGCCCCGATCGGGCAGCCGCTCGATGCAAAGAGCGGTTCAATACATGATCCACTACAAACGTGAAGCCGCGCTGCCGTATATTTTTCTGGTCGTTGCAACCGCGGCCCAACTGGCTATACCGACTCTGATTGCCAACATCATCAACGCGGTGACCAGCGGCTACGTTGCCGATCAGGTTCTGCAGGGGCTGGGCCAAATCCCGCAACAATTCATGAGTGTGGCGCTTCCAAAAATCCTCACCGCCTTGAGCTATCCCACAACCTGGACAAAAGATCAGCTCGTGGCTCAACTGAATGCGAACCTGGCCAATGCGCCACAGGCGCTGATCTGGTCCGTGGTTGCCATTTGCATCTTTGCCGCATTGCGCGGTGTCTTCGCTTTCCTGCAAGCCTTCTGGGCGGAGAAGAACTCGCAATCGGTGGCGTATGACCTGCGCAACGACTTGTATGCCAAGATCCAAGGCTTGTCCTTTTCCTATCACGATAAGAACCAGACCGGCCAGTTGATGATCCGTGCCACAGACGATATCGAAAAGGTGCGCCTGTTCATCGGTCAGGGTTTACTGCAACTGGTCGGCGCCATCATCCTGCTGACGGGTACGATCATCATCCTATTCTCCACCAACGTCACGCTGGCCTGGACCGAGATGCCCATCCTGCCAGTGGCCTTGGTCTTGTTCTTCATCTTTGGCAGCGCCGCCCAGCCGCTGTTCAGAAAAGTGCAGATCAAACTTTCGGCGCTGAATACCATTCTTCAGGAGAACCTGGCCGGCATTAAGGTTATTCAAGCCTTTACGCGCGAGAAGGAACAGCAGGAGAGATTCCGCGCGTCCGCCGATGACCTCATGGGACAAGCCATCTCGGTGGCCAAGCTATTCACCTTCCTGTTTCCGATGATCTTCCTGATCGCCAACCTCGGGCAGGCCGCCATCCTGTATGTAGGCGGCAAGCAGATCATCAGCGGGTTGTTGACGCTCGGTGATTGGCAGGAGTTCTCGCTGTATTTGGTTTATCTGTTCTTCCCGGTCGCCCAGCTCGGATTCATCATTACGCAGTTCGGTCAAGCCGCCGCCTCCGCGGATCGCATCTTCGAGATTTTGGACACGAAATCGGATATCGTGGACAAGCCCGACGCGCTCGAGCTGCCCTCCGTGAAAGGCGAGGTCAAATTCGAGAACGTCACCTTCCGCTATTTCCACGGGGGCGAACCGGTCCTGAGCGACGTGACCTTTGAAGCCAAACCCGGCGAACGGATCGCCCTGCTGGGCGCGACCGGCTCCGGCAAAAGCACCATCATCAATCTCCTGCCGCGCTTCTATGATCCGACCGAGGGCTGCATCACCGTGGACGGCCACGATCTACGCGACCTCAAACTCGAATCGCTGCGCAGGCAGATCGGCATTGTGTTGCAGGAAACCACATTGTTCAGCGGAACCATCCGCGAGAACATCGCCTTCGGACGCCCGGATGCCAGCGAGCAGGATGTGCTTGCCGCGGCGAAAGCCGCGCAGGCGCACGATTTCATCATGTCCTTCCCCGACGGGTACAACACCCACGTCGGCGAGCGCGGCACTACCTTGAGCGGCGGACAAAAGCAACGCGTCGCGATTGCGCGCGCCTTATTGCTTGACCCGCGCATCCTGATCCTCGACGACTCAACTTCCAGCGTGGATCTCACCACCGAATCCTTGATCCAGGCCGCGCTCGATAAGCTGATGGAGAACCGCACCTCCTTCGTGATTGCGCAACGCATCAGCACCGTAATGAGTGCCGACAAGATCCTTGTGCTGGATAAAGGCAAGGTCGTTGCCCAGGGCAAGCACGCCGACTTGATGGAAAATGAACCGATCTATGCGGAAATTTACAATTCACAGATATTGGCGTATGAACATGAGCATGGACATATGCCGGAGGAGAATTAACTTATGATGGGTGGACCCGGCCGTTTCGGCAACATGCTTAATCAGGAGACCCTCAAGCCGCGCAAGCTGAGCGAAACGCTCGCGCGGCTGGTGGGCTACTTTGGAAGATTCGGATTGGCCGCCTTTCTGGCCATCCTATTTGTGACCATTTCAACCTGGACGCAGGTCACAACGCCGGAACTCATTGGTCAGGCGACGGATTGTTTCCTCGTCCCGCTTGGCGCAAACAGCAGTTTCGGATCCTTTTCCACTTCAATCAGCACAGAGGCTCAGGCATCTGCAGCAAGCTGCTGGATCGTGTCTGATCCGGCCAAGCTCAGCGGCACGCAATGGATCATCGCCAGCGCTTATCGCAGCGGTGGATTCCTCTCGCCTGCCCTGACCGCCATGACGAGTACCGACCGCGTGGCGGGACTGGTGCGATTGATCCTGATCGTGATCACGCTGTTCGTCATCGGCGCGGCGCTCAGCGGCCTGACCTTCTTTACCATGTCGTGGTCGGGTCAGCATGTACTGCGCGCCCTGCGCGTGGATGTGTTCGAGCGGCTGCACCAGCTTTCGCTCAGTTATTATTCGGTGAACGAAGCGGGCGACTTGATGAGCCGCATCACCAACGACACTTCAGCGATTGAACAAGCCATCTCGTTCGCATTGGTCAACGTATTCAGCGGGATCCTGCTCCTGATCTGGGTTGCTTACAACATGTTCACGCAGAACCTGCCGTTCGCTTTGCTCTCGCTGGCTGTCTCGCCGATCATGTTCCTCGCAACGATTTACTTTTCCGATCAGGCGCGCAAAGCCTTTCGCAAAACCCGCACCGAGATCGGAAACGTCAATGCCGAACTGCAGGAAAGCATCGCGGCCGTGCGCGAAGTACAGGCCTTCAACCGCACCGATGAGAACATCGAGAACTTCAAGGAAGTCAACGCGGCCAACCGCGACGCCAACGTGCGCGCCGTATCGTTCACTGCCGCGCTCTCACCGACTTTGGAAGCACTCGGTTACGTGGCGCTCGCGATTGTCACCGGCGTCGGCGGGTGGTACATGCTCAGCGGACAAACCTTATTGGGTACCGTTGTGACTTTCGGTCTGATCGTCACCTTCCTGGCCTACGTTCAACGCTTCAATCAGCCGATTCAACAAATCGCGGTTTTGTGGGGCAACATCCAAAATGCCATCGCGGGAGCCGAGCGCATCTTCGGTCTGCTCGATGAAGTGCCGGCTGTGCAGAATAAACCCGGCGCAAAGGACATGCCGCAGATCAAAGGCAAAGCGGAGTTCGATCACGTATCGCATGAATACGAAGACGGCGTGCCTGTGTTGAAGGATGTTTCCTTCAGTGCCGAACCCGGACAAACGATTGCCATCGTCGGGCCAACCGGCGCAGGCAAGACCACCATCATCAACCTCCTGCCGCGCTTCTACGATGTGACCAGCGGTGCCATCCGCATCGATGGCGTGGATGTGCGCGACGTGACCGCCGAGTCCATCCGCCGCCAGGTGGGCATTGTCCTTCAGGATACGTTCCTGTTCAGTACGACCGTGCTGGAGAACGTCCGCTTTGGCCGTCCGGAGGCCGGCGACGATGAAGTGATGGCTGCCATCAAACTGGCGCGGGCCGACCTGTTCATCGAGCGCCTGCCGAAAAAGTATGAGACCATTCTGGGTGAACGCGGCTCGGGTCTTTCTCAAGGACAGCGGCAGCTGCTTTCGATTGCCCGCGCCGCACTGGCCGATCCCCGCATCCTCATCCTGGACGAAGCGACTTCCTCCGTCGACACGCGCACCGAACGGCTCATCCAGAACGCTTTCGACATTCTGCTCAAGGGCCGCACATCCATTGTCATCGCCCACCGCTTAAGCACCATCGTCCATGCAGATCTGATCCTGGTGCTCGACCACGGGCAGATCATCGAACGCGGCAAACACAATGAGTTGATGGCGAAGCAGGGTTTCTATTACAACCTGTACATGAGCCAGTTCAAAAAACAGGAAGAAGTTAAAGAAGCTGCGTTTGCGGCAAAGTAGACCTTTGGACGAAGGGCAGGAAAAGAGCGGCCGCAGCCGGAGGGGGGACGGCTTGTCTGCCGGGCCAGCGCTTTCCTGACAAACCGTCGTCCTGGGTTGGACTGTCTTTGGCCGGTCGGTCATTTATGAAGCGACCAGGTCTCCTCGCTCCACGCCAGCGGGGAACGCAAAAAGCGGACCCTGCATGAGGCCGAAGGTGTGTCCGCCCGGGAAGATCTGGACCTCCCCTGATAAGGCGCAACGGCTGGGGTGCCTGAAAGGATCGACCAGGAGGGCCTGGCCACGAATCCGACCTGTCCGGTTCGCACTGTGTTGGGCACAACCCACCCATTGATCGTTTACTTCCATCAAATCATCGGTCCACTGGATCAATCATACGCACGACCGCAGACAGGCAGCCTCCCAGTATTTTCCAGGGGAGCTGAGACCGGGCGCGCCGCTCAGAGTGCCGTGGATTGCATTTGCATGGGGGCCCTGATCCCTTCTAGGGATTCCTTGATTCTTCCATTACCTTGCTCGAAAAGACATAATCCGAACTGGCAGAGGGCTGGTGGCACGAACTGCACATGAGCAGTTTGCCGCCTGACTCCGCGGATTTGCCACTCGAGTCGTACATGCCTCACCACCAATCATCATTTTCGGGATCGTACCCGGCGGGCATTTTCACCATCACTGTCAGCTCGGTGACCTCCGTCGAATCGGGGCCTGCCAGCTGCACTTTGACAATGGTCGCACAGGCGGGAAAGATCTTTCCGGATGCTGTCAAATAGGTATCCCTGGCCAGATCATTCACATAAATATAGACATACGCTGAATGTCCCTCGATCGGCTTGGGGTTCACTCTTGTCCAGGCAGCGTAGTTGGCGAAGGTGGCAAGCGAATCGCCGAAGCAGAGGCGGGTCAGGTCCTGGGTTGATCCCGGCGTGGTGGCTGGTTGAGGCGTGAAGGTGGGCGCGCTGGACGTGACGGTTGGGTCAGGTATGGCAGGGGAGGTTGGCGCCGCAAATCCTGTGCCACTGCATGCGCTCAGAAATATCACGAACAACGCCCCCAAAATGAATCTACGCATATTTCCATCCTTCTGCAAAGATAAAAAATCAACCGGCCTCCAAGGCATGCCGCTTACGATCCTTCGATCGGCCACGCTTCCCTGACAAAAACCGCTCCAAAACGCCCCCCGCCGAACAGATGCAATCGTCATTCGTATCCAGAGCCGCCTTGTTTGTCTGGAAAGGAGCGGCAAAGCGGCTCTGCAGATCCATTTGTACTTTCGAATGGGCATTACACAAAACATCCCCCCGATTTATGGAGCCTTCGTCGGCGCAGGTTGAGCAGCCTCGATCGTGGCCTGTTGTTCAGGTGTCAGGATGAGGGTCGGCCAGAAAAGGCGGATCTTCCCACTTTCCACAACATAGACCGACTGATACTGCACCTGATCAATGCCCAGTTGGGTGAAGCGGGCCAGGGAGACCAGGCCTGTATTGGTGACGACATCGCCGTTCACCTGCCAAGCCTGCGGCCTTGCGCGGGTGGTTTGCACATCGGTTTTCAACCAATTGGAAATCTGATCTCTGCCACTGAGCAGAAGGGTATTGTTCATGACCAGGGCGGCTGCATCGTCAGCATAGAATGAAATTGCCTGGTTAAAGTCGCCGCTGTTGGCGGCATCCAGATACGCCCGGGCGACATCTTCGGGATTCACTTGAGCTGTGGGGGCCGCAGGAGCATTTTCCTGGGCCGCCTTCATCTTGGATTGCTGATCAGGTGTCAGCTGAACCATCGGAGCAAAGAATCGGATCTTGCCGTCATTCACCATGTAATCGGCGCTGAATGCGACCTCGCCGATGCCCGCCTTTTGGAAGCGATCCAGGGAGACCGTGCCGGTAACGACAACCAGACTGCCCTTCATCTGAATATCGGCCGGCGTGACGCGCGTGGTCTTAACATCATCCGTCAGCCACCTGGAAATTTCATCTTTCCCCACAAATACGCCAAGTGGGTTGTAGACAACAGCATCCTCGGCATAGAATGCCAGGGTCTTGTCAAGATCACCCGTGTTGGCAGTATCCATATAAGCTTTCACCACGCTGACCGCATCGCCGGAAGACGGCGTCGATTGCGACAGAACGATCGGGGCCGGGTTGGGGGCAGCCGATGTGGAATTTGCCGGAGCCCCGTTCTGGTCAACGGCTGCTGCATTACCACGAGCGCCGCAACCGGCCAGGAAAACCAGCGCCAGCAAAATGAAGGGTATTACGAAAGTACGTGTTTTCATATTGTGAAATCTCCTTAATCTAAGTGAATTGGCATTTGCCTTTCGATGGGGGTATGATAGCAAAATGATTGTAGGGAGTGGTCACGCTCAGCGTGACAAAAAGCGTTACAAAAGAAAAGGCGATGCCGGATGGCTGAGTTGGATTCCTTTGGAAAGTGGTTAAAGCGCCGCCGCAGGGAATTCGATCTCACCCAGGCCCAATTGGCACAACGTGTCGGTTGTTCAGCAGCGGCCATCCGCAAGATCGAAGCCGATGAACGCAAACCTTCCCAGCAACTGGCCGAATTGCTTGCGAAAGAATTGCATGTCGCCGGTGCGGAGAAAGAGGTTTTCGTCCAGTTTGCGCGTCACATCGTCCCCCAGGAGCGATCGCTCTCCGCCATTGCTGCAGGGGCGAACATATCGGATGCGCTTCATCCGACAACTCCCTCGAACAATCTCCCCGCCTTCCTTACCTCCCTGATTGATCGGGCCCGAGATATTGCAGCAGTCCGCGAATTAATTACCAGCGACGCTGTCCGCTGGGTGACGCTGATCGGTCCACCGGGCATCGGCAAGACTCGCCTGAGCATTCATTGTGGGGAGCAGGCGCTGCCTCATTTCCGCGACGGTGTCTGGTTCGTTGACCTTGCCGCCCTTCGCGAGGCCGACTTTGTTTTATCCACTATTGGCAGGACACTCAGCCATTTTGATTTGTCTCAATCTTCAAGCCTTGAACAGCTGACGACCGGCTTGAGGGAAAAGGAATTATTGCTTGTACTGGATAATTTTGAGCAGGTGGAGAGCGCAGCGCGCGAGGTGGCCGCCCTGCTGAAAAGCTGCCCTAAAGTCAAGACCCTGATCAGCAGTCGGGTTCCGTTGAATATATCTGGAGAATATAAGTATTTTGTGCCCCCTCTTTCCGTTCCCTCGGAGAGCGCTGCCTCGTCACCCGAATCTCTGATGCAGTTTGAAGCTGTGCAGCTCTTCGTGGCACGAACCAGGCAGTTCCAAACGGGTTTCCAGGTCAGCGCGGAGAACGCTCGGGCAATTGTGGAGATCTGTACCCGAATGGACGGTATTCCGCTGGCCCTCGAGCTGGCCGCGGCCTCCCTACGCCATATGAGCTTAACCGAACTGGCAGGAATCCTTCGGGGGGAAAACGAAACAAATTGGCTGAGGCAGATCGGCCACCCTGCCCGCGATTTGCCCCCCCGGCAGCAGACTCTGGAAAATGTTATTGCTTGGAGTTATACGCTTCTTGCGCCGGACCGGCAGGCGTTTTTCCGCCGGCTCGGAATTTTCACCGGCCAGTTCCAGGACGAGGCCGCCGCGCATATCTGTGGTGACAGCGGGATGGATGCGAACCGCGCTCGGGCAGAGCTGGAATACCTGACAGATCACTCCCTGCTCCAACAGAGTCAGGTTGACGGACATCCCTACTGGCACATGCTGGAAACCATTCATGAATTTGCCTTGCAGCAGATGACACCCGAGGAACTCCGGGAAACCGAATCAGCGCATGCAAAATATTACCGCCGCTTCCTTGGGAAACTGTCGACCGATTCAGCAAAAATAAATCTCGAACTTTTCTTCCAAATCCATGGCGATAACCTTCATCAGGCGCTTCGTTGGGTAATCTCAACCGGGCAGATTGACCTGGCACTTTCACTGGCAACAGATTTGGGCATGGTGTGGGAGCACGTGGGCTGCCTGCGTGAAGGCATGGATTTGATCCAGCAGGTATTATCGATGCGGGGCACAGCGGACCGTGATCTACGGATCAAATTCCTTGAAAGAGCAGCCACCCTGGCCTGGCAGCAGCATCGCTTTGACCTGGCCTCGTCGCTGGCCGAGGAAGCGATCGAAACCGCGAAATCTGATCACCTGAACAATATTTATCCGATGCTGCTCAATTTAAAAGGCAGGATCCTTATCGAGTGGGGTAAGTATCATGAGGCATACGAGGCCTTGCACGAATGTTATGATCTGTCTTTGGCGGACCCGGCAACATTCAACGCGGGTGTGCCGTTGGTGCAGCTGGGCGAAATTGAACTGGCTTTCGGCAACTACGTTCAAGCACAGTCGAAGCTCATGACGGCTTTAGGTTATCTGAAGGGTAAAGACGATATTTTTCTGGTGGATATCTTTTTGGCCGTGGGCCTGACCGATCTGGCCGAGGTTGCCCTGGCCAACCAAGATTACGGTGAGGCGCGATCCCGGCTGCAATCGGCAAAGGATGTGGCCGGCCGGCACGTGCGCAGGTTATTGTGTTATCTTTCGACATTGGCTGGATATCTGACTCTGGGTCAAGAGAACGATCGCAGATCGCTGCAACGCGCGGGGGAAATTTATGGCGCGATCGAATCTCTCGAAGAATATTCAGGAGCCGCGTTGGTCCCATTCTACAGCGAACTAAACACATCTCGCATCGCGCTCACTCGCCATAGGCTGGGGAGGGGCAAATGGGAATCGGCCTGGCAAACCGGCCGGAAATGGAAGAAAGAAGAGATCCTGGCGCGGGCGCTCGACGGGATATTCAGCTGACCTTGCCCGGCGCGATCAAGGTTCGGTCTCACCACCCCGGCATTTGCCGGGCAAAACGCATATGCTTTTCAGTCGATCTCACGGCTCAGCGGCATCACCGATTTATCCCGCATGCACGAATTCCGCAGGTGCTTTCGAGACGGCCGTGAATCAAAAGAAGGATGGACAGCCGGTCCGAGGGGTCGTGTGATCGGGTATGAAATTGTTCTATAATATGCGGTTATGGAAGAACTCCGGAACCTCAAAATCAAGGTAAAGATTTCAAGCTGGCTGGATCGCATTCCCACCTCCCAGACGTTATCATTGGGCTTCATTGCTGTTGTGGTTGGCCTGGCCACCGGCTTGGGCGTCTGGTTATTCAAACGGATCATCGATGCGGTGCAGATTGGAATGAGCGCGGGCTTCGGAGCCTTTCAACCCAGGCTGGGGATGTGGATTATCGTTCTGATACCGGTCGTCGGCGGGGTCGTCGTTGCGATGATCTCACGGTATCTCGTGGGAGATGAACAGGTACATGGCGTCGCAGGGATCATGGAATCGGTCGCATTGGCCGGGGGCAGGCTGCGCTACAAGACGGCTCCCGCCAAGATTCTCGCCTCGGCGATCTCGATCGGCGTGGGCGCATCGGTTGGACCCGAAGATCCCTCGGTACAAATCGGTGCCAATCTCGGTTCGTGGCTGGGACAACTTCTGCATTCCTCCGATGAACGCCTGCGGGTCCTGGTCGCGGCCGGCTCGGCCGCCGCGATCGCCGCAGCCTTCAACGCTCCCATCGCAGGGGTCTTCTTCTCGCTCGAATTGATTCTGGGAGAAATCAACGGAAGCTCACTGGGCATGCTCCTGGTCGCATCCGTGGCATCCTCGGTGGTCACGCAGGCCTTGAGCGGGCCCGAGCCTGCCTTTCACGTTCCAACCTACACATTCCATTCTGTGTTCGAACTGCCTCTGTATCTGGGGCTGGGCCTGCTGGCCGGACCGATCTCAGCACTTTACACCAATCTGCTCTATTCTATTCGGGATATTTTCCATGGCTTCCAATTTTCCTCCTGGCTTAAGGCCGCGGCCACCGGCCTGGCGATCGGCACCATCGGGCTGTACCTTCCCCAGGTTCTCGGCGTCGGGTACGACACCATTCAGAATATTTTGAATACGCCCAACCTGGTTCTCTGGCTGTTGCTGGCCTTGTTGATTGCCAAGATCATCCTGACGCCGCTCAGCCTGGGTGGAGGATTCACGGGCGGCGTCTTCGCGCCCTCGCTCTATCTCGGCGCAACACTCGGCGGAGCCTACGGGCTGATCGCGGCCAGGCTGTTCCCCGGATTGGATATCAGCCCCTCTGCCTTTGCCCTGGTGGGCATGGCCGCGGTCCTGGCCGGATCCGTTCACGCCCCGTTGACCGCGACCATTCTGCTGTTCGAAATGACGAACGATTACCGCATCATCCTGCCGGTGATGCTGGCGGTCGCGGTCAGCCTGCTCCTGTCCCAGCGCATACAGCGCGATTCGATTTACATCACCGGGTTGGTCCGCCTCGGCATCCGGCTCGATCGCGGGCGGGATGTGGTTCTGTTGGAAGCGATCACCGTTGGCGAAGCCATGCATCTGAACACGGAAACGCTTCGCGAGTCTCTCCCGTTGATGGAAGCCGCCGAAACACTTGCCCAATCCCGGCATCACGGCATGCCTGTCATCAACGCCGACGGCAACCTCGTCGGAATCCTGACGATACGGGATATCGAGAAAGTGGAAGAGGCAAAGCGTGAGAGCACAACCGTTGGACAGGCCTGCACGCACGAACTGCTGGTTGCATATCCGCACGAAACGCTGAGCGATGCCCTGTTGCGAATGAGCCATCATGATGTGGGCCGTCTGCCCGTCGTCGACCGCAACCATCCGCGCAAGCTGGTGGGAATCCTGCGGCGCATGGACGTGATCCGCGCCTACGAGATTGCCTTGACGCGTCGTGCCACCCAGCGCCATCGGGCAGAGCGGGTACGGCTGGACGCGGTCACCTCGGAGGACGTGGATGTCCGCGATATTACCGTCGAGAACGACGCCGCCTGCGCAGGCAAAAAGATGAGCGAGGTTCCCTGGCCTCACGATTCCCTGATCGCCACCGTGCGGCGCCGCAATAAGGTTTTCATTCCACACGGGGAAACCGTCATCAAGCCTGGCGATATCCTGGTGGTGGTAGCGGAAGGGCAGGGCCTGGAAGATGTCGTGCAGCTGTGCAGCCCGAAAAGGGCCGAAATGTAGACGAAAATCCTGCCTGGCGCCGATCCTTTTTCCCCGCCAGTTCATGGTATAAAGGCTTCGGTCGGAACTGGGTGGGGGACTCGGCAAAGACGTTTTCGTGCAACGATCTGCATTCATTAATGGTTCTTGTGATCCGGTGATCATGGCAGACCTTTCAGCACATTTGGCTTTTCTTTATGGCGCGGATCAGGCCCCGCGGCTGAGCGCCCGCGTGGAAGGACTGATCGCGGCATATCGCGGCCGGATCCAACCGGGCGGGGGCCCCTTAAGCGAGCGGGATTCCATCCTCATCACATACCCCGACCAGGTGCGCTCGCCATCCCGGCGACCGCTTCAAACCCTGGATGCATTTTGCCAAAAATATTTGAGCGGTGTCCTGAGCGGCATCCACATCCTGCCTTTCTATCCGTCGACCTCCGACGATGGCTTCTCGGTAACAGATTATCGCCGGGTCGATTCCGCCCTGGGGGATTGGAACGACATTTTGTCGTTGGGCAGCCGCTTCCGTTTGATGTTCGATGGCGTGATCAATCACGTCTCCTCGCAAAGTGAATGGTTCCAGGGTTTCCTGCAAGATGACCGGCGCTACCGCGATTACTTCATCACGGTGGAGGGCGAGCCGGATCTTTCAGGCGTGGTTCGTCCGCGCGCCCTGCCGTTGCTGACAACCTTCAAGACTCCCTCCGGCAGGAAACGCGTCTGGACAACTTTCAGCGCGGACCAGGTCGACTTGAATTACAGGAATCCTGAAGTGCTGCTTGAGATCCTCGATGTTCTGCTCGCGTATGCGGGGCGCGGCGCGACCTTCATCCGCCTGGATGCGATCGCCTATCTGTGGAAGGAGATCGGCACAGCCTGCATCCACCTTCCGCAAACGCATCATGTCATCCAATTCCTGCGGGCCGCCGCCAACCAGGTCGCCCCGCAGGTCCAGTTCATCACGGAAACCAATGTGCGGCACATCGATAACATTTCTTATTTTGGGGATGGAACCAATGAGGCTCAACTCGTTTACAATTTCGCCCTGCCGCCGCTGACGCTGCACGCATTCCAGCGCGGCCAGGCGCGCCTCTTGTCCGACTGGGCCCGGACGCTGACCCCGCCGTCCGATCAAACCACCTTCTTCAACTTTCTCGCCTCCCATGACGGGATTGGGCTGGAGCCTGTCCGGGGCATTCTGGCGGAGGCGGATATCGACGCGCTCGTGGAGGGGGCGCTGGCGCACGGCGGGTTGATCTCCTACAAGGGAAATGCCGCCCGGACCCAGAGCCCCTATGAACTCAACATCAATTACTTCGATTCGCTCTCGGATCCCGGCGGGGGCGAACCAGCGCAATTACAGGTCAGCCGCTTCATCGCGTCCCAAGCCATCATGCTCTCGCTGGCCGGCGTGCCCGGAATTTATTTTCACAGCCTGTTCGGTTCGCGCGGCTGGCCGGAGGGGGCGCAGCGGACGGGACGCCAGCGTGCGCTCAACCGGGAGAAGCTGCAGCTGGACGAATTACAAGATCAGCTGGCCGATGAACATTCTCTGCGTTCAAGGGTCTTCAGACGCTACCGTCAATTGCTGAAAGCAAGAAGCAGCTCGCCCGCATTTCATCCACACGGGGTGCAAAAAATACTGGATGTGCATCCGTCTGTTTTTGCCCTGGAGCGCATATCCCCGGACGGAAGATCGCACGCAGTATGTTTTCACAACGTCAGCCCAGGGCCCGTCCCCCTCCACACCGACTATGAACTGGGAACAGATCTTCTCACCGGTCAGCGGGTGCGGATCTCCGATCTTACGCTTGAACCCTATCAAATACTCTGGATAAAGCTATGACACCTTCTTCCCATCACATCGGCTTCATCTCCACCCGCTTTGCCGGGACGGACGGCGTTTCACTGGAAACCGCCAAATGGGCGGCCGTGCTGGAGCGGCTCGGCCATCCATGCTTCTATTTTGCAGGCGAATGTGATCGAAGCGCGCAGCGCTCCCAGGTCGTGCCGGAGGCGTTTTACCGTCATCCCGAGATCGACAAATTGAATCAGCAGGCCTATTCCGGCAGCTGGACGGTCACCCAGGCGGCACGCGCGGCACGCCCGGAAATGGCAAAGCTGCACAAGGATTTCTTTTCCATCTATGTGCGTCCGCCCGCAATGACGCGCCGCATCAACGAATTGAAGGAATACCTCAAGGAGGAGCTGTACAAATTCGCCCAGCGCTTTGATCTGGAGATCCTGATCATTGAGAACGCAGTGACGATTCCACTCAACCTGCCGCTGGGACTTGCCATCACGGAGTTCATCGCCGAGACGGGCTTTCCCACCATCGCACATCATCATGATTTTCATTGGGAGCGCCAGCGCTTCCAGGTCAATTGCGTGGGCGATTATCTCGCGGCCGCCTTCCCGCCGGCCCTGCCGTCGATCCGGCATGTGGTCATTAACACGATCCAGGCGCAGCAGATCGCTTCGCGTTATGGGGTGACCTCGCGCGTGATCCCCAACGTAATGGATTTCGATTCCCCGCCGCCCGCCCCGGATGCCTACTCCCAAACAGTTCGGGCGGACTTTGGGATTGCGCCGGGCGAGTATTTTTTTCTGCAACCCACGCGCGTGATCCAGCGCAAAGCCATCGAGCATGCCGTTGAACTTGTCCGCAGGCTCGAACTGCCGGCCAGGCTGGTCATCTCCCATGCTTCGGGAGATGAAGGCACCGAATATGAGAAGCATGTCCGTGAATATGCTCATCTGCTGGATGTGACCGTCCGCTTTGAATCGGACCAGGTGCGGGGTGTCCGCGGCACCACGCCGGACGGCAAAAGGATCTACACGCTCGGCGATGTGTATCCGCAGGCCGACCTGGTCACTTATCCGTCGAGCCTCGAGGGCTTCGGCAACGCCTTTCTGGAAGCCGTGTATTATCGCCGCCCGATCCTGGTGAACAGTTACTCCATCTATGAAGTGGATATCAAACCCAAGGGTTTCCGCACGGTCTGGTTCGACGGGTTCATCAGCATGGAAACATTGAAAAAAGTCCGAGAAGTCCTATTGAATCCGCTGGAAGCAGCGGAATGGGCCGAGGAGAATTATCAACTGGCCAAGCGATATTTTTCCTTCACCGTTCTGGAACGCCGTTTGCAATCCGTTCTGGCGGACTGTCTGGGCCAGCAAATATGAACATTGCCATTCTCCATTACTCGGTGCCGCCCATCGTCGGCGGCGTGGAAAGTGTGATTGCCCATCACGCCCGGTTGATGTCCGCAGACGGCTATTCCGTCCGCTTGATCGCGGCCCGCGGTGAATCGTTGAGCGGACAGATCCCATTGACCCTCCTTCCTTTGACGGGCTCACGCCATGCCCGGGTGATGGAAATGAAAAGAGAATTGGACCGCGGCGAAGTGACGGCCAAATTTGAGTCTCTGCGCGATGAACTGGTTGGGCAATTGCAGCATGCCCTGGGAGGCGCGGACACCCTGATCGCCCATAATGTCTGTTCTTTGAACAAGAACCTCGCGCTCACCGCCGCGCTCCATCGCTTGCATGCCTCCGGGGAACTCCCGCGTCTGATCCTGTGGCATCACGACCTCGCCTGGACGACACCCCGTTATCGATCTGAACTGCATGATGGCTATCCCTGGGACCTGCTGCGCCAGGATTGGGGCGGCAGCACGCAGGTGGCCGTTTCCGCGCAGCGCCGCGCGGAATTGGCAGCCCTGCTGAAGCTTGAGCCTGCTCGAATTCATGTCGTGCCCAACGGGGTGGACGCGGCCCGCTTTCACAAACTGGAGCCGCAGACCCGGAGCCTGCTGGAACGGACCCACCTGCTGGATGCCGGGCCGATCCTGTTTTTGCCGGTCCGCATCACGCCCCGCAAGAATGTCGAATTGGCCCTGCGCGTCCTGGCTGCATTGCGAAGTCAATTTCCGAACGCGGTGCTCGTGGTGACCGGCCCGCTGGGGGCGCATAATGCGAACAATCTCAAATACTTTGAATCGCTCTTGACCTTGCGTGCCCAGTTGGGTTTGGAGGGCGCGGTTCATTTTCTGGCGGAACTGGTGGATTCCTTTCTGTCGGACGAGGTTGTCGCCGATTTCTATCGAATTGCCGATGCCCTCTTCTTTCCCAGCCGGGAAGAGGGTTTCGGCATTCCGTTGATCGAAGCCGCCTTCAGCCATCTGCCTGCATTTTGCGCCGATATTCCTGCGCTGCGCGAGCTGGGATTGGATGAGGCGACCTTCTTTTCGCCCGATGCAGACCCGGCGAAAGTCGCCGGCACCCTTGCGGAATTTTTTCGATCCTCCTCCACGGCGCGCCTGTCCATGCGCGCCCGTTCCTCCTTCCGCTGGGAGGCGATCTATCGCCACCAGATCGGGCCTTTATTGGAGCAAGGATAACGCCATGCAGAAGCATTCTGAATTTGCCCCCATCCACACCATCCTGGTGCCCTTCGTGCATGAGGGCCCGGGATTGCAGGCATTGGAAGCTGCCCGCCAATTCGAAGCGGAAATCGTTCTGATCGGCGTGGTGATCGTTCCGCCCGACCAATCCTTAAGCGTGGGCGCGGCCGCCGCCCGCGCCCTGCGAAAACAGCTGCGGGACTACGGAAAAGATGAGCACATTACCGGCAGATCCCAGATCATCGTTGCCCATCAACCCTGGCAGGAACTCTCCGGCCTGCTGCAGAGGGAGAAGCCGGACCTGCTCTGTTTGGAATGGGATTCTCATTTCCGCGCCTTCGGCGTGACCACCAATGATGTGCTGGCGCGGCCGCCCTGCGACATCGCTTTGGTGCGCGGGAAGCTGCCGAATGGACCGAAGCAGGTCCTGGTTCCAGTGCGGGGCGGTCCGCATGCGGAGCTGTCGCTGCGCGTGGGTCTGGGTCTGCATCCGAAGGCAATCACCGCTCTCCATCTCCGCAGATCGGATGATCCGGAAGCGGGCAGCGACGCGCCCTTTAAGGGACTCGCCCGCGTGCTGAAGCAAATGCCGGATGTGGAAAAGCGGTTTACCGTCACGGATGATGCCGCCCAATTGATCCTGGAAAAGGCGCAGGAGGCGGATGTCATTGTTCTGGGAACCACCTCCCAGCCTGTCACCAGTTCTGCTTCGCTGGGATCATTTGCCGATCGTATCTTGAAGGAGGCGTCTTGCGCAGTGATCGCGGTCAAAAGCGGAAGGCCGTTGCCGCAGGCGGTTTACGACGAAAGCGCGGGCGTGCAGGCCATTTCGATCCTTGTGGATAAATGGTTTGCGGAGAACACTTTTCACGCAGATGAATTTAAACGACTGGATGAACTGGTTGCGTTGAAACGCCAACAAAATATGACCATCAGCCTGGCCCTGCCGGCGTTGAACGAAGAGGAGACGGTGGGCAAAGTGATCGGCATGATGAAAAAGGAATTAATGGTGGCGGAGCCGCTGCTGGACGAGATCGTATTGATCGATTCCGACTCGACGGACCGCACGCGGGAGATCGCACGGGAAGCGGGCATACCGGTGTATGTCCACCAGCATTTGCTGGAACGGCTGGGCG
>DATJBI010000014.1:0-18367 GCA_035515435.1 Anaerolineales bacterium
GCTCAAAAAACATAATTCAGTTAGAAATCGATTTCAAGAATACGGTATCAAACGGCCTTGATGCATACCAGTCTGGCTGGTATAAGGAAATTGTGACGGTAACCATTAGTAATTAATGATCGCTTCTTCATTCAAAACGACTGCGATCTCGTTATGTTTGACCAAGAATTCCGAATATCATGCACTAGGATTTGGATGTCTGTCTCTAAGTTTTAGATTGCTCCTTCGATTCAATGTTATTTCATAGCCGAACTGGATTTGAGCCAGAATACGCTTGGTCGCTGGTTCGAATCCAGCCGGGCCCACTTTTTACACTTCTATGAAGGAGCAATTAACGAATGAATTTTCTGCAAGTGACTTCAATGAAGTGCCCCCATTTGTCGAAAATCGTTTTGTTGATTACGCCAGAAATCTTTGAGCAAAGATGTCTTGAGTGCTCATAAACAAAACGGGAAGCGTCATTAACAACTATCACTCGGGGATGCATTCTGGACATTAGGACTTTATGAACATCTGGATCACCCTTATCATAGTTATTGTTACCTACGTTGGCATTGCACTCGGCGAATTCCCAAACCTGAAAGTCAATCGCACAACGATCACACTGATAGCCGTCGGAGCATTGCTCCTCACTCAGCAGATTACCTTCGGCCAGATTGGGCAATTCCTTGACTTGAATACGCTTGTCCTGTTGTTCGGTATGATGATCGTCAATGCCAATCTTCAACTCGCGGGATTCTTCAGCCTAGCGGGGAGTGCAATTCTTCGACTCACCCATACACCGCGCGGGTTGCTTGCGCTTGAAATCATCATTGCTGGATTCTTTAGTGCGTTGTTTCTCAACGACAATATCTGTCTGATGTTGACTCCGCTGATCCTCGACATAACACTGGCATCAAAACGAAATCCAATCCCGTATCTGATCGCGCTTGCGACCGCATCCAACATTGGTTCGGCCGCGACGCTCACCGGCAACCCGCAAAACATGATCATCGCCATTGCCTCGAAAATCTCTTACACACAATTCGCGCTGGCCCTCACGCCAATCGCATTGCTCGGGATGGGGAGCATCTGGCTCGTGATCATTTGGCTTTATCCTGACGAGTTCCGTTCGGGTCATCTTGAGCGCAGCGATTTCGTGGAGCCGCGTGTCTATCGTCCATTGCTCTATAAAAGCCTGCTTGTCACTGCTGGGCTGCTGATCGGCTTCATTATCGGCACGCCCGTTGCAGAATCCGCGTTGATCGCAGCTTGCGTTCTTCTGCTGACTCGCCGGGTTCATCCCGACAAAGTGTTGAGCCGAGTGGATTGGAATCTGATGATATTCTTCAGCGCGTTATTCATCGTCAGTGGTACGATGGAAGTCAGCGGACTTCACGCGCAACTCTTTGCTCCGCTCGTTGCGGCGTTGGGTGGCAGCCCGATCAAGCTCGCGGCGGTGGCTGTGATATTGAGCAATTTGATTTCTAACGTGCCCGCCGTCCTGCTCCTCAAGCCGATCATTCCGCAGCTCCCTGACCCGCCAGCAGCATGGTTGACTCTTGCGGCAACCTCCACATTGGCGGGGAATCTGACGCTGCTTGGCTCCGTGGCAAATCTCATCGTAGCGGAAGTCGCATCGCGCCACAATGTCAAATTGACATTTTGGGAATACACCAGAGCTGGTTTCATCATTACGATCATCTCCATCCTGCTCGGCATTGTGTGGCTTCGCCTATTTATCTGGAAGTAAATTACTGTGGATCGAGAATCCTTGCTGGCAGAGCCGAGTCGGTCAAGCGGAAACGCTCGAAACTGCAGCCGGACTGGATTCGGACCAGAATACGCCTGGTCGCTGGCAGGTACCCCGCCGGGCAGCGGATCCTTCCGGGCCTATAATGGACGCACCTTTTCAGAAGCAATTGATCAAGTGGAAGTCCGTTTGATAATGAGCTCAGAGAAAACGGCCGTAAACATCAGCATTGGGAATGGTCGGGGCTGAGAACCCTATCGGCCGTTGAGTCCATTTTCCACAAGGAGTCTTTAATGAAACTATTCAATAGCAGCTTTCTGCCGCGGAGGTCGATCGTTGCTTTGATCGCGATATTTGTTGCTCTGGCCGCCTGCACCGGCTCGAATTCCATCATCCCCTCGCCTGCGCTCAATCATGCCCCGACAGTGGAAGCGGTGCAGGTACAGGGCACCGCCACATCAATCCCACCCACTCCTTTGCCGGCGGCCACGGCTACGCCAACGGCCTCTCCCCCGCCTCCGCTGCCGGTCCCTCCCGCTGCGACCCGTCTCAATTTTGTGAACGATGCCACCTCGGGTTCCATAACAGAAAAGATCCGTGCAGGTCAGGTCCTTAACTACGTGCTGTATGTCGCACAAGGACAGCCGCTGAACGTGATCCTGAGCTCGACGAACGGCGATGCAACCATGACGATCGTGACGGCTGCCGGCGGGCCCCTGCTCGACGGCGGGCAAACTCTGAATGTGCTATTGAACGCCACCGAAGATTACTATATTTCTGTGCAGGGCGGAGCCTCCACGGAAAACTTCACATTGTCCGTCAGCACTCCGGCTCGCATCCAGATCGCCTCCGGTGAAACCAGTGTCACATTATCCGGCGTTACCGCGGGCGGCTTTACACTGGCCCCTGCCCGCGGCGCCGACGTCTCCTATGTATTTTTCGGTAACGAGGGGCAGCAAATAAACCTCAACCTGAATGGGGTCGCCAAGGATGGCGCGTTGGCGATGTACGGCTTTAGGGATGGACAACCCTATCTGCGCGATGCGAGCGGGCAGACCGCTTTCAGCATGAAACTCCCGTCGTCCCAGGACTACATAATTCAGGTGGTTCCCCGGGCGGGGATGTTGATCAACTACACATTGGTCGTGACCGTGCAATAACATGTCCGCCCAAAACATATCATTCCGCGCAGGGCGTCCTGCATTCATTTCATCTTTTCCAAAAGCCGTTTTTTTAAACCGGGCTCGGCCATTCGATGCTTTGAACGGGTCTCCGGCAGAATACCATGATCCCTGTCGGTAGTCGTCAAATTCTCATGTATGGGATTTTAACGAACCGCCTCGAACGCACGAACCTCTTTGGCATTGTTCTCAAAGCGCAGACGGCATGACCATGCCTGATTTTAGGGGGATCCGGCAGGCCAACCTTTGAAGGCCCCCGTTTCAAATCTCTGCGGGCAGCTGATGATCATGCGCCGCGGCCTTGTTTGGATTGGAGCGCGTTATGTTCTTTAACGTGGGGCCGACCGGCACCAGGCATGGAGATGCAAAGGCACCCGAGCGGTGTGAGGGATGACGAAGGCGGCCCTCCCAGCTCCGCGCCTGACCTTGATGACGGGAAATTACCTCGCAGAATTTAATCTACTTCAGATTGGGTTAACCGGAGATGGCGATGGACTTCATGCTCAGGCAGGCCCGACTCGATCAAAGTCGAATCCTTGCCGGAGCCGGTTGCTGCCCAATATTCAAGAAAAGTCCGCCCCCCAGAGCTCTTGGATGAACGCAGGCCAGGTCATCCCGACCTGTTCGGCTGGCATGGAATGTACACACCCGCTCCAAGGATCAATCGGGAGAATAGTAGGTCATGCTGGACATCACGAGGTCGGCAACCAGCTGCTGTCGAAAGGTCAGGTCCACGGCCAGGCTGAGGTAGCGGTCGCTTTCCGAAACCATCAATTTCGCATCCATGAACTCGGCCAGGATTCCCTCCACAATCGAGTCGCTCACCTTCTCCTGTGGCAGGGAGGCGGCCAGGTGCTTCGTGATGTCAGGCACGTTGTGAGCCGAATCGCACAACTCGTAGATCGCGCGCCGCAGGCCGGTAAAGCGGTACTCTCCCTGCTGCGCCACCGGGCGAGTATCGAGGATGACCAGTTCATCCCCCTGAATACAGCTGCTCAAGACAGCATTGTTGTCCAGGCTGGCCCAGGCCGCCACCGCTTCCTTGAGGACCTCCACGTACTCCAGCGGCTTGCGGCCATCCCCGAACTCGAAGTCGAACTGGAACGCCAGCTCGTTGAGATCCTCGATCGGGAACGGATAGATATATTCGTAGGCTTTCATGGCACGCACATTGCGCAGCCCGAACTGCTCCGAATTGAAGAACATTGGCGCAAAGCGCTGCAGCTTGACCAATCGCAGCGGCTGCGGCGGCGGCAGGTGACTGATCAGCGGGACGAGCTCCGCCTGCCGCACGTATTCCGCCGGGTCTTCGCCGGCGAAGCCCGCCAGCACATTCCAGTACGGCGCGATCATGTATTCTGCGCACCACTTGAGCAGTTGGATGTTCTGAAGCATCGTTACGCCCTTGCGCATCAATTTCAGGATCTCCGTGCTTAGACTTTCGATCCCGGGTTGGATGGTCAGTACCCCGGAATCCCGGAACTGATAGACCTGCTCCTTGCGCAAATTCGCCTTGGTTTCGTAGAAGAGCTCGATCGGCAGGTTCAGTTCCTTCAGCTTTGGCAGCACGTCCCGGAAATACCGGATGTCCATGATGTCGTCGACGGTCTGAATCTTCTTGATCTCATAGTTGTTCGTCAGATAGACGATCTCCGCAATGGCCCGGTCCGGTGACTTCGACCGGAAAAACATCACGGAACCGTTCGAGCCGCAAAACGTGCAGTGCGATTTCTCCCCCCACCAACAGCCGCGCGATGTCTCCAGGAACAGGTAGGGATCCATCTTCTTGAAATGATATTTCCGGGTCTCGGCCACGTACTCGTCGAAGATCGGATAGGGCAATGAGTCCATGTCCTTGACCGACGCTCCGCTCTGCCCCGGCAGCACCGTTTTCCCCTCCACCCGCCGCACGATCCCGGGAATATCCCCGACGGCCTCCCTGGCCAGAACCTGTTTCACCAGGACGGGAAAATTCAAATCTGCCTCCCCCACACAAACGTAATCCACGAAGGGAAACATCCGGTGCAAAGCCGGCCCCATTTCGCCATCACAGTTGGCGCCCCCGAACACGATCACCAGGTGCGGATATTGCAGCTTCAGCCGCCGGGCCAGCGCCAGCGAGGCCACGTTCTGCTGGAAGACCGATGTAAAACCGACGATGGCATAGTCGGTCCAATCGGCAGAGGCCAGACACTCGTCCAGGAAGGGACCGACCTGTTCACGGATGTGGAGGATAGCCTCCTTCTGGTTGGCGATGTGGGTGGCCTCGTAGGAGGAGAAGGCTGTGGTTGGGTCCAGCACCTCGGCAAAATACCGCTCCGGGGGAGGGATGCGGTCCCCAAACAGATCCTGGGCAAATATCCACTCGCCCAGGAGCGGATAAGAGATGGAATCCACGATTTGGTCGTGGTAGGCCTCCCCGATGATGTCGGCAAACCGGAGGTTGAAGTACCTCACGTCGCAGGCTACCCCGTCTCGGACCAGGGCGGCCTTCAACAGGCTCAGTCCAATCGAGGGCCTCTCACGGGTACTCACGGGCATATTGATGAGCATCACACGCTTTCGGTTCATGACATCACCTTTAACGTTCAACACAAGATCGGGCGGCGGCCTGCAGGGGGTCAATCCGCCGGCGAGCCGGCCATGCTCGAGATCACAAACCTGGCCAGTGTCTGCTGGCGGAAGGTCGAATCGACCGCCAGGCTGAGGTAACGGCCGTTTTCTGCGATCATCAATTTCGCATTCACGAAGTCGGCCAGGATTTTCTCAACGGCTGACCCGGCTGCGTTCTCCGTCGGCAAAGCGTCGGCCAGGTGCTTCCGGATGTCAGCCAGGGTGTGCGCCGCATCGCAGAATTCATACACCGCACGCTCCAGCCCTTTGAAACGGTACTCTTCCCTCAAGGCCACGGCCCGCGTATCATGAATGACCATTTCTTCCCCGGCAGTACGGCTCGTGAGCTCGGAGCGGCCGTGGTCGCGGATCCAAACGTCCATGGCGAGCTTGAGGTCGCGCGTATAACTCAGCGGATCCCGGCCGTCTGCAAAATCGAAGTCGAACTGGAAGGCGAGCTCATTGAGGTCTTCGACCGCGAAGGGATATACATATTGATATGCCTTGGCGGCGCGCACATTCCGCAGCCCGGACTCCTCCGCCCGGACATAAAGGGGGGCAAAGCGCTGGATCGTGACCATGTACAGCGCCTGCGGCGGATAAAGGTGTGTGAGCAGCGGCACCAGCTCCGCCTGCTGCTGATAGTCCTGCGGGTCCTCGCCGGGAAAACCGGCGAGCACATTCCAGATGGGGGTGACCATATACTCGGCGCACCAGCGCAGGAGCTGGATGTTCTGCATCATGCTGACCCCCTTGCGCATCAGGCGCAGCACGTTTGAGCTCAGGCTTTCGACGCCCGGCTGGATCATCGAGACACCCGCCTCGCGGAAGGCCAGCACCTGATCCTTCCGCAGGTTGGCCTTGGTCTCGTAGAAAAGATCGACCGGCAGATTCAGCTCAGCCAGGCGCGGCAGCATGTCACGGAAGTACCGCATGTCCATGATATTGTCCACCACCTGGATATTCTTGATCCCGTAGTTTTGATGGAGGTACCGGATCTCATCGAGGACGCGTTGGGGGGACTTCGAGCGATACTGCATCATCGTGCCGTTCAGGCTGCAAAATGTGCAGTGCTGCTTCTCCCCCCACCAGCAGCCCCGCGACGTCTCGAGGAACAAGCGCGGTTCCATGTCCGCCATCAGATCCCCGTCCTTGATCTGGGCGACGTAATCGTCGTAGACCGGAAACGGCACGATATCCATATCCCGGACCGGCGCGTTGATCTGGGCGGGCGGCACCGACCGGCCGTCTTCACGGCGGACGATGCCCGGGATGTCTCCCACCGGCGCCCCCGCCAGGATATCCTTTACGAGGAGCGGGAAATTGAGATCGCCTTCTCCAACGCACACGTAGTCGACGAAATGAAACAGCCGGTGCAGCGCCGGCCCCATGGCGCCGTCGCAGTTCGCACCGCCGAACACGATCTTCAAATGAGGATAGCGTTCCTTGAGCCGCCGGGCGAGAGCCAGCGAGGCCACATTTTGCTCAAACACGGACGTGAAACCGACGATCGCGTATTCGTTCCAATCGACGGAGGCCACGCATTCGTCCAGGAAGGGGCCCACCTTTGCGCGGAGCCGCAGGATGTCCTCCTTCCGATTGGCAATATGGGATGGCGGGAAGCCGGCCGCTTCCATGATGGGATCCAGCACGTCGGCAAAATACCGTTCCGGCGGGGGGATCCGGCCGCCGAAGAGGTCTTCCGCAAACAACCATTCACCCAGCAGGGGATCAAAAATAAAGAAGACGATCTGGTCATCGAGCTCGCCCCCGATCGAGGCGGCGAATTTCAAGTTGAAGTATTTCAGATCGCACGGCACCCCGTCGCGCAGCAAGGCAGCCTTCAGCAGGCTCAGCCCGATCGCCGGTCCCCAACGCGTCGTGAACGGCATGTTGATCAGCATCACACGCTTGGCGCTCATCGCGGCACCTCCCAAGTATCCCGGATCATATTTCCCGGAAGTCCATCAGCAAGTCAGTCAACCGCCGTACTCACGAGACTGGACATCAGCACCTCCGCCAACGTCTGCTCCTTGAACGACAGGTCCACTGCCAGACTCAGATAACGACCCTGCTCCGTGATCATCAGTCTGGCCCGGATCAGTTCGGCGAGCGTTTCCTCAACCACCGCGTCGCTCATGTCTTCCGGCGCCAGGGACTGCGCGAGGTGCTTTTTGAGATCCGCGAGGGTATGAGCGGCATCGCAAAATTCATAAATGGCGCGGCGCAGCCCGGTGAACCGATACTCTTCCTGCCCTGCCACCCGGCGCGTGTCGTGGATGATCAGTTCCTCCCCCAGGCGGCGGCTGGTCAGCACGGATCGGCCGTTATCCGTTTTCCAATCTTCGACGGCGTCCTTCAGGTCGCGTGCATAAGCCAGCGGGCTGCGGCCGTCGCCAAAATCGAAGTCGAACAGGAATGCCAGCTCCCTCAGGTCTTCCTCCGGGAAGGGATAGACATAACGATACGCTTTGGCCGACCGGATGTTGCGCAGACCAAATTCCTCAGACCGGAAATACAGGGGAGCAAAGCGTTCAAGGTTCACCGAATACAGCGCCTGCGGGGGATGCAGATGCATGAGAAGCGGCAGCAGGCGGGCCTGTTCCTCATAATCTGAGGGGTCCTCATTCGGGAAGCCCATCAGCATGATCCAGGTCGGGGTGATCATATATTCCGCACACCATTTCAGCAACTGGATGTTCTGCATCATGCTGACCCCCTTGCGCATCAGACGCAGTAGGTTCGTGCTGAAACTTTCGATGCCGGGCTGGATCATCGATACCCCGGCCCTGCGAAATGCCAGAACCTGCTCCTTCCGCAGATTCGACTTGGTCTCGAAGAAGAGATCGGTCCCCAGGTTCAGCTCGGCCAGGCGCGGCAGCAGGTCCTGGAAATAACGGACGTCCATGATGTTGTCCACGACCTGCACCCGCGCGTATTGATAATTCGCCTGCAGATAAAGGAGCTCATCGATCACGCGCCCGGCGGACTTGGATCGATACTGCATGGTCGAACCGTTCAGGCCGCAGAAGATACAATGCTGCTTTTCCCCCCACCAGCAGCCGCGCGAGGTTTCAAGGAACAGGCGCGGCTGGATCGCCTCCAGGAGGTTTCGATCATGGACCTCGGCAATATAATCCTCATAAACGGGGAATGGCAGCGCATCCATGTCCTCAACGGGCGCACTCGGCCGGCTCGGCGGCACGCTTTGACCGCCCTCGCGCCGAATGATGCCCGGAATGTCCCCGACCGGAGCGCCGTCCAGAATTCTGCGCACCAGCACCGGGAAATTGAGATCCCCCTCTCCAACGCACACATAATCGATGAAAGGAAACAGCCGATGAAGCGCGGGCCCCATTTCCCCGTCGCAATTGGCCCCTCCGAACATGATCACGAGATGCGGGTAGCGCTCTTTGAGCCGCCGGGCGAGGGCGAGCGAGGCCACATTCTGCTGGAACACGGAAGTAAAGCCGACGATCGCGTATTCGTTCCAGTCCACCGCTGCCAGGCACTCGTCCAGGAACGGGCCGACCTTTTCGCGAATTCGGAGGAGTTCGCCCTTTTGACGGGAGACGTGCGATTCGGGGAATTTCTGCGTCTCCATGATCGGGTCAAAGACCTCCGCGAAATACTCGTCCGCCGAAGGAATTCGATCTCCGAACAGCTCCTCGGCAAACAACCATTCGCCCAGGAGCGGGTCGAATATGAAATGGACGATCTGGTCATCGAAATCCCCCCCAATGGAGGCCGCGAACAGGTGGTTGAAATACTTCAGATCGCAGGCCACTCCGTCCCGCAGCAGAGCGCCTTTCAGCAGGCTCAGTCCAATCGCCGGCCCCCAGCGCGTGGCAAATGGCATGTTAATCAGCATTACACGCTTGGTGCTCATCGCATCACCTCTAAAGTATCCATATGTTAACTCGAAAGCCCGGCCGCGGTCATCCCCCAAAGGGCGGGGTACCCGGGCGACCGCGCCGCGGATCGGCTCATGGGTGTAATCTAAGCGGCAGCTCCCGCAGGGTGAGATTGCGCAGGGTGATCAGCCGCTCGAGCGGCTGATCGGTCAAGGAGACGTCCGGAAACCGCGTGATGAACTCCAGCAGGGCGATCGGAGCCTCCACCCTGGCGAGCGGAGCGCCGAGGCAGTGGTGAATTCCGTACCCGAACCCCAGATGCGGGCTGGGCGTGCGGCCGATGTCAAACCGGTCGGGGTCCGGAAAGACTTCGGGGTCCCGGTTGGCAGCCGAAAGGAACACGACCACGGTCTGGCCATGCTTGAAATGATGGCCGTTCAGTTCCACATCTTCCCGCACGGCGCGCATGATCATCTGCAGCGGCCGCGCGTAGCGCATCATCTCCTCGACCGCACTGGAGATCAACCCCGGATCATTCTTGAGGCGCCGGAATTGATCGGGATGCGCCAGCAGCGCCAGAATCCCGTTCGTCAGCAGGCTGGCGGATGTCTCGTGGCCGGCTGTCAGCAGAAGGATGCAGTTGTTGACCATCTCCTCCTCGGAGACCCGTCCGTCCTGCTGGTCGTGCACCTGCACGAACTGTGTGATCAGGTCGTTTTGCGGGCAGGTGCGCCGCGCATCCGCCAGCCGCAGTATGTACTCCCTGAACTGCTGGAAGATGCCGTTGCATTGAACCTGCATTTCCGGCGTGGCATTGATATCGAACCCTTCCACGATGCCGCGTGACCAGTTGTGAAAGAGCTGCCGCTCGGAACGCGGCACCCCGACCAGTTCCGCGATCACGGAGACCGGTACGGCATACGCAAAGTCCTTGATAAAATCGATCTCGTCCCGTCCTGACATCCGGTCGAGCAATTCGATGACGATCTCACGGATGGGCCCTTCGAGCCGCTGCATCACATGCGGGGCGAAGCTCTTCTGCAGGACCGCCCGCAGCCTGGTGTGCGCCGGCGGATCAATGTGCACCAGCCCGTATTCCTCAAACTTGGTGAACAGCGGGATATTCTTCTGGACCGTCGGGTTGGCCTGCACCGCATTCCCGAAGCGGCGATCCTTCAGGATGGCGACGGCATCCCGGTGGCTGGTGATCGCCCAGCCGTTCATATCTTCCAGAAAACAGATGGGAGAATGCTCCCGCAGATACTCATAGGTCGGATAGGGATCGGAAAGAAACTCCGGGGAAAATATGGGATCGTATGTGGCTGCCATTTGAACCTTTCCGGCGGTCAGCCGCCCAAAGAAGCGATCACGGAATTGAAGAAACCAAGCACCGAACTGCCAAACGCCCAAATGATCAGCACGATCATCACGCCGGTGTAGAGCAGCGCGGCCGCGCCAAACAGGACGAAGATGGCGTCCTGCCGATCGAAACGCTGGCGGGCCTTGAGCTTGGTCCACAGGCCGTGCCGGACAAACTCAATGGAGCGCTCGCGCAATCTCGGAATCTCCAGCCAATCGGTCAGGATGTAATAGCCGTCGAACTTCAACAGGGGATTGAGATTGCCGATGGAGATAAGATAGCCGATGGAGGCGATCTGGAACGCCAGCTGCGCCCCCGCCATGTGCGGGAAGAAGAACAGGAGCAGGCTGCAGATGCCGCCCAGGATGAAACCGGAGTAGGGACCGGCCCAGGTGACCGCCAGGCGCGGCCCGCGCGGCTCCATCCAGATATCGGTGGTGTCCATGAAGAAGGCCACCATCCCAAAGTACAATCCAACGCCGCCCCGGCGCACGTGCCGTCCATAATGGCAGGTGGTTAACGCGTGGGAAGATTCATGGATGAAGAACACGATCACCTCTGCGGCGATCAGGCCGACCAGGCCGGTCTGGAGCAGGGCGTCCTGCCCGGCGGCTGAGGTAAGTACGTTATTGGACCCCGAAACGATGAAATAGGCCGGGATGCCGAGCACCGAAACCCCCAGCAGCAGGATCTGAAACACCCGCGTGTAAAGGATCCATCCCAGCCAGCGATAGGCATTGGTGTAGAAGCCATCCACGGGGATACCGATCTCAGATTGGAAGATCAGGCCGATCAGCCGGAAGATCCGATAGCGCAGCGAGTGGCGGATGGCCTGTTCCTTCGAATCCCGATATACATCCCCGGCCGTATCACTTAGAAAGCCCTTCTGCTGCAACTGGTTCAGGAAGCCTGTCAGCCCCTCCACATTGAAGGTGCCGAACTTCACGAAGCTTTCGACCGCCAGATCCTGGACGGTATGCGCTCCGTCCAGCAAATTCCACAGGAAGACCTGCTCCTCGTTCAGCCTCAGGTAAACCGGATTGGAGAGATGCTTCAGCACCCAATAGGTCTCTCCGGTTGCGGTCTTGAGTTCCTTGAGTGCCCACTGATCGCCCCTCTGGAACTTGACACGGGCGAAATTCCTGACGGCCGGTTTGGCCCAGACCGTCGCGGCAGCACGGGGCAGCGCCAGGGTTTCGCCTTCGACCGTCTCCCAGATATCGCTGCCGCCTTCGGCCGGGCGGATCTCATTCACAGCCTGCCAGATATTACGGCCCGGATGCAGCGCCAGGGTATCGTCGTTCACGGCGGGCCAGATGCTCTGCCCCCTGCGGCCAAGGGCCAGGGTCTCTTCACCGGCATTTTGCCACAGGCCCCCGGGCCGCGGCTTGACCTCTCCCCACAACCCGCGGTTGGAGGGCAGCAGCTCCGGGTCACGGAGATCGTCCGCCAGCTTCTCCCAAACGTTCGGCCGATTCAGCATATCTCCTCCGCCTAGGCAGGTCCCCGGTAGATCAGTGTGGTTTCACCGATCAGGATCACGTCGCCGTCGTGCAGGGTGACCGGTGCAGAGAGCAATTGGCCGTTGTGAAAAGTGCCGTTGACGCTTCCCAGATCGGCGAGTGTAACCACACCTTCCTTATTTTCAATGCGCGCGTGCGGCCGGGAGACGGCGCGGTCCTGGAGCGCGATATCCAGGTTGGGGCTGCTGGAGGTGGCCCGGCCGATCGTCAGGCTGCCCTCCGGGAGCAGGATCCTGCGCCCCTCACCCGCCCCCGCGCTGATGACCAGGGAAGGCTGGGTCCCCTGTTTCATGATGATGGTCTGATGCACCCCGTCCTTCTTCTCCGAACCCTGGACCTTTTTATTCTCTCTGAAGACAACCACGACATCATAGAAGGACACTTTGTCCATGTCTTTGAGGACGCGCGGCTTGGCCAGGCGCTTCCCGTTGACGGAGGTCCCATTCGCACTTCCCAGGTCCTGGATCTCGAAATGGTCCTTCCGCCAGGCGATCACCGCATGTTTCCGCGAAATGTGATCGCTCGGCAGGATCAGGTCGTTGCCTGCTTCGCGCCCGATTTCCGCCGTATCCCCCTCATGCAGCACGAGCTCCTGCTTTCCATCCAGCGTCCAGGACAGGACGGCCTTGACCGGTTTCCCTTCTTCCTTCATGCAGGGGTCCTCAGGCCAGATAGGGCATTTCGAGGGGTTCCGGCTGCGGCTTGCAGATCCCGCAAAAAACTGCATCCGCAACCACCAGTGATTTTGGCATCTGGCTGTGCCCCGAATACACGGTGATAATGTAATTCATGTTCTGGATATGTTCCTCGCATACGGCACGACCGCAGAAGCGGCACACGGCGTGGGCGGGTTTCTTACAACGAATGCATTGCATGGCAATTCTCCTTGCGTGCTCGGATATGGTGAAAGGCGCGAAACGGCCGGATCAAAGCCTGCTTACGGCTCCGCCTCTGCAGAGACCTTCGGGATGCCCGGGACACCGTCCGTCTCGAACATTTCGCTCAGGAACTTCCAGCCCCCGCCCTGGCTGCCTATGTAGCCCATCATGCTGCCGAGCAGGGCCTGCTCAGGTTCGTGGGGATTGTCGGCGATCACCCGCGCGGCCTTGATCGTCTCGACCGGCATGCCCGACCAGTGCAGGATGATGCGGGCGTGTTCGTGCGCCTTCTGCCTGTTGCCGGCCCGCAGGGCTGCGCGCATGAGCAGCGCATGATAGCTCAACACGGCAGCCACGCCGTCCCAGCGCGGGTCATGTGCCTCAAAGCCCAGCTCATCGAGCAGCGCCGCCGCCTGATCCGGGTAACCCGCGGCTTCCAGACCGAGCGCCGTCTTGAGCGGATCAAGATAGGAATTCGCAAAGGCCTCCTGCCGCGCCTCCGCCAGCGCCGGGGCCGGGATGGCGCTGCGGCCGATCACGCAATTGCCGATGATCAACGCGTCCGCCCCCGAAAGTAGGAATTGCCGCACGGCATCCAACGGAGACTCGACCAGCGGCTCTCCGAGCGTATTGAACGAGGTGTTCAGCACCGCCCCCAAACCGGTGCGGGCCTCGAACTTCCGGATCAGCGCAGCGTACTCCGGCTGGAGTTCGGCATTCACCACCTGATAACGAATGCTGCCATCGACATGCCTGACCTCGTTCAATTCTGGGGCCCGGACTGTTCCGGTGGACAGCATGTACATGCCCAGGGATCGGGGTGAGCGCTCGCACGCCACCAGCCTGGGCAGGATATCTTCCAGGGTGCTGATTGCAAACGGCCGGAACGGCTCGCGGAACTTCACGGTGGAATTGATGCGTTCCGTGATCTTTGGGATGAGCGGGTTGGCCAACAAGCTGCGCGCCCCCAGAGCGCGAGGGCCCCATTCGCTGCCCCCCTGGACCCAGCAGACCAGCTCCCCGCGCGCCAGACGCTCCGCGCCCTCCTCCGACGGCACGGCCGGGCGTGCATAGTCCGCCAGGCCGGATGATCGGAATGCTGCGTCGATCGCGTCCTGTCGATACGTCACACCTGTAAACGGATTGAACGGCCTGTGCGGGACGTGGGCATGGCCGAGGGCTTCGATCCAGCCGAAGTATGCCAGCCCGATCGCGTTCCCGTCGTCGGTGGCGGCGGGATGGATAAAAACGTCATCCCAACCGGTTTCCAGCAAACGGCTGTTGGTCGTGCAGTTGAGCGCCACACCGCCGGCGTAGGACAGCACCTTGGCATCAGTCCGCTTCTTCAGGGATCGGCTGATATGCAGAACTGCCCTTTCGAGTTCCTCCTGGGCCTTGTAGGCCAGGTCGGCTGCCAGGGGCTCAGACCAGTGCAGGTGGATATGGCGGGCCAGGTCTTCCAGCTCGCGCGGGCGTGCGTCTTCGTAGCCGAGCCGCACCGCCAGTCCTATCTCGCCGAAGAAGCGATCGAGCCGTTCGAGAGGAATATGGGTATCGCCGGTCTCCTCATCCAGGGTGATCAACTCCGGCCATTCCGGATGGGCCCTCCCGCACGGCGCCAATCCCATGAGCTTGCCTGCTGCCGGGGCCATCGCCTCGCTCAGGCTCGTGAGCATGGCGAAAACGTTGTAGAACATCCCGAGACTCAGATCGTCGTCCCTGCCGTAGAATACGGCCGTCGTCTTGATGGGTCCGCCCTTGCCCTCGAACCAGCTGGCTTTTTCGAACCGGCCGTCGGGCAAATGGTGTCCCTGTTCATCGATCACGAGGATCGCTGATTCGCGAAATGGAGACGTCCCGTAGGCACTGTAGGCATGCGCCAGGTGGTGCCCGGGCAGGGCCGGTTCGATCACCCGGTCGGGTTTGACCCTCAGATATTGCAGGAGGGTCTCCCGGCAGGAAACCATGGAGCGCCCGCAAACAATGAGGTCCACGTCCTCCAGGGAGATGCCGCCCGCTTCCAGGACGTACGTGATTGCCTTAAAGGGCGGCAGGATGATCCGGCGAGGTTGGTATTCGTAATTACCGATGGAGCGTTTTCTGCGGTCCAGTCTTTCCTCCCCGATCGCGGCAACGATCGCCCCGTCCTTGAGCAGGCAGGCGGCGCGGTCATGGCGTGACATGCTGATTCCTAAAACGTATGCATCTTTGCTCATAAAACTACCTCGCACAGACAAGGTGGAATGTGCCGGTTGCGGGCCGGGCTAGGCAAACGGATGCGGGAGGGGGTTCAGGCGCCCTCTTCCGCCTCGCAGTTCGTGTCCGGGCGATTGCGATACTTCGGACAGGCGATGACCTCCGGTACAGACATAGTCCGTTCCAAAACTAAGGGGGATCATCCCCGGGATGATCGCCCGCACAACACACAAACCCATTTCTCGCGCCTCGGGTCTCGTGATATCCACCACGATGGCTTCAAGATTTCGCGCGGCGAGCAGATCCAGACAGGTTTTGAGTTGATGCGCCGCCTCGGCCCCCGCGGGCGATGCCTCACCGGCTGCATCCGGCGCCTCAACTGCCTGGGTCAGGAAATCCAGGGCGCGCAGCATGTCGGGGTTCGTATACAGATTGAGATGGTCGTCGGCCTCGCGGACTTTCCGATAGTCCTTCCCGTAGTTACGCGGTGGATACGTGCGGATGATCTTTTGAACCGCCTGCCGCACGACGAGTGCCTCGAGGACTGACTTCTCAGAGGCCTCGGCGGAATTCCATTTCGTCGCCGCCCCGCACGCCACCAGGCTTCGTCCTCGATAGGAATCCGTCAACACCGAAAAGCGCGTGGGGATGGGTACATCCGTGGTAATGTCGAAGATCCGGATGACGCCGTTCCCGGGCCCCTGGATGATCTCGCCCACCCGCCCGCTGCCGATCGAGGCCGGATCGAGGCGCCTGGCCATCTGATGAAGCCACATGATCATGATCGCATCCCGCTCGATGACTTCGAAAATGCCCTGCAGGCTGGCTTCCACCAGCGACCGGCCGCACGCCAGGCCCGTGCTTGGCAGCAGGCCGATCGCGGTTTCACCGCCGAGAGGCCAATAAGGCAGGTACACAAAGGCGGCCGGGACGAGGACCGGTCGCTGCCGCGTCAAAGAGAATCCCTGCACCCAGTTGATCCGCGTGTCCTGGCGGAAGGGACGGTATTCAAAGCCTGCAAGATCATATTGGTCCCCCCCGTAGAGGGCAAACGCCTCCGGGAGTACCGCCTCCTCGTTCAGGTCAAGGTAGGAGCTTAAGCGCAGGGCCGCCTCGTCGTAACGGGCCGCGCAATAACGTTCCACCGCTTCACCGCAGGCGCGGGCCCGAGCCTGCTCTTCAGTAAATCCACTTCCGCCGCAGATCCTGGGCGGTATGAAGCGGCCATTCGCATCCTGGCCCCCCAGCAGAATGGCCGAGCTGAAGATCGGCAGCGGCTTGGATATAATCTCGACATCGCGGATCTGGCGGATGATGCCCCCTTCGAGCAAGGACCTCCCCAGCTGCGGCGACTCAGGGAAGGAACGGACGGGGGCATCGGTCGAGGGGCCGAACCGATTGCCGTGCAGAGTCCCGAGCGGGCCGTTGGCCTCCTCAATCCAGTTCATGGACCACGTCCTGAACGCTGCGCCGATTGCGCCGCTCGGGCAGTTCGTTGGGATATCCTACCGGCATGATGACCACCGGCCACAGACCCGGCTTCAGTTTCAAGAGATCGGAAACCTTCACGGTATCAAAGCCCCCCACCCAGAGCGTGGCCAGTCCCTGGTCGGCCGCGGCCAGCATGGCGTACGTCGCGGCGATGGTAGCGTCTTGAATGCAAAAGAGTTCGATGCCTCTCTGCTCATATTTAATTCCGGAACGAAACGCGTTGGCTACGAAAACAAGGGCCAGCGGGGCCTCGCAGACAGGCTCATAGCAGGCAGTGGTAGCTTCCCCCACCCGCGCCTTCAGGGCCCGCTCACGCAGGACCAGGACCTCATAAGCCTGCAGATTCCCCGCGGACGGTGCGCAGATCAAGGCAGCGAAAATGCGCTGGAGCATGTCCTGGGGCACCGCCTCCGGGCGGAATGCGCGCACCGATTGCCTGGTTTGAATGATCTGGGCCAGTTCCATAATCCGGCACCATCAGTTCAATTCATCACCGAACAGTCTTTTCAGTTCGTCAAGCGAAAATGCCGCGTCACAATTCACAGGCGAAAGAGTTTCACCGAGGTCGAAACCGGTCGCACCGTCAAAGACCGCGCCTGCAATTTTCGCTTCCATCTCCGCCAGATACGACTCGATGCGTTCCGGCGTCCAGGTCTTCAGCTGAGCGAGGTCCTCATCGGTAAGCTCATAGCCCTGCCAGGCGGCCGAGGGGTCATGCGCCATTAATTTCCGGTAGGCCGGGTCACTCAGGGCCCGTCCGAGAATCCAGCGAACTGTATATTCCGGCATGGCCCGGCCTTATATCCTTTCGATTGGCAGCCTGCTGCCTGAGCACGGCCAGGCAGGCCCAGGCAACAGGGCTGCCAGGGATGCGTTGCTTGGCGCGCAAGCTTATTAGAAGCAGTTGCAATAAGCCGCGAAGCTCTTGAGGTGAAGAGCACCTGCTCGGGAAATGCGCTCTTCCATTTCGCTGGTCGCCGCCTCAAACTTGTCGCGCTTGAAGTTCTTGACGAATTGAACTTCCTCGGGCGTCAAATCCAGACCTTGAATGGCACTGTCCGGATCGGTGAACAACAAGTCCCGGTACGCCGTATCACCAATTGCCTGACCTATTACCTTGCGAATGGCTTGATCTGACATGACTCATATCTCCTTTCATCCTCTAAGATTGGGCTAGGGCACTTTAGCCGGTTTGAATTCTACATGTTTCATTGGATGAAATCAATAGTAATTTGGGGGGATATATCCGAAAATTGAATTCCGCAGGCAGGGCCACCTATTATGATGAAGTTATCTACACGAAGACACTTCAAGCCGGAGTATGAATATTCACCCTGGCCACTGACGGTGGTTTTTGAAGCTGTGGTTACCAAGTCCCCGGCGCGAGTCTCTGAGGACAACGCCTGTGCCGGGTGCGCAATTTGACCATGTTCATACCCTACGACCTGGCAAGAGGGTGCGCCCGGTATGGCTGCAGACTGGGCGCATCTACCGGGCGTGCCCAATGGATTGAGACAGATGTTATTCTTATGGGATTGC
>DATJBI010000015.1:0-13307 GCA_035515435.1 Anaerolineales bacterium
GTGAAGACGAGCAGAGCAATCAGCCAGTGTAGGGTAACTAATGCAGGATGATAGCGTTTTGGGGTATCCATAAGTCTCCTTCTTCGGCGAAAAATTTTAGGAAATATATCACTAAAACCTTATAAGCTTATGAAAATTTGAAGTTAGAATTTTCGAGGAATTAAGACATCCGAAGCATATTGCTTCGGATGTCTGTTTGAGGAGGAGAAGTTTTGTCCACTTACGATTTAATTCCGCTTCTCCAAGATGATAAGGTGATGAACCCTGAGGGATGTATTGAACTGCGATGATCATGGGTTGATTGGAAGAACATAATCTTTTATCCCGGTTTGTCCTGAATGATTCGTACCATAGCACCACACATTGAGCACAAAATGGAACGCGCCAGATTCTTGCGGTGTCCCCGAAATTAAAACCGCATCTTGCCCTGTGAGTCTTTGGAACATCAAACCTTTCGGAAGACTGCCCTGAGAAATAGTGAACTCGCCGGCAGGTGTTTGATTGTTTGTGATTTTTATGATCACGTAATAAAAATCTCCGACTCGCCCTTTGGGCATCGCATCGGGAATGAATCGCAGGGCAGGAGGGCTTAGAAGCTGACAGGAAAGGGTCGCCAATAAAATCAGAACGGCTGTGCTGATGACGACCCAATGATTGCGTTTTAGAGCGATTTGCATTTTTGGTTGATTTCCAATCTAGTGCTCAATGTCCAAGGTATAGTGTATGCCTCCAGTAAAGTATTTTTTAGTGTGAGGCGTTCGTGACATCTAAGTTCTCCTTATAAGATATATAGAAAGTATAAATCAGAAACCCGACACAGGACAATGATTCAAGATAAGAGATTCTATTCAAAAATTAATATAAATCTACTTAAACTTACGTTGACCCGTTTGTACATCTATTGCAAAATATAGGATAGATAGATTTGACTGGATGAGGTAAATATGCGGGACGATTCGTCTGCCAACAAAAAATCGCACATGCCAGAGAACTCTTTGATGTTTGAAAAAGTCGTCCCAGTGCTTTTGATTCTACTAGGTGCTCTCACTATCGCGCTGATTCTATTTGCGGCCGCGGTATTGCTCGGTGTTCTTCATCTCTAAATCTAAATTCTATTGGAGAAAACCATGTCTGTTATTGAAATCCTTCCTTTCATCTCTACTGTGATCATGCTCATATTCACTGTAGATGTATTCAAACGTTATCTGGTTCGCCGCGCGCCTCATTTTCTGTTTTGGGGGATCGGCTTGGCAATGTTCGGGTTGGGAAGTTTTGCAGAAGCCTACCTTGCGTTATCATGGAGCCGCGCAGTCCTTGTGATCTGGTTCCTGTTTGGCGCCATTCTAAACCCAGCGTGGATTGGAATGGGCACGCTCTATCTGCTGGTCAGGAAGCGCTGGGTTCATGTTGTTAGTGGTATTCTGATTCTAGCGAGTCTGGTCAGCACAGTACTAATGTTATCGGCATCAATTAACGATAATGGATTTCATTTGGGAACACCGATCAGTCAACAATATCAGGCTATTATTTCTACAGCCTCTCTCAATCTGCTTCTTATTCCGACTATTCTTTTCGGGACAACTGGGTTGATCCTGTTGGTCGGCGGCGCGTTATATTCTGCATTCTTATTTTGGCGTAAGCGGGTTTTGCCGAACCGTGTTATTGGCAATGTCCTCATTGCTGCTGGAGCCTTATCGGTAGGAAGCGCTAGCGAGTTGACTCACCTCGGTTATGGTCAATTGCTATATGTGGGCGAACTGGTCGCGGCTGTTTTGATGTATATTGGTTTTCGCTTTGCCGCGCAGCCTCAGCCGGATGAGGCGCCACAAGCCGTTGTTGCCGCCGCTGCTGATTAATCACTATCAAGGTTTATCCAAGAAGCCGTTATCCCAAAAGGTAACGGCTTCTTTCAAGAAATCTCCTCGCAACTATCGCTAATAAGTGTACAATTGAAATATAAATCGTCAACGCCGCGGCTGCGGCGTTCCCTATACAAAGGAGATTTCCCATGTTTCACACTATCGTTATTGTCGGCAATGTGGGCCGCGATCCCGAAATGCGCTACACGCCCTCAGGCCAAGCAGTGACCTCATTTTCGGTTGCATCCAATCGCCGCTACACGTCCTCCAACGGCGAGCAGGTCAACGAAACGATCTGGTTCCGCGTCTCAGCTTGGGGCAAACAGGCTGAGATATGTAATCAATATTTGAAGAAAGGCTCGAAGGTTTTGGTTGAAGGAAGACTCACGCCGGATAAGAATACGGGCGGTCCGCGCATCTGGCAAAAGCAAGATGGATCATCCGGTGCGTCTTTTGAAGTGACCGCCGGCACGATTCGTTTCTTAAGCTCACGCGGCGAAAGCGATTCTGGAGCCGGTTCCACAACTGACGCTGGCGATATGGCTGTTGCTCCTGCTGAAGATGATATCCCATTTTAGTTATAGAATACATCCTTATATAATCGGAGAGAAATATGTCTCTTCCTAATCCTCCAACTTCGCCGTCGCTTGAAATTCCGTCCGGGCTTGATGTGGTTTATGCTAATTTGGCGCGCATCTCACATTCCCCCGCAGATATTGTGATTGATTTTGCGCACATTCTACCGGGGGATACCAAGGCGACCATCAAAGCGCGGGTATTGATGTCGCCGCTTTCGGCGAAACTGCTCGTGCGCGCTTTGATGGAAAACCTGGCGAGGTATGAATCTGTTTTTGGCGAAATTAATATACCGAACAATACCTCGCTGGCTGAGAATCTCTTTCGCCCGCATCAGCCGCCCGAGCCTCCAAAAGAAGATAAAGCCTGAAAGCCGAAAACCATTATGCAAAAACTTGAAAGCATCGCCGATCAGATTCGTCACAGCTTTGATGCGCGCACATCATCACGAGATCAAGCTTTAGCTCAGGCACGTCAGTTGACGCGTGCCTGTTCCCTTGCGATCCGCGCCGTTCATCGCGACGAGACAGATGTCATGCAAGAACATTTGTCGGAGGCGCGCGATCTGGCTGATGATTTGAAAAACGATCTTGCCCAATATCCAGACCTTTTCTATTCAGGTTATACACAAGATGCGCTGAAAGAGTTTGTTGAAGCCAATGTCACTTGTGCATTGATTCAAAATCAACCTTTGCTTACTCCAGAAGAATTAGGCGTGGCCGGGTTTACTTATTTGAATGGCCTGGCTGAAGTGGTTGGCGAGTTGCGGCGGCGAACGCTTGATATTTTGCGTCATGGCTATTCACAGGAAGCCGAACGTCTGCTTGGCATCATGGATGATATCTATTCCGTATTGGTTACGATGGATTATCCAGACGCGATCACCAATGGTTTGCGGCGGCAGACTGACCTGGCGCGCGGCATCATCGAAAAGACGCGCGGCGATATCGCCTTCAGTCTGCGCGGCGAACACCTTGAACAAGCCATCGGAAATTTGAGCGCTCAATTGAACGGCGGCAAGTCACAGGTCGAAAAAAGAGACGAGCGTGTGATTTCATCTGGTAAAGAAGATTGATCAATGGCAAAAGCTGGAAAACGTTATCCACTCCTCATTTATACACATATGATTGATCGCTGGTGGCCCGCCATCCTGCTATTGGGTTTGGCGCTGGTCTCACTGACGTGGCCCCTTTATCAGGACCCATTTATGCGGCTCGCCGAACCGTGGCGCTGGCAGATCATGGCCTGGCTGGGCGGTGCAGTGATAGTGATCTCGCTGGGCATGGCATCTTTTCGCAAAGGCGGATATGTGCAACCGTTTAGCGATCATTTGCGGTTAGTGACGCCATTTCTGCGAATGAACATTTCCTATCGCCGCATCCTGCGTACATCCACCGTCAGCATGGCCGCCACTTTTCCTCTAAAGAACATTTCCGGCTGGAGGCGGGAGATCATTCGGCCGTTAGCCAGCCTGACTGCAGTAAAGATCGAATTGAATGCATTCCCGATGCCTCTTTCTGTATTGCGATTTTTTCTTTCGCCGTTTTTCTTCAAAGACAGCACACCCCATTTCATTATTCTGGTGAATGATTGGATGGGTCTTAGCACTGAATTGGATAGTATGCGCGTGAGCGGCAACATGCCTGAGCAAAAGGTCTCGGAGCGATCTATCCTTTCGCGATTGCCCAGGAAATGAATATTTATTTTGCCTGCTCCATTACTGGCGGACGGGAATTCGAACGCGTCTATCAGGACCTGACTGCGGCTCTGGTTAGGGACGGCCACGAGGTGCCGACCGCGCCTCTGGCTGAATCAAATGTTTTATCACTGGAGGCAGTGGTCGCGCCGCGCGAAGTGTACGAACGCGACGTGACGTGGATTCGCGCGGCACACGCGGTGGTTGCGGAAGTCAGTGTGCCATCGCATGGTGTTGGATATGAGATTGGTGTTGCATTGAACGCGGGAAAGCCTGTGCTGTGTTTGTTTCAGGAAGGTCGCAAGATTTCAAAGATGATCAGTGGAAATCCGCATCCGCAATTGCATGTAATGGCATACAAAGATTCTACCAATGCGGTTGAATTGATGAGAAAATTTCTTGCCGATCTGAAATAAAATGGCAAATTGAAACAAACTTCTTATGAATACTATCACTATTATTTTATGACATTTGATAATCCCGTGATTTATGCGCCTGCGGTATGATGAATATGGAGACGGAACAAAGACACCTCCAAGATGCTCCTCACTGTCTCCTCCTTTGGCGAAAGCCGCCGCCGGATTTAAATCCGGCGGCGGCATTTTTATGGGTCTCAAATGAATGCGCAAAGGATTCTATGGTTCATACACTGGCAATACTACAATGAAAGCGGCTCCTTGTCCTAGGGTCGACTCGACCCATACGCGTCCCTGATGACTTTCCACAATGGATTTGACGATGGATAATCCAAGCCCGGTGCCTTTCGGCCCCTCCAGCACATTGCTGGCGCGGTAGAATTTTTCAAAGATGCGAGACTGCTCATCCAATGGAATGCCGGGGCCCGTATCGCTAATTTCGAGAATGAGCTGGCGATCCTCGGTGCGGATGCTGATGCGGATCGTCCCTTCTTCGGGCGTGTATTTGATTGCGTTCCCAATCAAATTATCCAGCATTTGACGGATGCGAATGGGGTTGGCGCGCAAGGCTGGCAGATGGGGCGTAATATTTTTTTCAAGATGAAGATTTTTTTGTGTGACCAGCGACCCAAGCATATCCAGAGAATACTGAAGAATGCTTTCCAGTTGAACTGATTCTCGGCGGGTATCAAAACCTGCTTCGAGGCGGCCAAGATCGAGCAGATCATTGATCAGAGTTGTGATGCTCTGTACACTCGCTTGAATCCGGTTCACAAATTCCTGCTGTTGTTCGTTGAGCGGTCCCACGCGGGAGATCAATTCGGCATAACCTAATACTGCAGTCAATGGAGACCGCAGATCATGGGAAACCGTATGGACGAATTCGCTTTTGATCTGGTCCAGTTTTTTGAGATAAGTTATATCATGCAAGGTAATGGCAGTGCCGATGAGCGGGATGGAGGTCTGTTGCGCATTGAAAATCCGCCCATCGTCGAAATTCAATTCGTGATATTTGACGGAGCTTTCCGTGGAACGGAGCAGGAAAGCCTGAAGGTCCGGATTTTGGATCGCATGGAGTATCGGCCTGCCTATGGAATCGGCAGACAGGTCAAAAGCCTCGCGCGCGATTCGGTTCATGAAAAGGATTTTGTGCTCCGGGTCGAGAACGATCACACCGTCTTCGATGTTGGCGATGATGGCTTCTAGCTTATCGCGTTCTGATTCCGAAATCTGGGCGCGTTTTTCGAGGGACGAAGTAGTACGCTTAACTTCGCGGCGGATCCAGTCGCCGAGGTGGCGGGCGCGGGCGAGGCTGCGGTCAGCGGCATTCACAATATCGTCCGTGTGAAGAGGCGGATAAAGATATCCGCTCAAGCCCGCTTTCAAAACGGCTTTGATGGTGCCCGTTGTATCCCTTTCGGCAAACAGCAGAATTGGAAGCGTGGGAAAGCGTTCGAGTTCTGTCTCGGCGAGCTCTATCCCATTTTGGCCGGCGAATTGTTCGGCAATGAGCAATAAAGCCGGTGATGATTCCTGCAGGATTTTTTCCAACCCTTCGCAGTCATGGGCAATCGCCACTTCATAATTTACAGCCGACAGCGCGCGCTCCATCAAGTGTAGGCTTTCAGATTCATCCAATGCTAACAGGATCAGATCGCGCTCGGTCATCCATTTCCTTTTTTCGCCGCATCCGGTGCGACTGTTTTTTCACCAGAACGCGAGAGACGCTGCAAAGAACTTTGAATCGTTTTTAGCGCCTGTTCCTGTTCGGCGGTTAGCGCGCCGGGCTTGCCGGAGAGCAGTGCTTCGAGTGGATACATGGAAACTTGCATCTCCTCGCGAATGGATTCTTTTAACGATTCAAGCATAGCCAAGCGGTGCTTCTCATTCATTCTGGCAGCCTCGACATTTTGCTGAACGACGCGAAACAACCTTGCGTTGACAAGCGAGATGGAGGCGTAATCGGCAACAGCTTCCAACAGGGACTGCGCGACCTTATTGATCTCGCTCTCCGCTTTGCGGACGACAATTAATAAGCCGATCACTTCATTCTGGACTTTGATGGGCACGACTGCGGCTGATTTTCCTAAAGCCGCCACTTTAAATTTCTCGAGAGGAGCGCCATGAATGGAAAGTGTCTCCGCTGAAACCGCTACCAATGAACTGATGCCATCGTCCAACGGCTGGTTTATTTTTTTTGCCCAGCTTTCAGGCAGGTTGCGGTGTGCGGTCAGCAAAAAGGTGCGTGTGTTTTCATCGCGGATCATCAGCCAGCTCGTTTCTGATTCCGCGACCTGCATGGCGCCCTCCACGATTTGGCTGAATAACCGGCGTGTGTCAGTAGTGGAAGTTACCGCTTTGCCGATAGCTAGAATGGCCGTTAGTTCGCGGACTGTGTGCTGGAGTTCCTGGTTGGCGGCTTCCAGTTGACGATCTAGTTGGACGCGGGCCCGTGTTTCATGAGTCTGTTGAAGTGCGCGTTCGACGACACGCACCACCTCGGCGTCACGCGCGGGCCATAGAATCGCGTCCACCGCTCCAAGTCGAAAACTTTGGATCACGCTCTGTTCCTGTCCCTTCTCGGCAATGACAATCAGGGGTGCGCTGATCCCCTGCGACATCAAAGCAGTGATCAAGTCCTTGCCGCTCAAGCCGGGTAAGTTGAGGTTGGCAAGAATCAAATCCGGCGGGTTTTGCACCGCCGATTTGATCGCCGCGCCCGCCTCTCCCGTCAGGGTCAATTGATATCCCAACGGCTGAAGCGCTTGCCGCCCGATCAAATCGCTGATATCTGGATCGCTTTCGACGATGAGAATTCGTTCCCCGGTGGATGCCATGGTCTCCTTAAGCTGAGGAGTTGTCTTGCCAAATGGATATTCTAACGCAAAACTGTGCCATATGGATAAGGTTCGATTACAATTGTTGATGATGGGTGAGCGCTATAATTTCCGAAACTGCAGCATCGCGGCCGTCGTTCCTGCCTACCGGGTGGCGGGCGAGGTGGAGGGCGTTTTGCGCGGCCTGCCATCCTATGTCCGCCATATCATCGTGGTGGATGACGCCTCGCCCGATTCGACCTCCGCGATCGTAGCGGCTCTCGCCAAACGCGACAGGCGGCTCGTTCTGTTGCGGCACGATCACAACCAGGGCGTGGGCGGGGCCATGGTGACAGGTTTCCGCAAGGCGTTGGAACTCGATGCGCAGATCGTCGTCAAGATTGACGGCGATGGACAAATGGATGTCAGCCGTCTTCCGGACTTGATCCTGCCATTGATCGAGGGCAAAGCGGATTACGCCAAGGGCAATCGCTTCCGCGATTTTATTGCCCTGCAGAGAATGCCATTCATCCGCCGGCTGGGGAACATGGGACTCGGTTTCCTGGCCAAAGCGGCGACCGGTTATTGGAACGTTTTTGATCCGACGAACGGCTTTCTTGCCATCCGCACCGAGATCCTGGCTCAGCTTCCCTTGGAACGAATGGATCCTTCCTATTATTTTGAGACTTCCATGCTGGCGAATTTGTATTTGCTGGGTGCGGTGGTGCGTGATGTGCCGATGCCCGCGCGTTATGGGGGCGAGGCTTCCAGTTTGATCGTCCAGCGGGTTTTGTTTGAATTTCCGTTTAAGTTATTTGCGACGTTTCTGCGCCGGATGGCATTGAAGTACTTCATTTATGATTTTTCCATGGGGACGGTTTATCTGGTGGCGGGCATTCCGCTCCTGTTGTTTGGTTGGATTTTCGGGATTGTCAAATGGGTCGAATATGCGAGTCGCAATATCGCCGCACCGACCGGCACGGTGATGCTTCCCACGCTCACGGTTTTGCTTGGCATTCAACTTCTGCTGTCCGCGGTCGAGAGCGATCTGCATTCCGTGCCCAAGGAACCGCTGTGCAAGCCTCTGTGAAGACCGCTGACTTCAATAGAGCCCGAACGGCCATCCGGAGCGCGCTGAGCGAATCAGAATCCGGGCGTTTGGATGGAGCTGCATTCCGCCGCATGCGCATCCCAACCCCTTCGTCAACCGGCGCGTGCCGGACTTCGGCTGCAGGGAGGGCGGGATGCTTCCATTTCTGGGCGGGCCGGCCGCTCACGCGGTCGCGTTGGATGTGGACCCCGCCCCCATTGTGCGCATGAAGAAGTACATCACTTTTCCGTCCCCGGTGGAAATTCATGACACGGATTTGTTCCCGCTCGACCAATTGCCTGCGGCGTCCTTCGATTTCATCGCTGCTCTCGATGCGCTGGAACACGTGGCAGATCTGCCCGGCATGCTGACGAGTCTCCTGCGTTTGCTTAAGCATCGTTTCCGGTCCAACAGAAAACGTCTTTGACAAGATCGGCCGGCGCCTGGCCGGACCGGAATATACCGGAGATTATCACGAGCGCGGCATCGGCGAGATCAAACGACAACTGCTCTTTGATTTGTTTGCCGGGGTGGTCTGATGCGGTATGGTTGGGGAGATGTATACTTGTTAGAAGATGGACGCCCAACCCTATGTCCCCGGATTGAAAGCCGCTGACCCGGGCCCGCTTTCGCGATTCGTTCCTCCGCTCGAAGAAGGCACGGTTTCCGCGTGGCTCTCGCAGCATGTCGCGGCTTCAAGCTGGCTGCTCGATCCGTTCGGATTCGCGCCGCGGGTTGCGCTTGAATCGGCACGCGCCGGCTGCCGTGTGCTGGTCACGGTCAACAATCCCGTCACGCGCTTCCTGTTGGAAATGGCAGCGAACCCTCCGACCGAATCGGATTTCAAGGCCGCCCTGGCGGACCTGGCCGTTTCCAAGAAGGGCGACGAGCGCCTTGAAACTCATCTGCAATCGCTTTATGTGACCAGCTGTGAAAAATGCGGGCACGAAGTTTTTGCCCAGGCCTTCCTTTGGCATAAGGACGAAGATGCACCCTACGCCCGCCTCTATGAGTGCCCCGAGTGCGGCGACTCGGGCGAACGGACTGCCGCGCAGGCAGATATCGACCGCGCGAAAAAGCTGGCATCCACCGACGCCCTGCACCGCTCACGCGCCTTCGAACGCGTGGCTTCCCTGGACGATGAAGATCGCGGCTACGCCGAAGAAGCCATCCGCCATTATCTGCCGCGTCCGCTGTACGTACTGACCACCCTCATTAATCGTCTGGACGGTCTGAATCTCACGCCGGAACGCCGCCGCGCCCTGACCGCGCTGATCCTGGTCGCGTGCGATGCAGGCAATACGTTATGGGACTATCCCTCGGCGCGGTCCCGCCCCAAACTGCTCAACATCCCAAATCAATTCCGTGAACAGAACGTGTGGATGATGCTTGAGCGTGGAATTAGCTTATGGACAGGAACGGCTTCGAGCGTCGTATGTGAGGCATGGCCCAAAAAGATCCCGGAGGGCGGCGGGATCTGCATTTACGAGGGCCGGCTCAAGGATCTGGCCCATGAAGTCAAAAGAGAGATCCCGATCTCGGCCGTGATCACTGCGCTGCCGCGCCCGAACCAGGCGTTCTGGACCCTCTCCGCGCTGTGGGCCGGCTGGCTGTGGGGGCGCGAAGCCGTTGAGCCCTATAAGCTTGCTCTGCGCCGCCGGCGGTATGACTGGGCATGGAACGCCACTGCGCTTCATGCAACCTTTTCGCATCTTTTCGATCTCCTGCCCCTGGCTACGCCGTTCTTCGGATTGCTGCCGGAAGCCGAACCCTCTTTTCTGACCTCGGCATTGACCGCCGCCAGCGCGGCCGGCTTTGATCTGAAAAGCCTTGCGCTGCGCACGGAGCACGATCCGATCCAGCTGGTCTGGGAACGCGGCGAGCATTTGCACCGCGAATCGATTGAGCCGGACTTGAACACGATCCGACAAACGCTTCACGATCATTTATCGGAACGCGGCGAACCTGCCAGTCATCTGCACGTCCATGCGGCGGGATTGATCACCCTGGCTGAATCTCATGCGCTGCTGAAAAAGGATCAGGGGTTCGATGAAGCGCTGCGGAAAACGCAAACCACCATTGAAGACGCACTGCGGGGCGACCCCGAGCTCGTTCATTATTCCGGGGGGGAAAGCGTGGAGACCGGATTGTGGGGTCTGCGGCGCCCTGCCGTGGTGCGCCGTGGGGCGGCGCAGAACCGCGAGCCCTCGAGTAAAGGCCCCTCCGTCGCGCTATCGCCTCGGGGCGATCTTGTCGATTCGCTGTCCGACCGCGTCGAAATGGCGCTGGTCAACTTCCTGCAAAAGCATCCGGACAGCATCTTCCTCGAGGTCGAAGATGATCTCTACCCGCGCTTCCCGGGCCTGCTGACCCCCTCCAAGGGCATGATCTATGCCGTACTGAATTCTTATGCGGCGAAAGACGGGGCGAGCTGGAAATTGCGCGCGGAGGATCGCGCCGCGGCCCGGCGCGAGGAGCTCAACAGGATAATGGCATTGGTCGAGTCGATCGGGAAGCGATTAAAGTATAAAACGCGGCGGAAGGACCAATTCTTGATCTGGGAGGAGGATGGCAGGGCGGCTCATGTCTTTTCTGTGCTGGCCTCGGCCCTGATCGGCCGGGCCCTTGCGGAAATCTCCGAGCCGCCCCGGCAGACCTTGCTGGTCATCCCCGGCGGACGCGCGGCGCTGGCCGCGTACAAAGCCCAGCGCGATCCTGTGCTCGCCGGCCGATTGAAGGATATCCGGCTCGTCAAGTATCGTTTATTACGCGTCCTGTCCGAGGTCCCGATCCTGACGCGCGAAACGTTTGAAGAGCAGATCGCCGGTGATCCTGTCGAACAGATCAAGGGCCAGATGATGATGTTCTGAAATGTTAAAGAAATTGATCTTGACCCTGTCGCTGGCCTTGAGCGCCTGCAGTATTTCGATCTCGTCGAACGAGGTCAGTCCTACGCCCTTTTTCCTGACCGCGACGCTGCCCCTGACCAGCACGCCCCTGCCGCGCCCGCCTACCCCATCGCCTACCGCCGCCACGCCGACCGTGAACGCCGCACTGGCGGCCTGCAAGGAACGGGCGGTTGTCATTCAGGATGTCACCATTCCCGATAATACCTATGTGGCTGCCGGGGCCTCGTTCACAAAAACCTGGCGCTTTGAAAACACCGGCACCTGCCCCTGGACTGGATACACGATTGCCTTTGCGTCCGGCGACCGGATGGGTGCGCCCGATTCCGTTCCCGTTCCAAGTACGGCTGCGGGTGCAACCGTGGATGTTTCCGTGCCATTGACCGCGCCCACTGCTTCCAATGCTTATGCCGGTTATTTTGTGTTGAACGATCAGAGCGGCAAGTCCATTCCGATCGGCATTTATAAGAACTTCTGGGTCAAGATCATTGTCGGCAGCGCGCCAATCACGCCCCCCGCCCTGGCGGTCGTAACCCCATCCACGAGCAGGCCGGCGAACCAACCGACCAGTCCGGCGGGCTGCAAATATACGTTCAGCGCCTCCTATGTAGGTCAGATTGAAAATCTGATCAACACCGCGCGGGGACAGGCGGGTTTGAACAAACTCTCAATCAATCAGCGATTGACCGCCGCCGCCCAGGGTCACAGCGAGGACATGGCTTGTCATAGTTTGTTGAGCCACACCGGTTCGGATGCTTCCACGATCTATCAGCGCATGGTGGCGGCCGGATACAATCCGGTCAATTATCTGGAGATCATTTATGCGAGCGGTTATCCGCAGGATGCCTATAATTGGTGGATGAACGATCCGGTCCATCACGATGCGATTTTGAATTCAGGCGTCACCGAGATGGGCGGGGGCTATGCGTATGTTTCCACCAGCGCCTACGGGGGTTACTACACGGTGGATTTCGGGAGCCAGTGATTTTTGCATTGCCAGGGGGCTGAGGCTGACCATAATTGCATGGTCCTTCGCTGGGCGCGTTGGCAGATTTGTATCGTTTATCAATAGGCACGTGGCTCTGAGTCGCCGGCGGGCGGCACGGGCACCTGGCATGCTGTCACTCAGGCCCAGCGTCATTTCCCCCATAGTCAGCCCCTGCAGTTTGCGACGAAACTTGCCTTTGCTCTCCACGGAACGTACAGGGACATGCCGCCCATCGCGTTCTCGCTGGCGGGGCAGGGCAGCGCCGGAGGGCTTGTCCAGATTTCCTACACGCCCCAACAATTAGCCGGGCCGGGGACCGTAATAAATGCTCAACCCCCGATGGATCTCAAATGCGGGGACTGCGAGCCATGAACGGGAGGGCGATGCACCTTACACGTTGAATCTGACATGCATAATGTCGCCGTCCTGCACCAGATATTCCTTGCCTTCCAGCCGCAGTTTCCCTTTGGCTTTGGCTTCGTTCATTCCGCCGAGCGCGATCAGATCATCATAGGCAACCACTTCGGCGCGCACAAAACCGCGTTGAATATCGGTGTGGATTTCGCCCGCTGCCTCCACCGCAATTGCGCCGCGCCGCGTCGTCCAGGCGCGGACTTCGTCTTCGCCGACGGTGAAGAACGATTGCAGTTGGAGCAGGTCATAAGAAAGCCTGATCATCCGGCTCAGGCTGAGTTCTTCGATGCCGTATTCTTTCATGAAGACGGCCGCATCGTCCGGTCCGAGTTGGGCGATCTCCATTTCGAGTTTGCCCATCAATGCCAACGTGGGATGGTCGAGGGGTGCGGCCGGCGCGGATTGACCCTCCCCCAGATTGAACACGGTCAAAATGGGTTTGCGCGTGAGCAGGCCAAATGAAGACAATTCGTGTGACTCCTCGTTGTTGAATTCCAGTTTCCGCAGCGGTGTACTGGAATTCAGCGCCTCGTGCAGGCGGCTGAA
>DATJBI010000016.1:0-11904 GCA_035515435.1 Anaerolineales bacterium
TTACGCCGCACGTTTCTCACAAAACAGATCGGGCCGCTTGAGCAGGGCCGGGAATTTATCCTCAAACCTGGATGTGCCCTCAGGACCGAAATCAAAAAGGGCATGTTCTGGCACTTGCTCCCGGACCCGCCTGGGCCGTGGAGCGGAGTTCCAGTTCCTCTTCGAGTCCGGCTGCAGCATATTCAACTGTCTGCCCCTGAGCGTTGAAATTTCATCTTCTCGAAATGCTTTCTTCCCAGGACACGCAGGATCAGGCGCTGCGGCGGGCTGAAGACGGCCCGGCCGGCTTCCGTGTCCATCGGTTCGACCCTGTCGATCGTATATTCCCTGCCGTGCCAAACCATGCTGCAGCCCTGTGCGGCCAATACGTTCTTGTGCCAATCCACATCGTATCCGTACGAAAGCTCGATCACAAAGCCATCTGCCACAGGTCTTGCGATGATTGGCGTCTCATACATTTTGCCGCTGTGCCGTCCGCGGTGCCGGACAATTGCGAAAGGCCCGAACGAGGAATGCGCGACCCGGCGAGTAAGGGGATTCAAAGTGTATTTAAGAACGGTGAGCAGGGCCCTGCGAAGTTGTTGCTTGAGGTTCATAGGTCATCTTCCAATCGCGGGCGTCCCTACCGTGCCAGGGACAGGAACACATCCTCGAGGGTCGGCTCGCCCGGGACGACCTCGCGCACGCCCACGCCCGCGGCCTCGAGGGCGTCACGCACTGTGCGGGCCTGGATGCCGCCTTCGGTGATGGTGCGGATATGATCGCCGGTGAGACCCACGCGCAAGACCCCGCGGACATCGTGCAGGGCGCTCAGGGCCGCCTGCAGCGGCTCGGCAAAGACCTCCCACACGTCGCCGGAAATGACCCTCGATTTCAGGTTCGACGGCGTGTCCATCGCCAGCAATCTTCCATCGCGCATGATGCCCACCCGCTCGCAGTACTCGGCCTCGTCCATGTAATGGGTGGTGACCATGATCGTCACGCCGTTTTCCGCCAGTTCGTAGATCAAGTCCCAAAAAGCGCGGCGGGCGGTCGGGTCCACGCCGGAGGTCGGTTCATCCAGGAACAACAATTTCGGCCGGTGCACCAGGGCGATCGCCAGGGCGAGCCTCTGCCGCCAGCCCGCGGAGAGCGAACGGGCCTGCTCAGATTCGTGGCCGCGCAGGCCGACCTGTTCGAGCGTCGCCCGGATGCGGCCCGTTTCGGAGATGCCGTACACGCCGCCGTAGAAGACCAGATTCTCCCAAACCGTGAGTTCATCGTACAGTGCGAACTTCTGCGACATATATCCGGCGCGAGCGCGCACTTCCTCGCTTTGCGTGAAGGCATCATAACCCAGCACCGTCGCCCGGCCATCGGACGGCTGCAGCAGCCCGAGCAGCATGCGGATGGTGGTGGTCTTGCCCGAGCCGTTCGGGCCGAGATAGCCTACCACTTCGCCCGCCTGGATCGTAAAGTTGATGTGATCGACCGCCACGAATTCACCGAAGCGGCGTGTCAGATCCTTCACGACGATCACAGGCTCATTCATAGGACTGTTCCGACAGATAAATGAATACATCCTCCAGCTGCGGCGGGATGCTGCGCAAACGATCCGACCTGCCGCCCCCGCCCCGGATCTCGGAGGGCAGCCGCTCCATGACGCCCGGGGCTGCACCTTCCCTGATGCGCAGGTGCAGCCGGTCACCGAAGGCGCGCACGTCCTCGACCGCCTGATCGGCTTGCGCGAGGCGGCGCAGCAATTTGATCGGCGCACCGCTCAATTCAAGGATGCGGTCCTTGAGCATCCCGCGCAGTTCGGACGGTGTTCCCTCGGCGATGATCCTGCCGCGGCGCATGAAACCGACGCGTCCACAGCGGGCGGCCTCGTCCATGTAGGGAGTGGAAAGGAGGACCGCGACGCTGCCCGCCGCCTCCGCCGCCCTTCCGCCGGGCGAGGCAGGCTGCGCGGCCTCAGGAAGAAGGGGGGTCGAAACCAGGCTGATCAGCAGCTGCCAGAAATCCTGGCGTGTGACCGGATCGACGCCCGTGGTGGGTTCGTCCAGCAGCAGGACGCGCGGGCGCGTCACGAGCGCCGAGGCCAGACCCAGTTTTTGCTTCATGCCGCCGGAGAGCTGCCCGGCCCGGCGGTCCTTGAAACTGGCGAGTCCCACAAATTCGAGGATCGCCATGCAGCGCGGCAGCCACTCGCCGGACCGCATGCCGCGCACTTCGGCAAAGAACCGGATGTTCTCCAACACCGTCAGGTCTTCGTACAGCGAAAAGCGCTGCGAAAGATATCCGAGTTGGGAGCGGGCCTCTTCGGTTTGTTTTTGAACGTCCCAGCCGCAGATCGTGACCGTGCCTGCATCGGGTTGGAGTGCCCCGCACAGCAGTCGGATCGTGGTGGTCTTGCCCGCGCCGTCCGAGCCGACGAGCCCGTAGATCTCGCCCGCCCGGACATGGATCGATACCCCGGCCACGGCCTGCGTCGGGCCGAAGCGGCGTGCCAGGTCCGTTGCGTCGATCAGAAGATTTGAATCAGGCATGTCCATGATCTCCACCCGGGCCTAATCGAGCCGCTTGCGGAAGCGCACGGCCGCGAGTCCCATGATGACCACGCCGAAGATCGTCAGCGCGCTGACCTCGTTTTGGATCGCAGCCAGGCCCACGCCCTTGATCAAAAGCGCCCGGATGATGATCAAATAGTAGCGCAGCGGGATGGCATAGGCCACGGCCTGCAGAACCGGCGGCATGGCCTCCAGCGGGAAGAAGAAGCCGGAAAGAAAGATGGACGGCAGGAGGGTCAGCCAGACCGTGAGATAGGCCTCCTGCTGGGTATTGGCGATCGTGGAGGCCAACAGGCCGATGCCCAGGCTGGACAGCAGCAAGAGGCCGGAAGTGATCAGGATCAGGCCCAGATCGCCGCGGATCGGAATGCCGAACCACCAGTGACCGATGATCAGCACTTCAAACGTATCCAGAAAGGAGACGATCACGTAAGGCAGGATCTTCCCGACCACCAGTTCCCATGACCGGATGGGCGTCACGATCAATTGTTCGATCGTGCCGCGCTCGCGCTCGCGCACGATCGTGGTCGCGGTCAGGATGGAGGCGATCGCATACAGGATCATGCCGATCACGCCGGGGATCATGAAGTAGGCGCTGACCAGATCGGGGTTGTACCAGACCTGGGTCCGGACGTCGACCGGGGGCTTGAGCGCGGCGGACCGTCCAAGCAGGGCACCTTGATCCGCGCTCACGCTGGTCGCGTAGGCCTGGCCGATCAGCTGCGCCGCGGAGAGCGCGGTGGAACCGGCCGTGGCATCCGAGCCGTCCAGGATCAGCGAGACCTGCGCGTCGTCCTGCGCCAGATGCAGCGCATAATCGGGCGGGATGATGAGCACGCCGCGCACTCTGCCCCCTTCGATGAGATCGCGCACATCGTCGAGGGAGCGCACATCGTAGGCGATGGTGAAGTAATTCGCCGAGCGGAAGGCATCGAGCAGGGCGCGCGACTGGGGCGAGCGGCTTTGATCCCAGACCCCCAACGGAACGTTCTTGATATCGGTGGTGGCCGCATAGCCCAGCAGGATCAACTGCATGATCGGGATGACCAGGATGATCGCCAGCGTGCGTCGGTCGCGCAGGATTTGGATGAACTCCTTGCGAATGATCGAGCCAAGACGCAAAATCATTTTGTCTCCTTCAGGACGCCATACAGGTAAATATCCAGGAACGTATCGAAGCTGTTCTTGGGCATCAATCTGGCCAGGGTACTGCCCCGGATGAACAGGTCGGTCAGGTAGTAGGAAAAGAACATGGCGATGAACGAACGGATCAAGAGCACCGGGCCGATCCGCCGCAGGGATTCCCGGCGGGAGGCCAGTTCCTCAAAAACCGGCAGGACCTCGGGCAGCACCTCGCGCAGCAGCAGCGAGATATGCTGCCCGTTGAACTCCACCACCTCGATGAACATGAGCTTCAGGAAGTCTGGGCGCTGGCCCAGTTCGTCCAGGGCCGCCCGGGCCGCGTTCCGGAAAAATTCCTCCGCGGTCCGGCCGCGGGCATTCCGGACCAGCGGCAGGATCTGTTTGTAGGGGTGTCGCTCAAGAATGATGGCGCGGAAGATCTCTTCCTTGCTCGCATAATGATTATAGATTCCCCCCAGCGCCAGCCCCGCCCGTCCGGCGATCTGGCGCATGGAGGTCGCGTTGAACCCCTGCTCCAGAAATAATTCATACGCGGCCTGCTCGATGGTGCGGCGGGTGCGTTCCCTTTTGGTGAGCGCGGTTTCTTCAGCCATGATATAAATGAACGAGCGTTCGTTTTTATTTTAAGCGCAAGGTCCCCGGATTGTCAAGTTACAATGATAGAATTCCCTGCATGGCGGCCTCCCTCGACGCATACCTCCAAAAGCACCTGCGCTTCAATTTCACGGTCAGCATGTTCGACGGCGGCTTCTTCGGACTGGGGGTGGGTTTCGCCTCCTTCGCCGCGATCATTCCCCTGTTCGTCAGCCGCCTCACCGATTCGGCCCTGCTGATCGGACTCGTGCCCGCGATCCATAACGTCGGCTGGCAGCTGCCCCAATTGCTGACCGCCGGCTGGATCTCGCGCGCCAGGCGCTATAAAAGGCTCACGTTGTGGATGACGATCCACGAACGCCTGCCCTATCTCGGGCTGGCCATCGTCGCGCTGTGCGTGCCATTCACCTCAAAACGCACCGCGCTCCTCATGGCGTTTCTGATGTTGATCTGGCAGGGCCTGGGCGCGGGCCTCGCCGCCAATCCCTGGACCAGCATGGTGACCAAGGTCATGCCGCAGCACCTGCACGGCACCTTCTTCGGGACCCAGTCCGCGGCCTATAACGGCATGGCCGGAATTTCCGCGATCCTCGCCGGGTTGATCCTGGACCGGCTGGCGATGCCGTACAACTACAGCCTGTGTTTTGCGCTGACCTTTGCCTCGATGGCCGTCTCCTTCCTCTTCCTGTCCATGACCCGCGAGCCGGACGGCTCGCCGCCCCCCGCGGACCATCCCAACGCGTATCTCAATCGATCGCTGGAGATCCTCCGGCGCGATTCAAACTTCCGGATCTTTCTCGGCGTGCGCATGCTGAGTCAATTTGCCGGGATGGGGTTCGCATTCTATGTCATCTACGGCGTGTGGCATTTTGGGATGAGCGACGCCGCGGCCGGGATCCTGGTCGCCATTCTGCTGATCGGGCAGGTGGTATTGGGTCCCGCGATGGGACGCTGGGGCGATCGCTGGAGTCACCGCGGGGTGATGGGCCTGGGGGCCCTGGGGGCGGCGCTGAGCGCCCTGCTGGCCTGGCGCGCCACCTCCGCCAACTGGTTCTATGCCATTTTCATCCTGGAATCAGCTGCCACGGTCGCCATCTGGACCGTCCCGATTGCGTTAAGCGTCAGCTTCGCGAAGGACGAAGCGGACCGGCCGCTCTATATCGGCCTGGCCAATACATTGTGCGCGCCGGTCACGATCCTGGCACCGGTCCTGGGCGGCTGGCTGGCGGACGCCTCCAGTTTCGGCACGACCTTCATCATCTCCGCCGTCTGCGGGGTACTGATGACCGCCGTCTTATGGTTTGTCATGAAAGATCCGGCGCGGGGCACATCTGGATAGGTGTTGATAGGCAAGTTGGGTAAAATAATCCCATGCAAAAAGTGGCCATCCTTGGAATTGGGCAGACCCCCATCAGCGAGAACTGGGACAAGTCCCTGCGTGAGATCGCGGGCGACTCGGCCTTTGCCGCCCTGCAGGACGCGGGGCTGGAGAAGGTCGACGCCCTTTTTGTGGGCAACATGCTTTCGCCGCTGATCAATGCCCAGAATCAACTGGGAACGCTGCTGGCCGATTGGATCGGGCTGTGGCACCAGGAAGCCGTCAAGGTCGAGGCGGCCTGCGGATCCGGCGCGGCGGCCTTCCGCGCCGCGCTGATGGCGGTCGCCTCGGGGGAGGTCGAATCGGCGCTCGCCCTGGGGGTCGAGAAGATGAGCGACCGGACCAGCCACGACGTCACCGCGGCGCTGGCCACGGCAGCCGACGCGGACTATGAGGCCGAAGCGGGCGTTTCCTTTGTGGGGTTGAACGCCCTGGTCATGCAGCGCTATTTGCATGAGTTTGGCTGGCAGCACGCCGACTTTGCGCCCTTCTCGATCAACGCCCATGCCAACGCCATGCACAACCCGTATGCCCGCCTGCATGAAAAGATCACCGCCGAGAGGTTCGAAAGATCGGCCATGGTGGCCACGCCGATCAATCTGCTCGACGCCTCCCCCACCGGCGATGGCGCCGCGGCAGCCGTCCTGGTGCCGGCGCACAAGGTCGCCTCCTTGAAGAACAGGCCGCGCCTGCTGGTGGCCGCCTCCTCCGCCAGCACCGACACGATCGCGGTCCATTCGAGAAAGGACCCTCTCTTTCTAAACGCCGCCTATGCCTCCGCCCGGCGCTGTTACGAAATGGCCGGCCTGGCCCCACAGGATCTGGATGTCTTTGAGCTGCACGATGCCTTTACGATCATGGCCGCGCTCTCGCTCGAAGCCTGTGGATTTGCCGAACGCGGCCGGGGCGTGCAGCTTGGCCTGGATCACGAGATCACGCCCGGGGGCCGAATACCGATCTGCACCCGCGGCGGCCTGAAGGCCCGCGGCCATCCGGTGGGCGCGACCGGAATGTATCAAATCGTCGAGGTCGCCCAGCAGCTGCGCGGCGAATGCGGCGCGACCCAGGTGGAGGGCGCCCGAACGGGCATGGCGCAGAACATCGGGGGGTCGGGCGCGACCGTGGTCACCCACATTCTAAGAGCGGATTGATCTCCGCGGGGCGGTTGATTCTTTTTCATTCTTATCATATACTTTAGGGTAGGCAACGGAAAGGACCCAATTATGCCAGAGCGCAGAAAATTAGCCAGGCGGACTTTCTCGTATTATATGCGGTTGATGAATGAGAGCACTGGCGAGCTCGTCGGTCATCTAGCGGACATCAGCACAGGCGGTTTCAAAATGGAGTCCCTCAGGCCCATCCCGCTGGAAGTGGATTTCCGGTTCCGGATCGAGTTGACCAGCGAAGTGGCAGACGTGCCCTTTATGGTATTTGGTGCGCGCAGCAAATGGTGCCAGCGCGATAACATCGATTACAGCATCTACGATGTCGGTTTTCAGATCACCCACATGTCTCCTTCCGACACGATCATCTTTTCCCGCATGTTTGAGAGATACGGCACCAAGAGCAACCAGGAGGATAATCCGGATTATCTATGGAGATGACCGCCCAAGATCCTGATCGGAGCCTCGCCGCCTAACGAGGCTTTTTCTTTTCGTGTACAATTGGCTCCATGCTGAACTTTCTCCGCTGGCTCCTGCGCAGGTTCGTCAACCTGATCGCTGACGTAAAGGTCACCGGACTGGAGAACATCCCCTCCTCCGGTGCGTTTGTCATCGCCACGAACCATATCGGCCTGCTGGACGCGGCCATGTTGTATTACATCCTCGACCGCACGGACGTATTCGTCCCGATCGCAGAAAAATGGGAAAAGAACGGGCTCTTTCGGTGGCTCGCAAAGTACGCCAACTTCGTTTTCATTGACCGCTACAATCCGGACATCAAGGCGCTCCGCCGCATCATCGGCCTGATGGAAAAAGGCAATATCCTGGTGATCGCTCCCGAAGGGACGCGCTCGCTCACGGCGGCGCTGGCGGAGGGCAAACTGGGCGCCGGTTATCTGGCGGCGAAGTTGAACCGGCCGATCCTGCCCGCCGGGATCGCAGGCACCGAGGACCGGGCGGTCGGCGAAAACCTGAGACATTTCCGGCGTTCGCACATTGTGATCCGGGCCGGGAAACTCTTTTCGCTTCCGCCCCTGCCCGTCCAGGACCGCAGCGAGGCGCTCAAAAAATTCACGGACGAGATCATGTGCCATATCGCCGCCGAACTGCCGGAAAAGTACCGCGGCGTATATTCAGAACATCCCCGGCTGAAGGCGTTGTTGTCAGGCGCCGCGCTTCAATAAACCTGCTCGAAGACCCCGTCCAGTTTCAAATAATACTTTTCCACGATCAGGTCCGGATGCAGGGCATGCACCCTGCGCTCGGCCTCCGCCAGGTCCGCCGCCTGCCGCGGCCGCGTGCCCCCCGGGCCGTAGGCACCGCAATCCTCGTGATTGACCAGGATGACCTTGCTGATCTTGTGCAATTGGATGGCCAGCTCGATCTGTTTCAGCACCGGGTAGATATCCAGGACGCCGCCGGCGATCGCGACCCGGTCATAATTTCCCCCGCCCGGATCCTTGTCCAGCCAGTCATTCAAATATTTCTGCAGACGATGGTCCATGCAGTGCACGACCAGTGCTTCGCAGGAATGATCGGTCATCGTTTCTCCGACCGGATCACAGCACTTCGCCCCCGCCGCGCTTGAGGAACTGGCCCCCGCCGGAGCGGCCCTTCCATTCATCGCCGTCCACGATCAACGTGCCGCGCAGGAAGACCTTTTCGGGCATCCCCACCACCTCCCAGCCCTCGAACAGATTGTAATCGGTGCGATGGCGCGCCTGCGCCACCCCGTACTTCACCCGCTTTTGGGGATCCCAGATCAGGATGTCGGCGTCGGAGCCGGGCAGCAGCGCCCCCTTGCGGGGATACAATCCAAAGATCTTGGCCGGGTTCGTGCTCATGTATTCCACAAATTGATTGGGAGTGATCCGGCCGGCGCGCACGCCGTAGGTCCACAGGATCGGCAGACGATCCCCAACGGCCGGCAGGCCGTTCGGGATCCTGGTGAAATCCGCTTTGCCCAATTCCTTGCCGGGGATCTGCACTTCCCGGCCTTCATATACGATCGGCTTCGTGCCGTCGAAGAAGAACGGGCAATGGTCCGTGCCGATGGTTTGCAGCGTGCCCTGGTGCAGGCCCGCCCACAGGCGGGCGTTATCGGCTTCCGTCCGCATCGGCGGCGAACAGACCCATTTAGCGCCATCGGGCCGGCGCAGATCATCGATCGTGAAGAACAGATACTGCGGGCAGGTCTCCCCCATCACCTTGACGCCGCGCTCGCGGGCATAACGCAGCATGTCCACTTCTCCGCCGGCGTTCATATGCACGATGTAGAGCGGCGCATCCGCCTGCGCGGACATGGCGGCCATTCTGAGCGTGGCCTCGACCGCGCCCCAGGCAGGCCGCGTCAAGGCGTGCCATTCGGGGCCGGTATGACCGGCCGCCAGCGCCTGCGGGATGAGCGTGTCGATCACATCACCGTTCTCGCAGTGCACCATCACCAACATCCCGTTCTCTCTTGTGATCTGCAGCGTCTTGAAGATACTGCCGTCATCGAGGCGCAGACGGCCGTTGTAGGCCGTGAAGACCTTGAGCGTGGTGATCCCCATGCCCACCAGGGCGGGGATCTCCTTTGCGATCCGGTCATTGAACTTGGACAGGTTCATGTGGAACGAATAATCGATCGCGGCGATCCCGGCCTTCTTGCGCCAGGCATCCACCGATTCCTCCAGGGTGTCAAAATCAAAAGAGACAAAATCGAGGGCGGTGGTCGTGCCGCCGAAGGCCGCGGCTTTGTGACCTGTGTAATGGTCATCGGATGAAACGGTATCGAACATCGGCAGGGCAAAGTGGGTATGCGGGTCGACGCCGCCGGGCATGATCAGCTTGCCCGTCGCATCCACCACCTGCGCCGAATCCGCGTCCAGTCCCAGGCCGATCCGGGAGATCGTCTCGCCCTCGATCAGGATGTCGGCCGGATACGTTTCGGATGCCGTGATGAGCGTGCCGTTCTTGATGAGCGTTTTCATGGGTCTCCTAGAGCCTCCAGAACAGGGTCATACCAACCAGCAGCATTATAAAAGAAATGATGGTCAGCATCCAACCGCTGCGAAAGAAATCGCCAAAGGCATAGTTGCCGGGGGCGATCATCAGGATATTCACGGGATGGGCAAATGGGGTGAGAAAGCAGGCCGAACAGCCGATGGCCGTCGCCACCGCAATGGCCTGCGGATTGACGCCCGTGTGGATCGCGGCGCTGATGGTGATCGGCCCGGTGATCAGGGCGGTCACCTGTCCCCCTATGATCTGCGTCAAAATGGAGCTCAGCACATACGCGCCGGCCGCCAGCCCCAGCGCACCGAATGGCATCACCCAGGGCAGCATCAGATTCCCCACGAGGTCTGCCAGTCCCGTTTCCACCATGGCGTCACTCACCACATACATCCCGGCAATCAGGAAGATGGCCTGCCACTCCACGGAGTGGTAGGCCTCCTGCATGGACAATTTTCCGGCCAGGAGCGCCACGACCGCCGAGGCCAGCATCGCCAGGTAGACGGGAACACCCGCGATGGAGGCTGCAACTCCCGCCAGGACAACCGTCACGGCCAGCAGGGCTTCCTTTCGATTCATGGGCTGGTCGGCCCAGTTGGGTTCGATCACAATAAAATCGGGGCTCCGGCGCAGGCTCGCCAGCTCAGGCGACGAGCCAACGGCCAGCAGGGTGTCGCCAAAATTGAGCGTCAGGTCGCCGACATCCGTCCGGTAACTTCGCTGCAAACGGTGCAGGGCGACCACGCTCAACCCGTAACGCCGGCGAAAGTCCAGCTCCTTCAGGGTCTGGCCGATGGCCTTCGAATGCGGAGCCAGGATGATCTCGGCAAACGTGACCCCTTTGGCGCTCAGGTGGTCTTCGCCGCTCTCCATCCGGATCTCCAGTCCCCACTCTCTCAGATGCCGGACCTTGTCCTCCCGCCCCACCAGGATGAGCAGATCATCCTCCAGGATGACCTGCTGCGGCTGGGGCAGGAGAATATCTTCCCCCTTGCGATACATGGCTGCCACCGTCACGCCCCACTGACTTCCGATCTCGGACTGCGCGAGGGTCTTCCCCAGGAGCGCGGCCCCAGGCATGACACGCCCCTCCCACAAACGTTCCGAGATGGCGTAGATCTTTTCCAATTCACTTCCGGTAAGCCGCGCAAAATTCTGTTCCTCGGTGGGCTGGCGGTCCGGGAGCAGACGGTGGCCCCACAGGGCCAGGAACACGATGCCGGCGACGGCGATCAACCCTCCAGTCGGCGTGAAATCCAGGATGTTCAGGGCCGCTTGGGGAGGTTTGGCATTTTGCAGCAGGGTACTGACAATGATATTGGCCGTTGTAAAATAAGTGGCCGCGCCCCCCAGCAGGCTCCCGTACGCCACCGGGATGAGCAGTTTGCTGGGCTTGATCCGCGTGCGCCGCGCAACCTCCATGGCGATGGGAAGGACCAGCGCGCCTGCCGCCAGGTTGTTCATGAAAAGCGACAGGCAGGCCGCCGTGGCGGAAAAGAGGCCGATCAAGCGGCCCGGTTTCCGGCCGCTGACCTTCAGCAGCTGCCAGGCGATCCAGCGCGTCACGCCGCTCTTTTCCAGAATCCGCGTCAGGATGAAAAGGGAGATCAGGATCAGCACAATGGGCTGGCCGAAGCCGGCCAGGATATTCACTGCCGCAGCCGGCGTCCCGGCGGGGCCCAGGATCCCGAAACCCGCGAACTGCACGATCCCCAGCGACACGGCCATCAACATGGCCGCCAGGTCCACCCGCAGGCGATTGGCCACGACCAGGATCAGCGGGAGGCAGATCACTGCAAGCAGGATCCATTGGGCGAGGCTCATCTCGGCCGCCCTCCATGGGGGCGCGGCGGCCGACGAAACCATCCCGAACGCCGCGCGATCTCAAGATCGCGCGGCGTTCGCATAAACCAGATCACCATCCGAGAGGCCGCTGTCGGAACATTATTCTTGTTTTGTTCCGCACTCCGCGCAGAACTTTGAACCGGGCGCCAGCTTCGCTCCACACTTCGTGCAGAACTTCTCCGCCTTGATCGGCGCTCCGCATTCGGGGCAGAACTTGACATCCTTGGGCAGCGGCGCA
>DATJBI010000017.1:0-18158 GCA_035515435.1 Anaerolineales bacterium
AAATCCCAGATCCCGCATTGGCCGATGCCATTCTCGCATTGAATTGAATTGAAAGGAGAGTCTCAAAGCAAGATCAGGGCCAAAAAGAATATGCCCAATACCAATTAAGACACAATCCAAATCTCAGCGCGTTTTCTATCCCTGAAAGTGTGTGGCATGATCCGGATTCAATGTGCGATTGGACCGGATTAAGCAGCCGGCTGTGCAAAATTCAGACCCTTAGCCAGCCACGGAATCCCCGGCCAGCATAAAAACAGGGCGCAGTGTTGTGATACACGAAGACAGTGTCATAGCGGCGATCAACAAAGAGGGCGCCCCCCAGTTCTCTAATCGCAGAAGGCGTTTTCACCCAGTTCTGTGTCTTTGTATCGAATTCTCCAAGTTTCTGCAACTCCCGATATTGTTCTTCCGTTAAAAGCTCAAGGCCCATGGCCGCAGCCATATCCACGGCGTTATTTTTTGGTTTAACGTCCTTCCGTTTCTCCCACCCTTCGCGATCGTAACAAACATTTCGGCGACCGCTCGGACTTTCCGCTGAACAATCATAGAAAATGTAGTCGAGCGTCCTGTTATCATGACCAACCACATCTGGTTCACCACCAGTTCTTTCCATTTCGTTGAGTGACCATAGTTTCTCTGGATTAGCCTCCAGCTTTGCCTGCACTTTGGCCCATTCAAGACCTTTATGGCGATTCATGTTTCTCTCAAAACGGACTTTCAGTGCTTTGAGTAGTTCTGCACGCTGTTGGGGTGACAACTTCTTTTTATTACTATTAATGTTGTTCATAGTTTTACTTGTCTCCGATGGCTGACGGTGTTCGTTCGCTGAGCACGGCGCTGGGGTGGGCGTGGACTCTGCATGGGAACAGAAAAAACTCGAAGCGAGGAATCTGATCGAAAATGCGACACACCGCGCAGCGGCAGTCCCCAGCGTGCAGGGCGCGCTATATTCGGTCCAGGCTTTTGAGTGTTTGTTCCGGACACTCTCAAATTTCTTGAATCCCGGGCAGGCCTGAGCTTACTCCTGCCTGACTATATCGACCGAGATCTCCACCGCCGGGATCGTTCCTCCGTTCTCAAGCCAGTGTGTGGTGCTCCTATCCTCGGGCCAGCCCACTCCGGGCTCATAGTCCGTAGCGACTCCATTTCGATGGTCAGTGATCGTTCCCTGCAGTATGTAGACGATGCCTGGTCTGTCTTTATGGTCGTGAATCGGGCCGAAGACGCCTCCGGGCTCGATCGTCACTATACGCATTCGAAGCTGGCGCCCTGCCATGCCCTCGATCTCAGGGCCAAGGTCAACCGCTGCAAGTAACTTCACCGTAACACCCTTGGTCTCAGGTGCCACCTGTTCGTTGCTCATCGTACTCTCCTCTTTGTGCTTCTACAGCCTAACGAGACTGTTGAAATAGTGATTTTGAACGGCCGGATGATGTTTGCATGCAGTGTCCGACACTCTGTTATCGAATTACCCGTTCGTCATTTCAAGCATTGTCTGGTGTGACCAACTTCGCTGACGGACTTTTCTTTCTGCATTGCAGTAATCCATAACGGTGGATTTTACCATTATTATGCACCAGAGCAATCAACTTGCACTGCACATCCGTCTTGGGTTTCGTGCGCGGGGTGAAGTGATCCAATCGCTTCCGAACATGCAGGTTGGTGAAGGCCGGCTCGATCATCACGAAACGCCTGGCATGGATCTCAACCAACAAGAACCTGCGCGAGGTATTCGGCTTGCTCAAACAGTTTCGTCTCAATGGACAGCTGGCACGGTCATTGCGGCCGGCACGGTAAATACCATAGATGCGAGCACCGCGTTTCAATCCTTTGCCCTGCGGACAGAGATAGACGTTCCGTGAGGCATCGAAGCGAAAATCAGCAGCAGCGAAAGTGCTTCCTTTCTTACTCGGTCGCCTTCGGGGACGAATCGCATCCTTGATTCTCTGGGACTGTGCAAAGCGCTGATCTCGTTTGCGGAAATGAAGATCGGGGATGTAAGCATCCAAACCCTGAGTCTGGCACACTGCCGGGTTGGCATAGGAATGATAATTGCTGTCCACAACGATCCTTCTTGCCCATGAAATCCTCCCCACTTTTGCCGATCGCTTGCATGTCCTTCTTGGCTTCCCCCTTCATCGCCGACAAGTCCTCATGCGATGCCCTTTGCCTTGCTTGATTGGGCAAAGGGCATATCCGCCAGTGGGGTTTTCCACCGTGAGATCAACTAAAAAATTTAGGGCCTCCGGTCCGCCATATGTTCACGTCATGATGGCTGATCCAGACCTGGCCCGAGACCCGGGCCAGGGGCAAAGTCTGCGTTCTCCCAGAGACATGCGATATACTTCGGCTGCACTTGCCTTGCCAAACCCTTCCACACTGGCTGGAGAAACAACTTATGGTAGAGACTACTTTACCGGTGCAACCAATCATTGAGGTCGAAAACCTGACCAAGCGTTACCGGAACGCCAAAGAGAATGCCGTGGATGGAATATCCTTTTCCGTGGGAGCGGGAGAGTTCTTTACGTTACTTGGTCCGAACGGGGCCGGGAAAACAACCACGATCTCCATTCTGACCACGACCCTCCATCCTACATCCGGCGTGGCGCGTATCGCGGGGCACGATATTCGCCGTGCCTCCAGCGCGGTGCGGCAGAACATCGGGATCATCTTTCAACAGCCGAGCCTCGACCTCAACCTGACCGCGGAGGAGAACGTTCGTTTTCACGCGGTCCTGTACGGGTTGTATCCGTTTCGTCCCACTTTTTCGACAATGCCGCGCGAGTACAAGCAGCAGGTGTTCGAACTGGCCGCGCTTTTGGGACTTGAAAATGAAATGGGTAAAGCGGTGAAGAAGTTTTCCGGCGGGATGCGCCGCAAACTGGAGATCATCCGCAGCCTGCTGCATGAGCCCGCGGTTATTTTTCTGGATGAACCGACCTCCGGCCTGGATCCGGTCAGCAGGCGGACGCTGTGGGAATATCTACGCACGGTGCGGCGCGAACGCGGCACAACGATCTTCCTGACCACTCATTATCTGGATGAAGCCGAGGAAGCCGACCAGACCTGCATCCTCAACCACGGACGCATTGTGGTCCAGGGCTCACCCCAACAGGTCAAGGCGCAATTGACCCAATCCTATTTGCTGATCGATGCCGAGAATCACGGTCCACTCCGAGAGGAGCTGCGCCGCCTGAAAATCGATTTTACAGAGACAGCCTCCTTCAAGATCGATCTGCAGGGCAGGGACGTTCAGAGAATCATCAAGGCCATAGAGACTCCGTTGAGTTCCGTCCAGACTCATGATCCATCGCTCGAAGATGCCTACCTGGAGATCATCAAAGAGCCATGAGAGAAATCTACGCCGTTCTGACCCTTGCCTGCCGCGATCTGCTGAAGCTGCTGCGTGATCCTACGCGGCTGATTTCCGAACTCATGTTCCCGCTGCTGTTCATCGTGATCCTGGGCGGGAGCCTGCAGAGCAGTTTTGGAATAGGGTCCAACTTTGATTACATCACCTACATTTTTACCGGTGTCTTCGCACAAACCTTATTCCAGTCTGCCTCGATGGGCGTGGTATCGCTGATCGACGACCGCGAGAACGATTTCAGCCAGGAGGTCTTTGTCTCACCGATTTCGCGCTACACCATCATATTGGGAAAGATCCTTGGTGAGACGCTGGTGGCGATGACGCAAGCGCTGGGTATTCTCGTTTTTGGTTTCGCGGCCGGGGTGAGATTCTCCTTTTGGCAGTTGATCGGTCTGGGCTGGTCGGGGATCGTGACCTGTTTGTTCGGCGCAGCCTTCGGTGTGATCATACTCTCCAACCTGAACAATCGCCGCACGGCAGATCAGGTTTTCCCTTATATCATGCTGCCACAATTCTTTTTGGCCGGCGTGTTTAATCCGATCCAGAAACTGCCTTGGTATCTCGATTTTCTGTCGCGGATCGCGCCGATGCGATACGCGGTGGATTTGACGCGCGACATCTTTTATCCCGGACGCAATGATTATGTGAACGCCGTTTTGCAAGGGCCTGCCTATAACCTGATGCTGATGACGGTTGCTTTTCTTGTATTTCTATTTATTGGTACATTCTTGTTTGTGCGCAAAGAGCAAAACCGCTGAGGCTTTGCAATTGAGCACCCGAGCAGCTGGGAGCCGCTGGCCCTCACTCAAGGCCGCACCGCGCCCATCCACTCAAGTACGGCCTGGAAGGGACCTCACCAGCCTGGTCGACAGTTTGGATCCGAGGGGCCATCCGTCAGCTCCTGCCTCCGTAGAATATCTTGAATTCCACGCGTCCCTATCCCATCTTCAGCACTGGTGACAAACGTCAGAATTGTCAGGCGGATTCTTCGGTGGTATATTCTTTTGCATGTCCTGGTACAGATAATTACTAGGGGAACTTGTTTACCTGTAGCCTGCGGGGGTCGAAGAAAAAAATCGAACTTTATCGGTTTTGAATCTGCCCCTTGTGAAATTACGCACGACACAAAAAGCAGTCCGCCTGCCGTGTTAAGCAGCCCGATCTCGACATGGAGTCTAGAGACGTTCCAATGAAGACCCTACCCAGCTACAGAACCATCACCGCATTTCCTCACCCGGTCAAACAAATCGAGAATACCTGGATCACGCTCAAGGACGGCATACGCCTGGCCGCGCGCCTGTGGATGCCGGCCGACGCGGAGCAGCATCCGGTTCCAGCCATTTTGGAATATCTTCCATATCGCAAGGACGATGGCACTTCCATTCGCGACCGCGTACTCCATGAATATTTTGCCGGGCATGGTTACGCGTCCGTGCGGGTGGATATGCGCGGCAGCGGTGATTCAGATGGACTGCTCTTGGATGAATACCTGCCGCAGGAACAGCAGGATGCACTGGAGGTCATCGATTGGATCGCACACCAGCCTTGGTGCACCGGCAGGGTGGGGATGATGGGTATCTCCTGGGGCGGATTCAACAGTCTTCAAGTCGCGGCGCACCGCCCGCCGGCCCTGAAAGCCATCATCACAGTTTGCTCCACCGCGGACCGGTATACTGACGACTGCCATTACATGGGCGGATGTGTGTTGGGCTCAGATATGTTGAATTGGGCCTCCATCATGTTCTCGTACAACGGCCTTCCGCCCGATCCCAGGCAGGTTGGCGAACGTTGGCGGGAGATGTGGTTCAACCGCCTCGAAAATACGCCGCCTTTCATTGAAAGCTGGCTCAGCCACCAGCAACGCGACGACTTCTGGAAACAGGGCTCGGTGGATGAAGATTACAGCGCCATCCAATGCCCGGTCTATGCTGTGGGTGGCTGGGTCGACCCATATACCAACGCCGTGCCGCGCTTGTTGCAGGGGCTCAAGGTGGCCCGCAAGGGCTTGATCGGCCCCTGGGCGCATTCCTATCCACACACGGCCCTGCCGCATCCGGCGATCGGTTTCCTGCAGGAGTGTCTGCGGTGGTGGGATCACTGGCTCAAGGATATTGACACGGGGCTCATGGATGAACCGATGTTGCGCCTCTGGATGCCGGAGGCGGTTCCGCCCCAGCCCTGCGAGCGGGAGTGGCCCGGTCGCTGGGTTGCAGAATCAAAATGGCCTCCCGCGCATGGTGAAACGGAAGTGTTTTCATTGGGAGACGGCCGGCTGGTCAAAGCCCCCGCCTCCCCCGGCCAGGTGAGTTTGGTGGGTGCGCAGACCAACGGCACGACGGCCGGCGTCTGGTGCCCGTATGGGAATAAATTTGGCATGCCCATTGACCAGCGCCCGGACGACGCACTTTCCCTATCCTTCACGTCAGCCCCGCAGGGTGAAGCCATCGAGATCCTGGGCTTCCCCGAAGTCAGGCTACGTCTGTCGGTGGATCAGCCGGACGCACTGGTTGCGGCGCGTCTGTGCGACATCGCCCCGGACGGCGCCTCCAGGTTGGTGAGCTGGGGCCTGCTCAACCTCACGCATCGCGATGGGCACACTGCCGCCAAACCCTTGAAGCCGGGCCAAATCTATGACATATCCTTTCAGCTCAACGTGACGGCGCACCACCTGGCTCCAGGACACCGCTGGCGGTTGTCCATCTCTCCCACGTATTGGCCCCACGCCTGGCCCTCGCCGGTGGCCGCCCGATTGACGATCCAGACGGGCGAGCAGAGCCGATTAATCCTGCCGGTGCGATCACCCGCTCAGGCTGATGATGCGCTCAGGCCATTTGAGGAACCGGAGGGCGCACCGATGCTGGAGTTTGAAAGCCTGCGGCCGGAAGGCGCGACCCGAACCTTTACCCATCAGGAGCCCGAAGGTCTTCTGCAAATGGTGGACCACATTGACGACGGGCGCAATCGGCTCGCGAACGGCATCATCTACGACAGTGTGATCACCAATATCTTTCGCATCGTGGAGGGCCAGCCGCTTTCCGCCAGCGTGGAATGCAGGCGGCAGATCGAGGTCAGCCGCGGTGAGTGGATCACCCGCGTGGAAACCTCCAGCGTCATGACCAGTGATGAGAACTACTTTCACCTCACCAATATATTGAATGCCTATGAAGGTCTAGTCCGGGTCTTTACCAAAAGCTGGACGAAAAAGATCCGCCGGGAGAATGTGTAATGAATGCAAGCACTGGAGCATACACAGAAAAGGAGGCACCACCCAACTGTCACTGAAGTCGGAAATTTGCACAGCGCCCATCGTATCGATACAAAAGGTGAAGAGAAAGGATAGTAGCATGAAGAAAAATCTATGGTTTTTGTTGAGCTTGCTCATAGGAGCCAGCATGTTGATCGTAAGCTGCGCCCCGCAGGCCACTTCAACCTCCGCGCCGGCCCAACCCGCTGCGACCCAGGCACCCGTTGCGACCACTGCTCCGACGGCCGTTCCGACGCCCGCCGCTCCCAAGGTGCTTAAGGTGCGCATCCGCGGGGATATCACCAACCTGGACACGGCCAATGTTACCGGGGATGTGGAAGATTCGATCGACCGGGCCGTCATGGAGGGCTTGTTCCGCTATGATGCCAGCGGCAAGCTCCAACCGCAGCTGGTGGATACCTACTCCGTGTCGCCGGACGGCCTTACGATCAGCTTTACGCTGCACAAGGGTGTCATGTGGCAGGGCGGCTATGGGGAGCTCACCATGGATGACGTCAAGTTCTCCTACGAGCGCTACCTGGCGACGAACCCCAAGCCGGCCTATGCCGACGATTTTGCCTCCCTCGATCACGTGGAGGTTGACGATCCATATACGGGCAAGCTGATCTTCAAGCAGCCGCAGGCCACCCTCTGGACCTCGGTCCTGCCCATGACCTCGGGCCTGATCGTAAGCAAGAAGTTCTATGACGAGGCCGGCCCGGACAAGATCAAGACCGACATCATCGGCACAGGGCCATACCTCTTCGCGCAATGGGTCCCCAAACAGGAAGTCGTCCTCAAGCGCAATCCAGACTATTGGGGAACCCAGCCTTATTACGATGAGATCGATCTGATCCCGGTCGATGATGATAAGGCTGCCGAAGTTGCCCTGCAGGCCGGTGAGCTGGATTTCAGCGGCATCTCGCTCGCTTCCGAGGATAAATTCCAGGCCGATTCCAATTTCACCGTCGACGTGGTCCCGGCTACTCAGTATAAATGGATCGGCATGAACGTCGACAGCCCCAAGCTGAAGGATATCAACGTCCGGGAAGCCATCCGCTACGGTATTGATGTTCCCAGCATCCTGGCGGCCGCCTATAACAACAAGGTCCCCCGGGCCAACGCCTTGATCCAGCCGGAAGGCGCGGTCGGCTACTGGCAAGATGCACCGGTTTACACGCGCGATGTTACCATGGCGAAGAGCTACCTGGCGAAAGCGGGCCTGACATCGCTCGATCTGACATTGACCTACGAGAATACCGACGAGTATTCCACCTGGGCTCAAATCGTCCAGCAGAATCTCAAGGATGTAGGCATCAACATCACCCTCAACCCCTTGGATTCCAGCAGCTTCTGGGCCCTGGGGGAAGGCGGCAAGGACAAGACCCTGGAGCTCTTTGAACTCTATTATTCCTCGGTGGTCCCCGACCCCGCCTGGTCCACCCAGTGGTTCACCTGCGACCAGGTGGATCTCTGGAACTGGATGCGTTGGTGCAATCAGGATTTCGATGCCCTGCACCAAAAAGGCATTACGACGATTGACCCCGCACAGCGCGCACCGATCTATGTCCAGATGCAGCAGCTGTGGGATGCAGCCGTAATTTCGGTGTTTGTAACCGATCAGCCGCAGGTTTACGCCTCCAAAGCCGGCGTCAAAGCCGTCATCTACCCCGGCGGCCTGTCGCCCATGTTCCGCGAATTCAGCGGTCAATAGGATTGTTCAGAAGAGGAACAGACTCCGATGATGTTTCCCTCATCGGAGTCTGTTCCAAAATAGGCTTTATTCATGCTCGTCTACATGGTTAAGCGCGTCCTGATGACCCTCCTGGTCCTGTTATTGGTGGTGGTCTTCCTGTCCCTGCTTGTCCACATCGTACCGGGAGACCCCGTCACGATGATCCTCGGCCCGCGGGCCACCCCAAGCCTGATCCGACAAATGCGCTCAGCCATGGATCTGGACAAACCGATCTATGTGCAGATCGGTCGTTTCCTGTGGAACATTCTGCACGGCAGTCTCGGCGTGGATGCCGTCACGGGCGTCCCCATCACAACTTTGATCGACGCTTCGCTGCCCCATACCATGATCCTTGCCATAAGCAGCCTGCTGCTGTCGATCCTTTTGGGGGTACCCATCGGGATGTATTCCGCCACTCATACAAATTCCTTGCCCGATCGCATCCTGTCAATCGCGTCCATCTCACTGACGACCATTCCATCCTATGTGGCGGGCTTATTTCTGCTTCTTATTTTTGCCGTGGACCTGCATGCTTTGCCTGCCATGGGACTGGGGCACGCGGGGGACACCCTGGATTATTTGAAACACTTGATCCTGCCCTCCGTTGCCCTCGCCATAACCTGGGTTGGCTATCTGGCCCGTTTGGTGCGAACCAGCCTCCTGGAAGTACTGAACGAAACCTATGTGCGTGCTTCACGGGCAGCGGGCATTTCCGAACGACTGATCCGATATCGCTATGCGCTGAAGAATGCACTGATCCCAACGGTGGCCATCCTGGGCGTCGGCCTGGGAAGCCTGATGGGCGGCGCCGTGTTCATCGAGATCATTTTCACCAGGCCCGGTATGGGCTTGCTCATCTACGACGCGATCCAGACCCGTAATTATCCCTTGGTCCGTGCAGGCGTTTTTGTAGTGGCGGTGCTGTTCGTCCTTGCCAACCTGCTCGCCGACCTGATCTACACCTACCTGGACCCGCGCATCCAGCTGAATAGAAGGCAAAGCTGATCATGCAGTACGTCGAGAGACCTTCCAATCCCATCCAACGAACCCTCGACCGGGTGCCTGTGCTGGGGGATGTGGTCCGGCAGCCGCTCGGTGCGTTAGGCTTCTTGATCGTCTTTGTCTTTTTCATGACCGTCATCTTTGCCCCGCTGATCGCCCCCTATGACTATACCAGGCAGGATATCCCCAACCGCATGGAAGGCCCCTCGGTTAAATATTGGCTCGGGACCGACAACCTGGGCCGGGATCTCTTCTCGCGGCTGGTATACGGTTCCCGGATTGCGTTTGAAATCTCGCTGCCTTCCGTAGGGATCGCCCTGACCGTCGGCATGTTGCTCGGCCTCGTTGCGGGTTATGCTGGCGGGTGGCTGGACAATCTCATCGTGGTTGTCATGGACACCCTGCAAGCTTTCCCCTCGATCATGCTCTCCCTGGCGATCCTGGCACTGCTGGGCCCTTCCCTGATCAATGTGATCATCGTAATCGGCCTGACTTGGATGCCAAACTATGCGCGGGTGGTTCGCGCCCAGGTGCTGGCCGCCAGGGAGACTGTTTACGTTGAGTCGGAGCGATCCCTGGGGGCGAGCGACTGGCGCATCCTGTTGTCGCACATCCTGCCCAACGTGATCGCGCCGGCGCTGATCCTGGCAGCCATGGATCTGCCCTGGGTGATCACCTTTGAGGCGGGCCTGTCCTTCCTGGGCCTGGGGGTCCGCCCCCCCACTCCCTCGTGGGGCTCCATACTCTCCGAAGGCTTTGATCACATCTTTGAAACACCCTGGCCGATCCTATGGTCCGGTTTGACCCTCGCGCTCACAACGCTCGGATTCACCCTGTTTGGAGAAGCCTTGAGGGATGTGCTCGATCCGCGCCTGTCGGGGACCAGAGGGCTGTGATGACCCCGACGCTTCAAGCAGTCAATTTGGAGATCAAGTACAACACTCGGCAGGCGACCCTGACGGCAGTGCGCGCGGCCAACTTTGAAGTGGAGCGGGGGCAGATCGTTGGGTTGGTGGGCGAATCGGGCTGCGGAAAGAGCACCATCGCCTCGGCGATCATGCGCTTGCTGCCGCCGAACGGGCAAATTTCGGGCGGGGAACTGCTTTTCAAAGGGCGCGACCTGCGTCCGCTGAGCGAAGATCAAATGCGCGCCCTGCGCGGCCGCGAGATTTCGATGATCTTCCAGGATCCCATGACCAGCCTGAACCCGGTGTTCAGCATCGAGCAGCAAATGGTGGATGCCATCCTGGCTCACCCGCCTGATGATCGCCCCATCAGCCGGAATGAAGCGCGGGAGCGCGCCATCTACATGCTGGATCGTGTGGGTATCTCCGACGCCGCCCAACGCATTCAAAGCTTCCCTCATCAGTTCTCCGGCGGCATGCGCCAGCGCATCATGATCGCCACCGCTTTGCAGTCCAACCCCTCCCTTTTGATAGCGGACGAGCCCACCTCCGCCCTGGACGTGACCTTGGAAGCCCAGATCATCGACCTGATCCGTGCGTTGCGCGACGAGCTGCAAACTTCTATCCTCTACATTACCCATGACCTGGGCGTGGTCGCGCAGTTGTGTGACCAGGTTGTCGTATTATATGCTGGCAACGTGGTGGAAACTGGCGACATTTTCAGCGTGTTTAAGAAACCGCGGCACCCCTATACGCAGGCGCTCCTGAAGTCACATCCTTCTCACCAGACGCGGGCCGTCCGTCTGATCACGATCCGAGGACGGGTGCCAAGCCTTGGAGAGCTGCCCGTTGGATGCAAATTTGCCGCGCGCTGCGATCTGGCTGAGTCAATTTGCTTTGCACAGGAACCGCAGGCAAGTCGTATAGAAGGCCAGACCGTGTTTTGCCACGCCTATGGACCGCATTGGGCGGGGAAATCTCCGGCCACCCTGTATACCGGATACAGCGAACCCGGCAAAGCAGAAACCAGCGAAAGCGCCGCGCAGAGGCACGACCAGATCACCTCCGCCGAACAGGTTGTCCAGGCCGAGCAGGTGAGGGTTCATTTTAGAGACGCGGCGGGTTGGCTGGGAAAGTTCTTGGGGCAGAAGGAAGGGCTGGTCCGCGCCGTGGATGGTATCGATATCCAGGTGTATCGGGGCGAGACCCTGGCCCTGGTAGGTGAGAGCGGTTCAGGCAAGACCACCCTGGGGCGGACGATCCTGAGGCTGGAGCAACCAACCTCAGGCGAGATCAGCGTGGAGAGCCAAAATATCACCGGACTGCCACAGGCAAAGATCCGTCCGCTGCGCGCTCGCATGCAGATGATCTTTCAGGACCCGATCTCCAGCCTGAGCCCGCGCAAGACCGTCGCCGAACTGCTTCTGGAGCCATTCCAGATCCATGCCGTCCCGATCGAGGGGAAGAAGAAGGTGGACGAGTTATTGGCAATGGTGGGGCTCTCCTCTGAGCAGGCGGATAAATATCCGCACCAGCTTTCCGGGGGACAGGCGCGTCGCGTGGGTATTGCCCGGGCCCTGGCGTTGAACCCCGCGGTCTTGATCGCCGATGAGCCCACCGCCGGGCTGGATGTGTCGGTGGCCGCGGGCATCCTGAACCTGATGAAGGATCTGCGCGAGCGGCTTGGCCTGACCTACATTCTTATTACGCACAACCTCAGCATCATCGGCTTCATCGCCGACCGCGTCGCGGTCATGTACCTGGGAAAGATCGTCGAGATCGGCGAGACCTCGACCTTATTCACGCAGCCGCGGCATCCCTACACCGAAGCGTTAATGTCGGCGGTGGCACTCCCCGATCCCGAATTACGCAAGACGCAAAAACGGATCGTGCTCGAAGGCGAGATCCCCAGCGCCCGCAATCCGCCCTCCGGCTGCCCCTTCCACCCGCGCTGCCGTTATAGAGAAGACCGCTGTTCCAGCGAGGTGCCGCTCCTGAAGGAAGATTCAAGTCCTGCTCATCTGGTGGCCTGTCACTTCCCGGAACGGGTGGGGTCGCCGCGTTCAACGGATGCCAAGTGACCACAAGCTTTCTGCTAAACGAACAACTTGTTCAAAGCAACAGTGATCCGATCACGCCGCTGCTGGATGTGTTGCGCAATGAACTGGGAATGACTGGTACGAAACAAGGCTGTGACCATGAAGGGGAGTGCGGCGCCTGCACGGTATTGCTGGATGGCCAGCCGGTTCGTTCCTGCCTGACCCCGTTGGGCCGCATCGCGGGACGCAGCGTCCTCACCATCGAAGGCCTGGGCACAGAGGGGAACCTTCATCCGCTGCAATCCACCTTCATCGAAGTTGGTGCAGTGCAATGCGGATACTGCATCCCTGGAATGCTGCTGGCTTCCAAGGCCCTGCTGGACCGGGAACCACATCCCGGCCGCGCCCAGATCCTTTCGGCCTTGGAAGGGAATCTGTGCCGGTGCACCGGGTACACGCGCATCGTCCAGGCTGTGGAGTTGGCCGCGCAGCGGCTGCAAAACCCACAGGCCGCCCTGGCTCCCGCCTCCCGACCGATCGGCGGGAGTGCACTGCGTTCCGATTCGCTTGGAAAAGTGACCGGCAAAGCGGAATATGCCGAAGACATAAAGATGCCGGGCGCGTTGCACATGCTGGTGGTAAGAAGCCCCCACCATCACGCGCTTTTGCGCGGGCTGGATGCTTCCCGGGCCGCGAACATGCCGGGCGTGAAGCGCATCATTACCTGGCGGGACATTCCCAATCTTAACGGGTTCCCCGACTACAGCCTGGAAGAACCGGTCTTGACGCCAGTCGGCGATACGCTGCGCATGCGGGGCGCGCCCATTGCGTTGATCGTCGCGGAAAACGAGGAACAGGCCGCGGCGGCACGTGAAGCCCTGGAGATGGACATCGAAGCGCTGCCATACACGTTCGATATGGATGAAGCGTTAAAGCCCGGTGCGGTCCATATTGCGGGGGACGGCAATGAGCTCTCCAGATATGCCGTCCAGCGCGGGGACCTGGAAGGGGCACTCCGCGCCTCAGGCCACATTGTGGAGGCAACCTTCGAAACCGCCTTTCTCGAACACACGGCTTTGGAGCGGGAGTCATTGGTGGGAAGGATCGATGAGGCTGGACGAATCACCGTCCTGGGCGGTACGCATCAGCCGCATAACCAGCAGCGCTACATTGCTGAGATGCTGGGACTGCCGTTGGACCAGGTCAGAGTCATCGTGCCGCCCGTGGGTGGAAGTTTTGGCGGCAAGCAGGATCCCTGGCCGTTTGCAGCGGTGGGACTGGCAACCTATCTCCTGCGCCGGGCGGTTCGTTTGATATATTCGCGGCGGGAGTCTTTCGACGCCTCGCCCAAGCGGCATCCTTATCGTGTGCAATGCAGGATTGCCGCGACGAACGATGGAAAATTAACCGCCTTATCGGCACGCATCGACTGCAACACCGGCGGCTATGACGGCGCGGGACGGTATATTCCCAATTATGCCGTCACCGCGATGGGCGGGGCGTATCGCTGGAGGGCGGTGGACATCCTGGCGCGCAGCGTGTACACCAATGGGCCTAAATCCGGCCAGTACCGCGGTTTCGGAACAGCGCAGTCCACCTTTGCGTTGGAGTGTGCCCTGGATGAACTCATCGAAAAATTGGGCGTTGATCCGGTGGAGTTCCGCTTGCGGAACTGCATTGGGCAGTTGGAAGATGTTTTTCTCGGATACCCGCTTTTGGATACGCTGGGATATGCGCAGGTTTTGAAGGCCGTCAAGCCGCATTACCAGCAATTTGCAAAAGAGGCAGAATCTTTCAATAAGGAGAATCCCGGAGGTTCGGTGCGGCGCGGCGTGGGGTTGTCCGGAATGTGGTACCGCTTCGGCAAGGCGGGCAGCCTCAAGGTCGAAGCGCATGCCGAACTGGCAGGGGACGGACATTTCATTTTCTATTGCTCGGCGCCGGATTACGGACAAGGCACGAACACCGTGATGAGTCAAATGGCCGCCGAGGCGCTCGGGGTCGGCCGCGAACGAGTGGAGATTGTCAATGCCGATACGGGGCGCACGCCGAACAGCGATATTCAGGGCGCCTCCCGTGCTACATTTTTCGTCGGCGGCGCGGTGAAGGAGGCGGCCGCCGTTCTGGTTCTTTCGATTTTTGACGTTGCGGCGGAATTATTGGACGTTCCGATTGAGCGATTGGTACTGATGGCGGATAAAGTGGCCATCCGCGACAATGAGCACTCGGTTCCCTTATCCGAGGTGGCACGAGAGTTCGACCGCATCGGCAAATCGCGCCGCGTCAGCGGCTCCTTCGACCTCACCCCGCAGCTGCCTGAACAAAGACCGGAGTATCTGCCGTTATTTATCACCGGCGCGCACCTGGCCGATGTGAGGGTGGATATGGAAACGGGGGTCGTCAAGGTGCTGCGCGTCGTGGCCGCACATGACGTGGGCCGGGCCGTCAATCCCTTGGACGCGGCCGGGCAGATCGAGGGTGCGGTCGTGATGGGCCTGGGCGCAGCGTTGCAGGAGGAATACCTGCCAGGCTTGACCGATGGCATCAGCCAGTACCAACTGCCCACCAGCAGCGCCATGCCGGACATCCAAACGATCCTGGTCGAAGTGCCCAGCCGGCTGGGCCCCTACGGCGTGAAGGGCTTGGGCGAAGCGGCTCTGCTTCCAAGCACACCGGCCATCATCAACGCGGTGTCGCGCGCGATCGGCAGCCGGTTGCGCACCATTCCCGCCACGCCGGAACGGGTTTTGAATGCCATTCGCGGGAGGCGCCCATGATTGAGTATGTCACGCCCTCGACCATCGATGAAGCGCTGGCTGTGTTGGCTGCCCATCCGAATCAGGCACGTATCCTGGCGGGTGGCACCGACCTGTTGGTGGATTTGCGCGACGGGAAAATGCAGGCGCAGGTATTGGTGGACATCACGCGCATTCCGGCATTGAATCAAATCCAGGTCGGGGGGCGATCTGTGGAGGTGGGGGCCGCGGTCACGTTCGCAACCGTGAAGAATTATGAATATTTTCAGAACCATGTACCGATGCTGGCAGAGGCCGCCGGTTCGGTGGGCGCGCCCGGCATCCAAAACTCTGCGACCTGGGTCGGCAATCTGCTCCAGGCGATGCCCGCCGCGGACGGCGCGATCGTGGCCCTGGCTCTGGAGGCGGAAGTGCGGGTGATCGAACCGGCCGGGGCGGATTGGCGGCCCGTGACCACGATCTTCGCGGGCCCCGGGCGGTCGGCGATCGACTCCTCCTGGCAGCTCATCACACACCTGCGCTTCCCGATCCCACCTGCCGCTTGGGGAACCGCCTGGCAGCGGATCGGCCGTCGCAGCGCGTTGACTTTGCCCATCATCAACTGCGCGGTCAAGCTGGAACTGGACCGTGACAGAATTCAGCACGCGGCCGTAGCGCTTGGGCCGGTGGCATCCACCCCGTTCCGGGCGCGGGCGGCAGAATCCTTTTTGGAAGGCAAACCTCCCACAGAGGAAATGTTTGAGCAGGCTGGGCAGATTGCGCAGGGTGAATCAATGCCGCGCAGCAATCCACTGCGGGCGTCCCGCGAGTATCGGCTTGCGATCATCCCGGTGGTGGTCCGCCGTGCTTTGAGGATCGCGGCCGGACGCGCCCGAGGCTGGAAAAGTCAGTAACGAAACGGAGATCCGGCTCAGCGAGCAGGAGATTACGTCACAAAAGGAGATAGATGCCCCATGTTCAGTGCCAACCAGAAAGGACCGCAGCTGTGCAAGTTATCAGACGAAAAACTGGAGCGCATCCACGCCGCCAGTTTGAAAATCCTTGAAGGGACGGGTGTCCGTTTATTTGAGCCAAAGGCGCTGGAGCTTTTGAAGTCCAAAGGAGTGAGGGTGGAGGATGGTAACCGCGCCTATATCCCCGCCAATTTGGTGGAGTGGGCGCTTTCCACCGCGCCCAAAAGCGTGACGCTGTATAACCGGCACGGAGAGGCCGCGCTGGCGCTGGAGGGTCACAACATGTTCTACGGCACCGGCTCCGATTGCCCGAACGTGATCGACCTCCACAGCGGGCAACGCCGGCCGGGCACCCTGCACGACGTGGAAGAAGCCACGATCGTTTGCGATGCGCTCCCCAATATTGATTTTCTAATGTCGTTTTGCATTGCCAACGATCTCGACCAGCTGACCTATGATCGCCATCAAATGCGGGCCATGCTTGCGAACAGCATTAAGCCCATTTTGTTCGTCACCTTGGATTTCGCCGGTTGTATGGATGCAGTTGCAATGGCGGAGGCGGTCGCGGGCAGTGCAGAGGCGCTGCGCCGGAAGCCAATCTGCGCCTGCTATATCAACGTCAGCGCCGCCCTGCGTCATAATGTGGAGGCATTGCAGAAACTGCTCTTCATGGCTGAAAAGGGATTACCAACCACCTACACTCCGGTCGTGTTGCGCGGCGCAACGGGACCCGTCACCGCGGCGGGTGCCATTGCCCTGGCAAACGCGGGAGAATTGGCGGGGCTGGTGATCTCCCAGATCAAACGCGAGGGCGCCCCGGTCATCCTCACGGGCGGTGTGAATGACATGCTTGAAATGCGCACCGCGATTGACTGTTACAGCGACCCGACCAACCGTGTCATGCTGGTGGAGATGGCCCACCGCTACGGCCTGCCCATCTTCGGCCTGACTGGCTGCAGTGATTCCAAATTGCCGGACGAGCAGGCAGCCGCCGAAGCCGCGCTTTCGATCATGCTGGAAAGCCTGGCCGGGGCACAGATGGCACATGATGTCGGCTACCTGGACAGCGGCATGACGAACTCCCTCGAACAGGTGGTGATCTGTGATGAAATCATTGCCTACACCAAGCATTTCATGAGGGAGGTGGAAGTCGATGACGAGACACTGGCACTGGATCTGATTCAACAGGTTGGGCCGGATGGTGATTTCATTGGCAGCAAACACACGCGCAGGCATTTTAAAGAGGATTGGTATCCACAGCTCTTTGAACGCCGCAACTATGATGGCTGGAAAAAAGCCGGAGGCAAGACCCTGCGCCAGCGCGCCCAGGAAAAAGCGATCGAGATCCTGGAGAACCATAAACCAGAATCGTTGCCGCCCGATGTTCAGGCAAGGCTCGACCAGATCTTGGCGGAGGCGCAGGCCTGACCTCACGGAGCTGAACGGGGTATGCGACCCATCTAATTCTTTCTAATCTTGGGCCGCCCATAAACAGTTGTACGGATCCCGGCCGTCTGAACACCAGGCCGATGAGAGGAGGTCTCTAATATGAAAACCGTAGGCGCAATTCAGAGATCGGGCTTCCATGCGCGGGATCGGGCCATGGGAATGGCGGGAGCCTGGACCGCCTTCGTTATCAATGAGGCATACGCTGTTACCTCCGGGCTCGGCTATCTCTCTGTCAAGGCTCCCTCCGATCCCATCAGCGATCCGTACCTCTCCATAATGTCTGTGCTGATCGTCCTGATGGCACCTTTCCTCGTCATCACGATGGTGGCCGTCCATGCCTACGCGGCGGCCGAGTACAAGCCCTACAGCGTGGCTGCTCTTGCATTCATGATCCTTCTGGCAGGCGTCACGTCCACCGTTAATTTCGCCCTGTTCGCGGCCGCCCGCCAGCCCACACCCACACCAGCGCTGTGGGTCTCGTCCTTCATCTCTTCCGGATGGCCGCCGTTGCCACAAGCATTGGACTTCTTTGCCTGGGATTGGTTTTTTGCGCTTTCCATGCTGCTCGCGGCTCCGGTGTTTGGGGGAGGCAGACTCGAGAACGCGGTGCGCGCGCTAATGCTTCTCTCTGGCGTCCGTTGTATCCTGGGACTTGCGTGGCTCCCATTTTCACCTCCGCAGGCCACCATTATCGGAATTCTCGGG
>DATJBI010000018.1:0-17505 GCA_035515435.1 Anaerolineales bacterium
GATACGCCACAGGCTTTGTCACTTATATGGTGCTGGCCGTGCTGTCGCTTGGGATGGCTTTTGCGTTGAGCCGTGCCAATGCCAAAGCGGCTCTTGCGCAAAGCGCCGGTTGATCTGTGCACCCACACCCGGAATCCGCACCTGGCGTCTGCTTGAACTCCCTGCCGGGCAGCACAGCCCCCTGCTCCTTTGTGCATCGGAGCCTGCGGTTTGCAGCTTCGATACTGCGACGAACTGTCTCGGAGGATAGGATGGATTACCACCCGATCCCGCATGGGATGAATTCCCTGCCTGGCACGAGCGGGCAACGAGCTGCGTGAGCCGCCGGCGAGGGTCGATCAACGGCAAACCAACTATAGACTCGCATCTGATTTCATAGGGTCGGCTGCCGGCTGGGTTGCGAAGCTTTGCGCCCTGACAAGCTACTCCATCATTTCCACCAGATGCCTGCGATTCTCGGGAGCCTGGTAACTCTCGGGCCAGAACTCAACCTGTCTAACGATCTTGCCCTGCCTGACTGTCGAAAACGTGATGGCCCTCGCCTCTTGAACGCCGTCCGTAATGGAGACGTCGCTCACTGCCTCTGTTTCATTTTCCACGATGCGGTTTATCTTGAAACGCCAAGGACCGTGTGCAGGATATTCGCTGTTCAGCGCGGCGAAGTTGCGTCGGCCGCGGATCCTTTCCCTGGATTGGGGCCATTCGAGAACATAATCATCGCTGAGCATTTGACCGGCTGCATTGAAATCATTCGTGTTCATCCGGGTGTAAAATTCCTGAACAATCTCGGCTGCGTTCACCTTCCTATTCCTTTCATCCAGTTGGACCGACAACTTTCTTTTCGTCAGCACGCCGCCCGCAGGTCTGCGTTCGGGGCGTGGTTCTGGACTCTGCCTGGGCGCTCTAGCCTGGCCCGCTTGCGTGACGGGCCAACCGAAATTCGAGATGGCGCTTGACGTCAGGCCACTCGCTGGCCAGGATGCTATAGATCACGCTGTCGCGCACCGACCCGTCGCGGCGGGCGCGGTGATGACGGATGACCCCGTCCTTCTTGGCTCCCAAGGCCTCAATGGCTCGCTGCGAGGCCAGATTGAAAGTGTCGGTGCGCAGACCTACCACTTTGCACCCAAGAGCATCGAAGGCGTGACCGAGCAGCAACAACTTGCAGGCGGTGTTGACGTGGCTGCGTTGCCAGCGTTTTGCGTACCACGTGTAACCGATTTCGACGCGATCGATCTCGACTGCCATGTCGTGATAGCGGGTACTGCCCACGAGCGCACCGCTTGTCATCTCCCGTACCGCCCACGGCAGCATATGCCCGGCCTGCTGGCCTGCAAGCGCCTCGGCAATATAAGCCTGGGTCTGCTCGGGCCCGGGAACAAAGGTATACCATAGCTCCCAGAGCCTGCCATCTGCAGCCGCAGCAGCCAGTCCAGCTTGATGCTCATTTTTGAGAGGCTCCAGACGGATGCCATGGCCCTCCAGTGTGACAGGGGAAACCTTGATCATATTTTCCTTTCAACAGCTTGGCGTAGCGCAGTGTCCTTCGACGCCCAACGCTGAGTCTGCCCGCCATGGGCGGGCGACTGCCTGGAGGGCACAATACATTCGAAGCTTGAAGCAGTGATTATAGGCCCTTCCAGGAAAAACACAAGCTGAACCCAGACCCTGCGCGTCCGCGTCGTATCGATCACCGGGGCATAGCGACCCCGCGCAAAACGCCGGCCGGCTAATGAGGCTTTCGCCTGGGCCGATCAACCGAAAAGTGCATGGCCCTTTGTCCACGCGGCGTGGCGTTCTCACATCAAAGTGCGGGCGCTTGAGTATTTGAAATGCGTAATTGACCGCCCAGGTTCATCGGACGACATGCAGCGATCGACTGCTCCGGGGAAAGGGAATATCCAAGAATTTGGAATATCCGCATCGGGCAGTCATTCAGGCGTATGGCGCTGGGCTCGCCGAGCGGCGGAGGGGCCATAAATGGTATTTGATCCTTGAAGTACGATATGCTCATCCAACGTTCTTTGAGCGCGCTGCATTGGGGATATTTCTTCCAGAGATGCTTCGTCTGGCCATAGGTCATGTACATCCAAAGTCTGGAAGGAACCAATCACTTCCGAGTACGAAAAAAGACATTTAACGGGAGTTCGTCACTTGGATCATGTGTTCCAGCAGCACTTCATTGAGATTTTGCTTCACGGTCGGATCTGATCATCAGATCCTCTTGATCGCCAAAACCTGGTAGCGGCAAAACGCAAAATCTTGCAGAATTCAAAAGTCATCCTTGACTCTTTTAACCTAAGATAGTTATAATAATCCCACTCTTGAGACGGCGTCTCACAATGTGAGACGCCCGAAGGCTAATCATATTGAACGAAAAACCGCCAATCATAAAGCGCTCCAATACCTCCGGTAAATTTAAAGTAGTCTCCTTCAAACCTGAAAGGTGGGGATCAGGGTTTGCCGGCAAAGCGGTGTCGTCATCCAACTTTGATCGCGATATTCCAGCAGCTTCCGGAATTCAAAGAAGCGGGCGGGAACCTTGTGAGGTCAGATATTCAAACAAGGGCCGCTCGTTTTTTATTACAGAATCACCGGTCAGGCAGGGATTTGATTTTTCGGTCCCTTGCCGATAGTCCCCTCCAAAGAGAAAGTGAATTGCAGATATGACATCGGAAAAGCGTATTGCTGCATATCAATTGGTTGATTATCTCGAACAGCAGGGGGTCGAGGTCGTCTTTGGACTCACCGGTCACACGGTTATTGCTTTTTTGGATGCGTTAGGTCACAGCAAGAAGATCCGCTATATTTCCACTCGTCATGAACAGGTGGCGGCCCATGCCGCAGACGGCTATGCGCGTGCCGCAAGGAAACCCGGGGTATTGATGACCCATCTGGGTCCCGGCCTGACCAATGCGGCTACGGGTGTCGCCAACGCTGCTCTCGACTCAATCCCGATGGTGGTGATAGCCGGGGATGTGCCATCCTACTACTTTGGCCGTCATCCGCATCAAGAAGTAAACCTTCAAATGGACGGGGATCAGTATGAGATTTATCGGCCATTTTGCAAACGTATATACCGCGTGGATCGAGTTGAAGACTTCCCGCGCATCGTTGAGCGCGCATTTCATCTCTCCCAAACCGGCCGTCCTGGTCCGGTACTGGTGGATGTGCCAATGGACATGTTTTCGGCGGATCTGCCCTTGGGTGCCTTTAATAAGACGCCTGCGCCAATTTCCAAACCGACCATTGATCTTGAAACGGCTGGACGCGTTGCGCGGGCGCTTGCCCAGGCAGAAAGGCCGGTTCTATATGTTGGCGGCGGTGTGCAGGGGGCACGCGCCAGCGATGAGTTAGCTGCATTGGCCGAGGCATTGGAAGTGCCAGTCGCGCATACGCTGATGGGCAAGGGTAGTCTGAGCGATGACCATCCACTCCTGTTGGGCATGACGGGATTTTGGGGAACACCGATCGCGAATGAAATGTGTCGTACTGCCGACTTGATTGTCGCGATCGGTACACGTCTGGCTGAGGCAAATTCAAGCTCATGGGATGCGCGCTACACTTTTGCCATACCTCCCACGCGACTGATACATGTGGATATTGACCCTGCTGAGATTGGCCGCAATTTTCCTACGGAACTCGGGATCATTGCGGATGCCAAGAATGCTCTCGGCATGATTGCGCAGGCAGCCAAAGCTCTGCCAAGGCCCCGGCGCCCGGGCTTGCGGGAAAAGATTGCAGCGGGTCGCGGGCAGTTTGCCGCCAGCTGGACGGATCAACGGCAGTCCGATCAGTACCCGCTCCGCCCGGAACGCATCCTGAGTGAAGTTCGGCAGGCATTGCCCAGTGACGGGTTCCTGGTCACGGATGTTGGTTGGAATAAAAACGGTGTAGCTCAACAGTTCCCGTTCACCGTGCCGGGAACATTTATCACCCCCAGTGGTTTGGCAACCATGGGTTTTGGCCCGGCGGCCGCCCTCGGAGTAAAGATTGCGCAACCCAAGCGGGCTGTCTTGGCCCTGGTTGGCGATGGGGCTTTCAGCAGTCATATGTCGGTGGTGGCGACTGCCATGGAAGCCGAGATCCCTGTGGTTTGGGTGGTGATGGACAACGCTGCTTTTGGAACAATTGCCGGTCTCGAGAAGTCACATTACGGCTGGGAGTTCGGGAACCTTTTTGAAAGCGAGGGCAAACCTTATCGGGTGGCCTATGCCGATGTCGCCCGGGCCTGTGGCGCCCGCGGCATCTTTATTCAACAGGCAAAAGAGCTTGGACCAGCTTTAAAGGAAGCCCTGGCGTCCGGCGTACCGACCGTTATCCACGCGCCAATGGAGAATATTCCGACGCCCACGCCCGGGTACTGGAACATTAACGATATTTACCGCAAAGGGGCGTGAAATCTACCCCAGGGAAGACGGATGGTTGCCCGCAATAATATGCCCAAGCCAAAGTCGCGAACAGAGTCGTGGATCGCGCTGGGAAAGGAGGCAGCTCGAACAATAAGATATTAAGCACTTTGAAGGAAGATTGTCGATGAAATCTCTTACGTCCAAGATGAAGGAGAATCCAGAAGGAGAATCACATGAAAAGAATCGGTTTATATCTCTTGCTCGTACTTGGGTTGGTTCTAGCTTCCTGCGCACCGCAACCTGCCGCGCCGACCCCGGCACCTGCTGCAACCCAAGCCCCTGCCGCAACCCAGGCCATGCCCGCAGCTACTGCAACAGCAGCTTGCGCACAACCGATCAAGATAGGGATCATTGGGGATATGAGCGGCACGACCTCCAGTTTGGGGGATTGGATGACGAAAGGCGTTACCCTGGCCGTCGAGCAGAAAAACGCCGCGGGCGGGGTCCAGGGCTGCCAGATCCAAATTGTCACCTATGACGATCAAGGCAACCCAACCTTGTCGGTTGGCCTGGCGGAGAAGGCTGCTACCGTAGACAAGGTCATGGCGGCCTTCGCTACGACCAACAGCAGCTCCGCCCTGGCAGACATCCCGACTTTCGCACAGTACAAGATTCCTCAGCTTACCAATGGTACGAACGTCACCATCACGCAACAAGGCAGCGCGTATGTCTTCCGGGTTAATCCTGCGGGTCCCGCGTACGAAAACCCTGTCGTAAACTATCTGGTCAAACAAGGCAAGACCAAGTTCGCGATCATCGGGGATAACTCTGCTTATGGGGTGGGCGAAACATCCTATCAAGTTGCCGCGCTTAAAGCGAACAATTTGACGGCCTTGGACACCGAATCCTATGGCGTCAACGACAAGGACTTTACGGGTCAATTAACCAAGATCTTGCAAACCCAGCCCGAAGTGCTCCTGCTGGCTTCCTCCGAAGTCGCAGCCGGCCTGATCGCCAAGCAGGCTCGCCAGCTTGGTTTCACCGGAATTATAGCGGGCGGCTCGGGGCTGGCGTCACCCGTGTTCATCTCGACCGCGGGTGATGCTGCGGAAGGAGCATATTTCACTTCTCCTTATCCAGGCAACGATGCCAACGATGCCACCCGGGCCTTTGCCACTGCGTATAAGGCACGCTGGGGTGTGGATCCGGAAGTACATGGCGCCAATACTTATGATGGCACAAATATGCTTTTGATGGCGATGGATAATGCTCATCCGCTTACCCCGGATAACGTGGCTGCTCAGATGCATAAAATCTGCAACTACCAGGGGCTTCAGGGTACATTCTGCTATGATCAGAATGGCGAAGGTATTAATACTACCTTCCTTGGAGTTGTTAAAGGTGGACAATTGACCTACCTGCCCACTACGCCCTGAGAGAGCTATACTGATTTTCTCGGAGGCGGCTCGGTCGCCTCCGAGAAGACAATATTCTTCCAGTCAGCTCACCTGGTCAATCGAAAGGATCCGCCCATGCCAGTCACTAGTATCTTTATTCAGACTTTGATCGGTGGTATCGGGATCGGCAGCTTGTACGCATTGGTTGCGCTGGGCTATTCCCTGGTCTATCGTTCGATGGGCCTGGTCAATTTTGCCAACGGCGATATCTATATGGCGGGAACCTACTTTGGGATCATCTGGTATAACGGCATGGTGCGGGGATTGCACCTTCCTTATCCCGTGGCTTTCGTCATCGGCGTTCTGCTCAACGCGGTATTGGGGATCATTATCGAACGTATTTTCCGTCCTTTGCAGAAGCTCGATATGATGTTCATGCTTTTGGGAACGATTGGGTTGGGGTATGTTCTCGATAACGTCTTCACCATCATCTTTGGCGCCACAGGTTTTGCGGTCAATTCGCCCCTTCCCGATACGCCCATTATACTTTTTGGGATCAGGGTCCTGCCTCAAATGCTACTGCTCATTAGTGTGTCTGCGCTTTTGATGGTCGGATTGCAGGTTTTCCTGGCAAAGACCAAGACCGGCAAGGCAATGCGCGCTTCCGCCATGGATCACGATGTGGCCGGCGCCATGGGCATCTCGGTCAACCGAATGAACGCCATCGCCTTTGCGATTGGATCGGGGCTGGGTGCAGCCGCGGGCATTTTGGCGGCACCCATCGTTTACGTCAGTCCCACGATGGGAGCGGCCGTGGGTTTAAAGGGATTTGCGGCGGCGATTCTGGGTGGACTCGGCAGCATTCCTGGTGCCATCGTAGGCGGACTGGTGTTCGGCGTGCTGGAAGCTGTCTCTGCCGGCTTCATTTCCTCGAACTGGACCCAGGCCATTGCATTTGTCGTCTTGCTGGTTGTGCTGATGATCAGACCATCGGGCATCGTAGGGGAAATTACTGTGGAAAAAGTGTAAGATGTTCACTGCCACACGAAGGCAGCCGGGAGGGCAGATGAAGAAAAAGATGAACATCACCCAGGGAGTATTATTGGGGGTGGCGGCGTGTGCTTTGCTTGTGTTTCCCTTTGTAGCCCAAAACAGCTATGAGGTGCACATTATCAATCAGGCAGGCATCTATATTTTGATCAGCATTGGACTGAACCTGGCAATGGGCTATGCCGGACAATTCAATTTAGCGGTGGGACCGCTCTGGGGGGTGGGCGCATATACCGCGGCAATTTTAAATACGAAATTTGGATTCCCGTTCTGGGTGAACCTGCCGGCAGCGATCATTCTTACCGGCCTGATAGGAGCTTTTGTCGGTCTGCCGTCGCTCAAGGTCCGCTCCCATTATCTGGCGATCGTGACCATTGGCTTGGGCGTGGCGATCAATATCGCACTGCTGAACGGCGGATCGTTGACCCAAGGCGCAATGGGCATCCCTCACATTCAGATGCCGGATTTCTTCGGTTACCCCATCAACAGCGATCAGCGCTACTATTACCTCATCCTGGTCATGGTGATTCTCGGTTTTTTCATCGCACGGCAGATTTTGGCGGGTCGGATCGGCCGCTCCTTTCGTGCAATCCGCGACGATTACATGGCCGCGAAGGCAATGGGCGTCAACACGGCTTATTACCAGGTGCTGGCTTTTGTGGTCAGCGCAGCATATGCGGGCGCGGCCGGTGCCTTGTTCGCGCATCTCAATACCTATATCAGCCCCGACATTTTTGATTTCCCGGCTACCTTGTTTGTCTTGACCCTGACCATGGTCGGAGGCATGGGCAGCCTGGTGGGTTCTCTGGTCGGCGGAGTGGCGCTGCCAATCCTGCAGGAGTACCTGCGTGTCATTCAAAATTGGCAGCTCGTGGCGTATGGCGTTGCAATTATGGTCGTGGTAATATTCATGCCGGGTGGCGTGATAGAACTTACGCGGCGACTCAGCGGTTGGCGCAAAAATCGCCTGGCTCTGGTCGATCGAGACGCCTCGGGCTAAAACAGCTGGAGAATGAGCCGAATGTTTCTTGAAATCGAACATCTAACCATGAGATTTGGCGGTCTCGTTGCGGTCAACGACTTTTCGGTCAATGTGCAGAAAGGCAAGATTCACGGCTTGATCGGTCCGAACGGTTCGGGCAAGACCACGATCTTTAATGTATTATCCGGTTATTACAAACCGACCGCGGGCAGGATCTTTTTTGAGGGAAAGAGAATATCAGGTTTAGCGGCCTATCAAATCACGGCCAGGGGTCTGGCGCGCACCTTTCAGAATCTGAGATTGTTCAGCAGCATGACCGTGCTTGATAATTTACTGGTCGGCATGGGACATCATGGCCGGACCAGTATTTGGCAGACGTTATTCTATCCTGTGGCAGTCCGACGTGAGGAAAAGGAATTCCTCGACAAAGCAATGAATTTGCTTGACCTATTGGAGATCGCCGATTACGCCGGCGACCTTGCAACCAGTCTGCCCTACGGCCATCAGCGCCGCGTCGAAATTGCACGTGCCCTCGCTACGGAGCCAAAAATTCTGCTGCTCGACGAGCCGGCCGCAGGTCTAAATGAGATCGAAACCAAGAAACTGCGTGAAATCCTCGGGAAGATTCTCGACTCCGGCGTGACCATCTTCCTGGTCGAACATGATATGAAACTTGTGATGGAGACTTGTGAAACCATCACCGTTTTGGACTATGGCAAGAAAATCGCGGAAGGGTCGGCCAGCGCGGTCCGCAACAATCCCATTGTGGTTGAAGCATACCTGGGGCGGGAGGATGTACTGTGATCGAGGTTGAAGATCTCCACATTTATTACGGCCATATTCATGCCGTAAAAGGGATCTCGTTCCAGGCGCGCCCGGGCGAGATCACAACGCTGATCGGAGCCAATGGCGCGGGCAAGTCCACAACCATCAAGACAATCTGCGGCTTATTGCACCCCAGGCGCGGAACGATATCCCTGGATGGGACACCCATCCATAAAATGGAAGCCAACCAGATCGTCCGCTTGGGTGTTGGCCTGGTACCCGAGGGGCGACGCGTCTTCTCGGTGCTCACCGTAGACGAAAACCTGGAAATGGGGGCCTATCACCGCTCGGACAACTCCGAGATCGTCCAGGACAAAGAGAAGATGTACGTAATGTTTCCTCCGCTCGCGACGCGCCGAAAGCAGCTGGCTGGATCTCTGAGCGGGGGGGAGCAACAGATGCTGGCGATCGCCCGCGCTCTGATGTCCAGGCCGCACTTGTTGGTCATGGATGAACCATCCCTTGGCCTGGCTCCATTATTGGTCAAGCAGGTGTTCGAGATCATTACCCGGTTGAACCAGGAAGGCATGACCATCCTTTTGACCGAACAGAACGCCCGCGCCGCATTAAAGATCGCGCACCATGGCGTTGTGATGGAAACCGGCAAAGTCGTATACGCCGATACAGCAAAGGCACTGCAGGAGAACCCTGTGGTACAGCAATCCTATCTGGGAGTCGGCTAAAACTAATTTTTAGGAGGACCCATGGGTCAAATTAAAGTTCTTTCGCCGTTCAAAGATGGAGAGGAAATCTGGTTGGGACTGAACACACCAGAACTTCGCCGGAAAGTGTTCCGCACGATAGACAAAAAACTGGTTAATTCAGAACACTTCGTCGCCGGGCTGACGATTTTCGAACCGGGCGAATCATCTGCCTGGCATAATCATCCCGAATCCGAAGAGCTGGATATCATTCTGCGCGGCAGCGGGATCCTGGTTGATGCCGGTGAAGAGGTCCCGTTCAAAAATGGTGAATGGATGTTCATACCAACTGGCGTATTCCACCAGCATAAGAATACAGGGGATGAACCGCTGTTGATGGTCTGGATGTACACACCGCCCGGGGAATTGCCGAAGGACTGACAGCCCGCATTCCGGCTGGGAACGCCAGGGCCGTTGATTCATCCCTGGACAGCCTGCCAATCTCGAATAAGGACCATATGAAAGCTGCTTTCCTATCTGCGCCAGGAAGAATTGAGATAAAGGATACACCCGCTCCCCGACCGGAGGCGGATGAGATACTCATCGAGCCCATCTCGGTCGGAATCTGCGGCTCAGATGTATCGTTATTTTCGGGCCACCGTGCACCCTCTGCCTATCCGCTGCTGCTCGGGCATGAATCGGTTGGGCGAGTCAAGGCAGTGGGCGGCGATGTCACGCGGTTTTCGGCGGGCCAGCGGGTCATCGTTGAACCCAATTTTCCCTGCGGCAAGTGCGCCTATTGCCGTTCGGGCCGCGGTAATATTTGCCCCAGCAAGAAAAGCCTGGGAGTTACCATGGCGGGATGTTACGCGGAACAATTTGTCGCCCCTGCGGAATTTGTCTGGCCGATACCTGATTCGATCTCCAATGGCGACGCGGTAACAATCGAACCGCTTGCCGTATCGCTTCACGCATTGTGGCGCTCCGGTGCACAGATTGGGGATACAATCGCAGTATTGGGGTGTGGCTCGACCGGATTGCTGCTGATTCAAGCCGCGGTCTCTGAGGGGATTCGCGTATTCGCACACGATAAAATACAAAGAAAATTGGACATGGCGCGCCAATTCGGGGCGCAAGTGGATGCCCGGCCAGATACGGCAGCACTCTGGAGGGACGAAGACGTCACCACGGTTTTTGAATGTGCGGGTGTGACCCCCACCGTGGAACTGGCTCTGAGCGCGGTACCGCGCGGCGGGCAGGTGGTCCTGCTCGGTCTGGCGAACGCGCAGGCCAGCTTTGTGCCGTTAAAACTTGTTCGGGAAGAACTTCGGATCAGCGGCTCTATTATTTATGATCATCCGGCCGATTTTGCGCGGACGATTGCACTTGTAGCGAACAAAATCCTGACCCCGAACAAAATTGTCACAAACACGTTTCCCTTCCGTGAAATTGATCAGGCATTGCAGCTGGCAAGCACGGGCGATGCTGGCAAAGTCCTGTTGACCATGGAATCCTGATCATTCCCGGGGTAGATGACAGCCAATCGAATGGAAAAGGGGGGCCAGGATAACTTGGAGCGCTTGCCCTGCCGCGTGTTCGCATAGCCGAATCCCGTCCGGACCGAGTGAAATCTAGTACGGTGATGCAATCACCGGGATAGTCCATGAATCGTTCCAGCCGTGCCGGACTCTTCCTTGCGGCAGGAGCGGCAGGGCTTGCAGTTCTTTCAATGTTGCCGACCGGTGAGGAACTGCGCCCTCGGTTACAGCCATCCTGGGAAGGAGTTACCCGCCTTGCTGCTCGTCCTGCTGTTCTATTGGCTTCGCTTTTGGCAGCGATAGGGCAATTTGCAAACCGGACAACAACCCTTGAGTTCACTCCGATTTTGACGGGTCGATTGGGCGGCTCGGATGTGACTCAAAGCATCCTGGTCTCTGTGAATTTGCTCATACTCATGATCGGCGGTCTGTGTGCCACGCCTCTGATCCGTCGCCCAGTTCCTGGATATAGGCCGCGGGGGCAACTTTCACGGCCGCGGCCCCTTCGCTGCCGAGGCTGTTCGCAAGCCAACTTCTGATTGGGATGTCACAGGGGATAAACATCCCCGTGCTGATGGGATTAGGCATTCGCGATGCAAGGGACACCGCGCCCAGTACCGCCCTGGGGCTGCATCGACCTATCTATGCCGTGGGCATGTTCTGCGGTCCCTGGTCGAGCGGCATCCTGGCACAAGGCATGGGCATTCGACCGATATTGTTCGCTACTGCGCTGGGCACGCTGGCTTTTGGGTTGCCGGTTGGTTGGAAGCTGGGCCGGGGACCTCAGGAGCAGGGCGGGGCCAGGGCATGCCAACCGGGCGGAGGGGTCGTTTGGTCTGTGTTCACCCGATTTTCAATGGGTAAGTGCCTGCCCTCCTTGTCTGGGGAGGACATTCGAGGGGAGTCCTCAAAACTGGCTCTCTTGCCTACTTCTTGTTCTCCAACACCCAGATAAGCGCTTGTAGTCCTGCAAAATAACTCCAACGGCCAAAGCCGATGCAGGATCCCAGGCAGACCGGCGCAATCACGGATTTGTGACGAAACTCATCACGGGCATGTATGTTTGACAGGTGAACTTCCACCACCGGTAATTTGACAGCGGCAATGGCATCTCGAATTGCATAACTATAGTGCGTATACGCGCCTGCATTGAATACAATCCCATCTGCCCATTTGTAGGCATCATGGATTGCATCCACCAAAGCGCCTTCTGAGTTCGATTGAAAATCGCGCACTTCCACATCAAGTTCGGCGGCATAGGCCCTGAAATCCTTCACGATGGTCTCCAAGGAGTCGGTGCCATATGTGGCCGGATCCCGGATGCCCAGCATATTCAAATTCGGCCCGTTAAGCAAAAGAACCTTGTAGCGCATGGTCTGGCTCGCCTTTCCCGTGGAGTATATCCGTCTACGTGTTGTAGAACTCGCCGAACAGTTCTGCTTCGGATGGTCGGTCCTCGGGGATAGGTCTGCTGACCCAGGTTACATTCATGTAATGTTTGAGGTGAATGTTTTCTGAGGTGCTGTTGCCTCCCCAGGTCCCGCAGCCCAGGCTGGATGTCATGGGCATACCGTTGGTGAAGGAACCGGCATTTGATTTTGACTGGGCTTGACGCACCATGATCCGGCTCACGGGAGCCATCAGGGCCAGCCGGTTAATATGTTCATCGTTAAAGGAGTAAATGCCGCAGGAGTGGCCTTTGCCTCCGACTTCATAGATTTGTTCAACCATTTTCAAGGCATTCTCAAAACCGCTATATTTGAAGATCGAGAGGACCACACATAATTTTTCACTGGAAAACAAGTACTCCTTGCCGATGTTGGATTCTTTGACGATGACGAATTTGCGGTCCTCGGGGATCGAAAACCCAGCCCGGTTTGCAATGCGCTGGGCTGATATGGCAACCGTATCTGGCGTTCGATGACCCTCGGCATCCCATAAGGCCGTTTGGAGTTTTTGCTTTTCCTCTTCAGACGCCAGATAACCACCCTCTTTGATAAGCTGGTCGAGAAAACGATCATAGACGGTCGCCTCCACAACCAGGTTGCCATCGGCCGAGCACCCGGATCCAAAATCCGAAGTTTTGCTGTTGCGTGTATTGCGGGCCGCTTCCTCGATATTGGCGGTCTCATCAATGACCATGGTTGAATTGCCAGCTCCGACGCCGAGCGACGGCGTGCCAGAACTATAGGCTGCCCTGACCATTTGCTGACCACCGGTGGCCTGCACCAAATCGCAGATCGCCATCAACTCCTGAGAGAGCGGAATACTCGGCTGCTCCACGCATTGGAAGATATCCTCGGGTGCTCCTTCGCGTTTCAGGGCATCCCGCATCACCCGGACCATTTCGAAGGAAGTCTTCTTGCTGCGCGGATGCGGGGCAAAGATTACGGCGTCGCGGCATTTCATGGCAAAGATTCCCACTCCGGGCGGAGTCAGCTCCGGGTTTGTGGTGGGCACAATCGATGCAATCACGCCTACCGGCTTTCCGTATTTCACGATGCCTTTATCAGGAATCTCTTCAATTATCCCCACGCTCTTCTCCCGTAATACATCTCGTAAGATCCCCATGATCTTAAATCGTTTGCTCACACGCCCAACAGGATCCCCCAGTCCACTTTCTTCGACGCCCATCACGGCAATCCGAGCAAAGGTCTCCTCTTTGTAAGTAGCCCAGGCGATTGCTTGACACAGCCGGTCCACCCGGGCTTGATCGTACATTTCGACCTGTTTCTGAGCAATACGGGCTCGCCGCAGCAGTTCAGCGGCATACGCCTTTTCCTCAGGAGTAATCGATCTACCAGCCATTCATGCCTCCGATTAAGTGTTGAGCATCTCTTAGTGCTTCGATGGCAAATTTCTTGCAGGGGGGCCATCATACCCGTGATCTACGGGATCTATCCGCCGCATGGGCGGCATTTGGGTAATCTCTTCGTTCGCGTGCGCCAAAATTCCAGTGATTCGCGCCACCATGAACAAGGCATTGGACAGAGTGATGGGGAAATTGATCTCGCACAGCAGAGCCGCAGTCGCTCCATCGATGTTGATGGGTAAATCCTTGCCCGTGCTCCGTTTCAATGCCCGGACGATGGCGCGTGCCGCCTCGAGATGAACCCCGGGGACCTCGGCCTCTCTTGCCAGTTCAAACAGCCGTTCCAGGCGAGGATCGGTTATCTTGTGCTGTCGGTGTCCAAAGCCCGCAATCCGCCGGCCTGCTTGACGCCATTCTGCCACCATCGTATCTGCGGCCCGGTCCAATTGGTCTGCCTGGCCGTTGCTTAAGGCAAAGACCCGTTGAATGGATTCCATCGAATCCTCCACTGCTGCTCCGTGAAATTTATTGAGGGTCAGCAGACCGGCTGCGGCCGCCGCGCCGAGCGGGGCTCCACCTGAAGCGGCGGTCCGGGCTGCCAGCACCGATGGGGCCCCCGGCCCGTGATCGATGCAGGCAACCATTAAAGCATCGATCAGTTTCGCCGTCTTTGGTTGGGGAAGCTCACCGGTGAATAGGAGATATAACACGGACGGGAAAGGTACGACCCCGATCAATTGAATCAGGTCATACCCGCGAATAACGATGCCGTCTTCCGTAGTATAGGATAGTTTCGTGGTCCAATGCGAATCGCTCATTCAAGGTCCTAAGGCTGCAGTGACGGTTCAGATACAAGGTAGGATTCGTCTTTTGTTTCGGAGGGCGGCTTCCCCATGGCCGCAGAGATCTGGGCCGTGGTCAGCAGCAGCAAGTCACCATATTGTTGAATCTTTTTCTTGGAAAATCGTGTGCTCGGCCCCGAGATCGTAACGGCGCCTATTATTTTATCTCCTGCATCAAAGACGGGTGCCGCGACGCACGATACTCCCTCCACCCGCTCTCCCTCGCTGACGGCGTATCCCCGCTCCCGCGTCAGGTCCAGTTCCTGCTCAAAAACCTTGGGATCCGTGGTTGTATTGGAAGTCAGCTGCTCGAAATGCATTGCTGCCAAAATTGCGCTGCGTTCACCTGGCGCCATGAAAGAGAGCAATACCCTTCCAGATGCGCTGGCATAAAAAGGCATTCTCTCGCCCAATTTTTTTACCCAGCGCAACTGCTGCGGACTTTCTATGCGCTCGACGCACAGCCTGCTGGACCCATCCAATATATCCAGGCTGATGGTCTCTTCTGTGGTTTTACGAAGTTCCTGCATGTAGGGACGGGCGATGAGGCGCAGGTCCACGTTTCCCATATAGACGGCCCCCCACTTGAGGACCTTGGATCCCATGCGGTAGCGGTGCGTTTCCTTGTCCTGAACCAGGACACCCAAGGAGGTCAGGGTTGTCAGCATGCGCCCTACCGTGCTGGGGTGCAGCTCCAGCTGTCGGGCAATTTCACGCACGCCTAATTCTGGCTGACTCTCATGAAAGCAATCCAGGATGGCAATTGCGCGATGTATGCTTTGTGTTTCCGTGGTAGGCATTCGGGCCTCGGTTCTGTCTCACAATTAGAGACGCCGTCTCATAATGGGATTATAATAGATTTGCGTCTTTATTTCAAGGCTGGTGCGGGCCTTCAGCCTCGCCGATCAGCAACGCCGATCCCTGAAGTGGTGCTCTCCGAAGGAAATCAATAATGCACAGGGATGGAGGAAATCTTTGAGAATCTTCACGTGGCTGCGACCCAGAGTTCTCCCACATTTCCCAATTTCTTACCTGGCACTTGGGGTAGGTACCTTGGCGTTAAGCTTCGCTGCAATGTATGTACGTTGGGCCCAGGCTCCGGGCGTCGTGACAGGTTTTTATCGCTTATTCCTATCCACGCTTATTCTATTACCATTTCTGGCATTCCGAAAGCGAATCATCCCCTTTCGCGTCAGCTGGCGGATTGTCCTGCCTCCTGCTCTCAGCGGGATGTGTATGGCAGCGAATTTTGCTCTATGGAACACCTCACTTTTTCATACCACAGTGGCCAATGCGTCCATACTCGGAAACGTCACTCCGCTTTGGGTATGCATCGCCGCGTGGGGATTGTTTCATGAACATCTGAACCAGCGGTTCTGGATGGGGCTCCTCGTCATTTTCCTGGGTGTGTTTCTTGTTACGAGCGGGGAGGCCCTTCTTCAGCCTCACCTGGGTGCTGGTGATATCATGGCCTTCAGTTCGTCGGTATTTTCTGCAGCCTATATTCTCATTATGTGGTGGGGACGTCAGCGCCTTGATTCGCTGACCTATGTCTGGATCAACGGAGCCAGTGCCAGTTTCTGGATGCTCCTGATCGCATGGGTATTGAAGTATCCCTTGATCGGTTTTTCCCAACAGACCTGGATCGTATTCATCATGGCAGCGATTGTCACGCAGATCATTGGTTATATGGCTATTTCCTACTCATTGGGCACTTTGCCTGCGTCCGTGGTTTCGCCCACCCTAAACCTGCAGCCGGTCTTAACCATCTTGTTGGCAATCCCATTGCTTAAGGAGTTGCCGAATGCAATTCAGGCGTTGGGCTGCATGCTTGTTCTTGGCGGCGTCTATCTGATCAATCACTCCTATAGCCAGAGGCTGGCTTCGGCCCCGCCTGTTCACTGAGAACGAGCTGATCAACGGTTCCAGCCCAAGACCTGCTCCCGCCTCGAAGCCGGGCGGATCCAGGTGAGATCGGGAGAGTTGTCACGGCAGATCGCGAAGACCATTTTCCATACTCTGCTGGAGAGGCCTCCCAGGCAGGGAGCATTTCGCATATAGCGGTTATAATTTGCAAACTCTGCGCAAGGAGATTTGGATTTCAATTGGAGCGCGAGAATTGACGAATTGCTTATGGCTACTTCCTTCGACATTCCGAAGCCGAACCGCGTCTCTCCGCCTTCAAAATTCTTCATCGGCAGAGATGAAGAAATCAAGACCGTGGTGCGCCTCCTGGCACCCGACCCGCCTAACCCTGTTTCTGGAAGAAAATGCTGCATCGCTGGAGTTTCGGGAATCGGAAAGACAGAACTTTGCAATGCGGCGGCTTACCAATTGCGAAGCGTATATCCTGATGCCCAAATATATATTAGGGTGGACGACAATGGCCAGGAGCGCGCAGCGTTGTTCAGGATCATTGAGACGGTTGTCCACATCTTCGAACCCTATGCGCCCGTTTCCGATGAGCTGCAGGCGCTGACAGATCAATATGTGTCGGTCCTGGATGGGAGGCGGGTCCTCATCATCTTGGATGGACTGCGGTCAGGCGAATTCCTGGACATATTGGCACGACCGACTTCCTGCGGCCTTTTGATCGCAGCCAATGAAAGATCGGAAAACCTGAGCGGGGAATCGTTAACGCTCGGCCGGCTCTCGCAGCAGGCTTCCGAAGAACTCGTTGTCCGCATCTGCCCTCGAGCAGGTGCGCACGCCGCGGGTTTGGCGACTATCTGCCAGAACGTGCCGCTGAGTCTATGCTTAATGGCGGGCTACTTAAAATGCAATTCTGCGATCGAGATAGATGATTTCGTAAATGATTTTGGACAGAGCCTCAAACGAGCGGCCGGACAGCCGGGCCGTCGTGGTGAAGAACTTCTAGCCTTCCTGCTTGACCGGCTGACGGCAGGGGAGCGCGATCTCTTTCTCCGGCTAAGCGTATTTTCGAGCGGTTTCGATGCGGCATTGGCTGCGGCAGTCCATTCCTCGGCCCCTCCGGAGGATGTTGGCCTGGAGGGTATCCGGGCCCATTTGAACCATTTTGCCGGATTGAATTTGCTGACGTACGAT
>DATJBI010000019.1:0-3512 GCA_035515435.1 Anaerolineales bacterium
AAATCCATGTCAATGGACGACCACGGCAGCTCACGGTTGAACTGGGTGTGCAGGTGCACGAAAGGTTTTTTCAGGGCACGCAGGCCCCCAATCCACATCTTGGAGGGCGAAAAAGTATGCATCCAGGTGATCAGACCGACACAATTCCTTGACCGATTTGCCTCCAGACACAACTCGTATATCGCCTCCGGCGTTGTGACCACGGGCTTGAAAATAACCTTGAGCGGGATGGGTTTGGCCCTGGACAATCCGGCCGCGATTTCCTGAGAATGCACCGCGACGGTCTTGAGCGCGGCCTCCCCATACAGGTGCTGACTTCCGGTGACAAACCAGACTTCATATTCCTTTAGGTCTATCATGGCAAACACTCCTCGAGAAAAATGGGCTTAATCGATCTCATATAGATGCCGGGCAATGATGTGATCCTGATACTCAGGAGCCAGCTCACAGAAATATCCGCTCCAGCCCCAGACGCGCACGATCAGGTTCTTATGATTCTCCGGATGGGCCCTGGCGTCCAGCAGGGTGTCCAGGCTCAGACTATTGAGCTGCAGCTGCTGGCAGCCCAGTTGAGCAAAGGTCCGCACCAGCATGGCCGTCTTGCGGACCGACTCGCGGTCGCGGAATACCGAGTCGGACAGTTCCATCGTGATCGGTCCGCCGTTAAAGATGCGGCGATAGTTGATCTTGGCAAAGGATTGAAGGGTACTGATCGGTCCGCGGACGCGGACGCCGGGCGAGGGAGCCAGGTTGGCGCTGAACGGCTGTCCCTGCAATCGACCATCGGCCGTCGCACCGACGAGCGGTTCGCGCATCCCCTCATGCCCGACGGCCAGCCAGATATAGTACATGGCCGAACCCGTACCCGGCCGCAGGATACCGCCCCGGGCAGTCCGCGGATGCTGCTCGCAGGCCTCTGCCAGGTCGTCGAACAGGGTCACCAGCAGAGTATCTGCAACTGGATCGTTGTTCCCCACCTTGGATGGCGCCTCCTCCAGCTTTCGACGCAGGGCTTCGGAGCCGCTGAAGTTCGTGTCCAGGGCGGCGAGAAGCTGCTGGGCGGGGAGGCTTTGTTCCTCGAAAGTAAATTTCTTCACGGCCGCCAGGGCATCAGCCGCATTGGACGAACCGGCACCGTGAATACCCAGGTTATTGTATTTCAGACCCTCGCTCAAGTCCCGGCCCTGCTCTAGGCAACCGTGCATAAAGATCGAATAATAGGGAGCCGGAGGCAGCAACAGGCGTGAATAGGCATCGGCCAGGCGGTCGACCTGTTCACGGACCGCGCCCTTGACCCCCTCCAGGATCTGAGCAAAGTCCCCTCCGCCCTCCAGTCCTTCCCGCACTGCCCGGTCCACGGCCGCCGGGAACGACACCGCGCCGATGTTGACAACTTCCATGCCGCGGCCCGGGATGATGAACTCCCAGCAGGCCGCGACAACATAATCCCGCGCGTCCTCGAGCTCATAGCCGTGGGTCTGCAGCGCCGGAATGACGACATCGTCGTTGCTGTATTGCGGAAACCCCAGCCCGATCCGCGTCAGTTCGGTGGCAAGGCTCAGGAGTTCCAGGTCGGTCTGCGCGGAGATGCGCAGATTGATCTTGGGGTCGATCATCGCCAGCTCACGGGCCACGCGCAGCACCATGTAGGTAAGCTCGTTCACGGCCGAATCGCCGCGCGCGGTCACGCCGCCCAGGGTCAGGGTCTGTCCGTTGTCACCCTGCTGCTCGCCCGGGTACAGATCGCTGTCCTTGTTCAGCGAAATGAAGAACTCGGAGAGCAGGTCTTCGGCTTCCTGATTCGTGAGCCGCCCACTTTCAAGATCCGCCTGCAGATAGGGCCACATGTACTGGTCAAAACGTCCCAATCCCACGTGATAGTTGCCGCCCAGCCACACGACGGCCTGGCCCAGGCGGAGCGCTTGCAGGGCCTCCCGCAGCGTGCGGGCAGGATGGGCCGGAACCTGTTCCAGGATCGCGGCCAGGTCATCCCTTCCCATGCGTTTCGCCTCGAGGGCGTAACGGGCACTCAGCTCCATGACCGCGTCCATGGTCTCGATGGCACAGTCCAGAAACTCCACCGCCGCAGCGCTGCCTGCCAGCCGCTCACGGGATCGCAAGGCGACCTGCCTGCGTCCGAGCAGGCCCTGCGAGAGCAGCAGGCTCCAGTCCGCACTGATATTGCTGACCGGACCCAGTTCATGGAGGGTTCGACCTGCGGTCAAACGGGCCCAGTCTTCGGAGCTGTAGACGGGGGGCACCGCGGGCAGGGTTCGGGTAAATACGATCTGCTCGTCCGGGAAGATCACAACCTGCTCGGCCTCGCACTGACGGCGCACAAGGCGGGCCACCCGTCTCGGCCAAGACAGATTCTCGGCCTCGCACTCCGCCAGGATATCGATCGGCGCGGCCTGCCGCAGCGAGCGATGTTCATACGCTCGTATCCGTCTTTTCATACGCTCCAAGAGCTCATTCATGCGACACACACCTTCACACCGTAGTGTTCGAAGGGCGACCTGTTGATATTCAGCGGGCGCCTCTCGTCGTAATCCGGCTTGAACTCCATTCCGGCATATTGGTATTTCGATCCGGCGGCCTGGTTGTAGGGCAAAAGATCGACGCGTATCAGGCCCGGCAACGCCCGGACCGTCCGGGCAATCGCCGTCAGGTTTTCCTCGGTATCGGTCACACCGGGCACCAGCGGCACCCTGATCACAAACGGCGTGCCGGATGCGGCCAGGAGCTGCAGATTCTCCAAGATCAGGTCGTTTGGGCAGCCCGTGTAATGGCGATGCGCCTCGCGGTCGATCAATTTGAGATCGAAGAATACCAGGCCGGATCGATCCACCAGTCTTTGAAAATCCCGCGGCCGCCCATAGCCGGAGGTATCCAGCAGAATATGCACGCCCGGCAGCAGATCGATCACCTCGGCAACAAACGCGGCCTGCAGGAGGGGTTCCCCTCCCGAGAAGGTGACCCCGCCTTCGTTGTTATTCAGGATCGCGGCCTGCTGGTTCAACAGCGCAGCCAATTGCGGCGCGGTGTATTCCTGACCTGCCAGCCGATCGCCCGCCGGGGCGTGAATGATCTGGGGCCGCAGCGACTGACCTTCCGGATTATGACACCACGTGCAGGACAATGGGCAGCCCTTCATGAAAACAGTTGTGCGGATGCCAGGTCCATCGTGGATGGTGAACTATTTGATATCAAAAACGATTCCGCTGGTCATGATCTATCCAAAGGCAAGGCGTGAGCCATTCTGCGGGCCTCAGGCCCTCCTCAGTTCGACGATCAGCTCTTTGGCACGGGTCGCAGCGGCCGCGGCATCCGCGGCGCATGCATCTGCGCCGATCTGCCTTGCGAAACTTTCTGTGACCGGCGCGCCGCCGATCATCACTTTCAGCCCGTCCCGCAACCCGTTTTCTCTCAGAGCGTCGACGATATCCTTCATCCGGGGCATGGTCGTCGTTAAGAGGGCCGAACAGGCAACCAGATCCGGATGATATTCCCGG